>JBPEWY010000057.1:0-8444 GCA_052032225.1 Flavobacteriaceae bacterium
TAAATGAATAACATTTTAGCCATAATAAAAGATGTTATAATCGCTGCCGTTATTGCTGTATTAACATCAGGTTTGTTTAAAGCATCTAATATTATTTACCAATCTATTATAACTGTTTTAGTATTGGTAATAATTTTTTTGATTTTAAGACGTATTGATAAAAAAGCTAAACAGTTAGAAATCTTATCTGTTTTGTATGTAGAAAGTTTAATTGTACCTCTTATAGAAGCCTTAAACAAAAGAGATAACAGCACTGAATCTACCTATGGCATAAGTAACATAAAAATTTTTATTGTTTTACCGGAAAGCTACGATGATATTTTAGACTTTAGGTTTAGTTTTAAAAAGTTAGATACCATAGAACTTAAATTTTCTTCAAATACAAACAGAATCTTATCTGTAAAAGGCAAAAAATTAGACAATACACTTTTACTGTTTGATACTCCCTCTTTATGGTTTAAAAGTTTAGAGCATTTAAAAAATGTAAAAGGCATGCGTAAGAAAAAAATTAGCAGACTATTAAAGAAAATGGGAGATGATATTAAATCATATACAAAAGATGTAACCAAAAGAATTAATGCTGATAACAGTGTTAATTTTATTTCGCTAAGAGAGTTTACACATTTTTACAGCTAACATTCGTTGTTATGAAAAAAACAATTTTATTGCTCCTATTGCTTTGTTTTTTGTCTTGTGCTGATGATAAAACCAGTTCAACCTCTACTCCTACTAATCAAGCTCAAAAATTTAATAAATCACAATGGCAAGAAAAACGTAACAATGAATATACTTACAGAGAAAAAATGTATTTAGACGTGTTGTATAATGACACCATTAGAAAACTCAGCAAAAAAGAAATTTTAACTCTATTAGGAAAACCAACTAAAACAGTTAACAATCATTACTATTATTTAATTTCAGAAAAAAAGCTTGGTTTCTTTGTCCTACACCAAAAACACCTGGTTATAAAATTTAAAGACAGCACCAATATAGAATGGATAAAGGTGCATGAATAATCTGAACTTGCAACATCGTTACCTTTAAATCGTCTTTTATTTTAAAAACACTATGCTTAAAAAAATAATTCTAATATTAACTTTCATTTCTATTTATCCGCAATCAAGTAATGCCTTTACAATAGCTTCTTATTTTAAACAAAAAAACATAACCAAAAAGCATATAGATTCAATTAAAAGTTATAATACAGCTGTAGTTGAATATTTAACCTTAAAAACCTCTAAAGAAAAAATAAAAGCTATTTTTAAAAAAGGTAAGTTAAGTTTTATAATTAGTGGTATTAATGCTACTAAAAGTAATGAAATGATTGATTTTAAGAATAAATTTAATGTTGATTTTATTTTTGAAAGTTGTGCTTTAAATCCTTTAACTTACAATAAAATAAAAACACATAACAAAATAGTTTCTGGGTTTTTAACAAACTACTTTGGTACTAACTGGAAAACATTTTTGCCTTTTAAACCGTTGGGAGTTATTTAGTTAATTCTTGTTAAAATTAATATTAACATAAACAGTAATATAACCTTAATATTTAGTACTTTACTAAACATAACATTTCCTTATTTAAAGTACTAAATAATGCTTAAATTTTTTAGAAGTATTAGGCAAAAACTCCTCAAACAAAACAAAATTTCTAACTATTTAATTTATGCTATTGGCGAAATTGTTTTAGTTGTAATAGGAATTTTGATTGCTCTTGCCATAAACAATAAAAACCAAGAAAGAGCTTTACAGGAGAAAGAGCATATTTATTTGGTTGGTTTACAAAAAGAGTTTTTAACAAGTAAAAAGAAGTTAGAAGTGTTATTAGATGTAAACAAGAATAATTACTTGGGCGCAAAAAAATTAATTGAATATATAAACGACCCTAGCCAAATGCCTTCAGAAAAAGAATTTTCAAAACTGTTGTATAATTCTTTAGCAAACGATATTTCTTACAATCCTAACTATTCGTTATTAAACGAAATGATTAACTCGGGAAGCCTAAAAGATATTTCTAATACTAAACTCAGAGTTTTACTTACAAATTGGATTGCTACATTAGAAGATATAAGTAAGCAGGAAAAAGAATTAGCAAATCAAAGGGAAAAAGTACTTAACGTTTTTTTAGAAAAAAAATACAATATTAAAACGGTAATACATCATGTTGGATTACCCAAAGAGCTCACTGTTGTATTTAATTCAACAAATAAAAGCAATCTAGACTTACTACATTCTACTGCTTTCGAAAATAATTTATTGCTTTATATGCTTACCGGCTATTACACAGAAACTAATCATTACCGACCTTTATTAGAAGGTTTAAATAACATTTTAGCACTATTAAATAAAGAAATTAATAAGTAAGACTACATAAATAATCATATAAAAACAAAGCTTTAGCTTTCCTAAAAAGGTAATAGTATTGGTTGTCTAAATTTAGTATTAAAAGTAGATTGCAATGATGTTTTTTACGGTTCGGCTAAAGAAAATAAAATCACTAATCTAAGTAACGTTGGTTTTGTAAGAAACTACCAAGAAAATGCTAAAATTCCTTTTAAAATAGGTCATTTACAATAAATTGTTTTGCTTCACAGCTGCTAATTATTACATTAGTAAATTGTGAAGCACTTTTTTTATTATCTACTTATAGTATTGTTTATTTCTGCCTGTAAAAAAGCTGATAACGAATCTTTAGTTTACAAAAGCAAATCGTTACTTATTAAACAAGTTGCCGAAAACACATACATTCATACATCGTTTTTAAAAACGCAATCGTTTGGCAATGTTCCTTGCAATGGTATGTTTGTTAAAAATAATTCTGAGGTTGTTGTTTTTGATACTCCCGTTAATGACACTGTAGCAAATGAGTTAATTAATTGGATTCGTAAAACGCAAAACGCTTCTATTAAAGCTGTTGTTGTAACCCACTTTCATAATGATTGTCTTGGCGGGCTAAAAGAGTTTCATAAAGCTAAAATTCCATCTTTTGCAACAAACAAAACTACTTTGTTAGCAAAACAAACAAACAAAATTATCCCTCAAAATAGTTTTACAGATAGTTTGGCACTAAATGTAGGAAACAAAAAAGTTTTTGCTTTTTATATGGGAGAAGGTCACACTCAAGATAATTGCATAGGGTATTTTCCGACCGATAAATCTTTATTTGGTGGATGCCTGATTAAAGCTAAAGGTGCTAGTAAAGGCAACTTAGAAGATGCTAATGTAACCGAATGGTCTAAAACCGTTTTAGCAATAAAACATAAATTTACCGATGTTAAACACATTATTCCCGGGCACGGTAAACATGGTTCTACCGAATTATTAAATTACACCATAACCCTCTTTAAACCTAACAACTAATATTTTTTATGAAATCAACTATTACTATTAAAAACCTTCCGGAAATACATTTAGCGTGTGTAAATTTTAAAGGAGATAAAAATATTAATCATGCATATAACACACTTTTACAATGGGCAATACCACAAAAACTAATGCAAAACCCAGATACTAAATTAATTACCCTTTTTCACGATAGTTTTAAAAATACTCCACCAGATAATGTTAGAATGAGTGCGTGTATTACGGTTTCTGAAAATATCCCTTTAAATAAAAATATCAGCACTACAACAATTCATAAAGGAAAACATATTGTTGGCAATTTTGTAATTAAAATAGATGAATTTGAACAAGCATGGAAAAGCCTTTTTGGTTGGATGAATAAAAGCGGATATACAAAAGCTCCTAAAAGCCCTTTTGAAATTTATCATAATAATTTTAATGAACATCCGGAGAAAAAATGCATAGTAGATTTATGTATTCCGATACTTTAATCTTTTTAGTTTTCTTTAAATTTAATTTGATTAAATTGTTTACTACAAAAACATACATTTATGAAAGCAACTCAAATACTTGCTAAACACTTACGAGAAGTATATTTTGGAGGAAACTGGACATTCTCTAACCTTAAAGAGCAGCTTGCAGATGTGAATTTAAAAAAAGCAAGCGCCTCTGTTTATGAGCTAAATTCTATCGTAAAATTAGTCTATCACATAGACTACTATGTTCGAGCCGCTTTAAAAGTTGTAAAGGGCGGTCCGTTAGATGCTAAAGACAAATATAGTTTTGATCATCCAAATTTTGAATCTGAAGCCGATTGGAAAAACTTTATTGTTAGCGTTTTAAATAATGCCGAAGAATTAGCCTCTCTTATAGAACAAATGCCCGAAGAAAAGCTATCTGAAACCTTTGTAGAAGAAAAGTACGGCACTTACTACCGAAACTTTCTGGGCATTATAGAGCATACACATTATCATTTAGGGCAAATAGCTATAGTTAAAAAAATAATTAACCAACAAAAAGAGTAACACAAAATTTAACTCGTTGCTTTGCTTTCAAATACCTTACAACAATTAAATAATCCTGTATGGCATGCCTTAAACCAAACCCATGCCAACTTTAATATGGGTAATACTATCTTTAAAATGTACCCAACAAATGTTTGTCCGTTTGCAGCTATTAAAGAAAACCATGTTCTAAAAAAGATTACAAACAAAGCTGTTTCTGAAGAACCTTTTTATTTGGTTGGAGAAGTAGCAGCTATTCCACAAAATGTAAACATCATAAAAACGCTTGTTTGTAATCAAATGTTAATTAATAACCCTGTTAATCTTCCAATCACAACAACAATAACAAAACTAACAGCTGCACACCAAAAAGAGTTGTTTACATTGGTTAATACCGTTCAGCCGGGATATTTTAAAGAAAAAACTCATTTAATGGGCAACTATTACGGCATAATAAAAAACAATCAACTAATTGCTGTTGCCGGAGAACGAATTAAACTACATGATTTTACCGAAGTTAGCGCAATTGTTACCCACCCTAATTTTACCGGAAAAGGCTATGCAAAACAACTAACTGCACATGTTGTAAATAAAATTATAGCCAAAGGCAAAACACCTTTTTTGCATGTGTTAAACACCAACAGTATTGCAATAAACTTATATGAAAAATTAGGCTTTTACACGCGCAAAGAAATCTCCTTTAATTATGTTGTTAAACATTAAACTAAAGGATTTTTAGCTAAGATTATCTTAAAAACAATTGCTCTGTTTTTTCTTAAGGTTACATTATAACCTTTCTATTTTTGCACCAATAGCCCTTAATCTTTCATCTATATTCTCGTAACCTCTGTCTATTTGCTCTATATTATGTATTACAGAAGTACCTTTAGCAGATAAGGCAGCTATTAAAAGTGATATTCCGGCTCTAATATCCGGAGAAGTCATTGTGGTAGCCTTTAATTGCGATTTGAAATTATGGCCAATTACTGTTGCTCTATGCGGATCGCAAAGAATAATTTTTGCTCCCATATCTATAAGCTTATCTACAAAAAACAATCGGCTTTCAAACATTTTTTGATGAACAAGTACCTCTCCTTTTGCTTGTGTTGCAACCACTAAAACAATACTCAATAAATCTGGAGTAAAGCCCGGCCAAGGAGCATCAGCAATGGTTAGTATAGAGCCATCAATATAGTTTTGTATTTCGTAACCATTAGTGTGTTCCGGAATATAGATATCGTCTCCTTTACGCTCTAACGTGATTCCTAATCTTGCAAACACATTAGGAATTTGTCCTAAGTTATCCCAACTTACATTTTTTATGGTAAGCTCGCTCCTGGTCATAGCAGCAAGTCCTATCCAACTACCAATTTCTATCATGTCTGGCAGCATGGTATGCTCAGTACCATGAAGCTCTTTAACACCTTCTACAGTAAGTAAATTAGAGCCAATACCAGATATTTTGGCTCCCATTCTATTGAGCATTTTACACAGCTGCTGCAAATAAGGCTCACAGGCCGCATTGTATATAGTAGTAGTACCTTTAGCCAAAACAGCTGCCATTAGTATATTGGCTGTACCGGTAACAGAAGCCTCATCTAACAACATGTAAGTACCGGTAAGCTCTTTTGCCTCTACTCCGTAAAAATATTCTTCTCTGTTATACCTAAACTTTGCTCCCAGCTTTATGAAACCTTCAAAATGGGTATCTAAACGCCTTCTTCCAATTTTATCTCCTCCGGGTTTTGGTATATATCCTTTTCCAAATCTGGCTAAAAGCGGACCAACAATCATGATAGAACCTCTAAGCCCCTTACCATCTTCTTTAAATTGTTCAGATTGAAGGTAATCTAAATTAATCTCATCTGACTGAAAAGTATAAGAGCCTTTACCATTTTTCTTTATTTTAACCCCCAGGTTTTCAAGCAATTTAATTAGCTTGTTTACATCTACAATATCGGGTATGTTATTAATGGTAACTTTTTCTGGAGTTAATAAAACAGCACATAAAATTTGTAATGCCTCATTTTTAGCGCCTTGTGGAGTAATAGCACCTTTTAATTGATGCCCGCCTTCAATCTTAAAGGTTCCCATAAAAGTAGGTAGTTAAAAAGTTTTAGTATCTGTTTTTACGTTTGTTGCTTTTGTGGTGTTTTTTACCACCGTTTCTGCTTTTTCCTCTATTTCGCATTAACTCGTTACTGGTGGTTAAATCTTCGTCGTGTTTGGCCAAGTTAATTTTACCATCACTAAGCTCATAAAGATGTTCAAAAATCACATCGTCTTCTACGGTATCTTTGTTCCAATTCAGGTAGCTCTTTTTCATGTGGTTTGCAATAGCGTATTTTAAGGCTTGTTTTAAATCGCCTTCTTCCCAACTATTGCAGATATCTATCATTTTCTGAATGTTATTACCGTAAAAACGATATTTTGGATGATTTTGAGGATATCTTAAGCGTTCCGGGCGTTCCTGAAGTTTTTCTTTAGAGGGTTTAGGGAAAGGTGAATCTACATCTAATTTAAAATCAGACATAATAAATAGTTGATCCCATAACTTATGCTGAAAATCAGGCACATCGCGCAAATGCGGATTTAAGTTACCCATAACAGCAATAATTGCTTTTGCAACACGATTACGCTCTTCTCTGTCTTCTATAGACACCGCATAATCAACCATTTTTTGCACGTGCCTTCCGTATTCGGGTATAATTAACTTAGGACGCTCTGAATTGTATTCTAAATTATCTATCAAAATATAAAAATTAAGCTTGTTTGGTTATCTGTGGAAAGTTGTCTGGGTGCAAAATACAAAAATTTACATAGCAAAAGCAAGTTGCTATAACGAAATTACCCCTTCTATTTTTCCAACTTCCTTATAGTAAGCTATTACGGCATCAGGATTTTTTAAATTTACTGTAACCGAAACACTGGTATAAGTGCCTTTAGACGATTGTTTGGTTTGTATGACTGCGCCTGTATCATTAAATACATTGTGTATAGCCTCTATTTTATCTTTTTTAGAAGGAACAATAAATTTATACAAGTAATCTGCCGGCCAAAGTGTAGAATTAGATAACTCTTTTTTTAATCGTTTATAAAAGTCTTCAGATTTTTTGCTTTGCATAATCTTACAACTATTTTACTGCAAAGATACTGCATCAAAATCAATTTTTTAGTTTAATATGTATTTCATTATTTTGCCGTTCTAAGAATTAAATACGGTGAGCGCAAAAAAGATAGTTATTACCGGAGGACCCGGCACAGGAAAAACTTCTATTATTAATGCCTTAAAAGAAAAAGGGTATGTTTGTTTTCCTGAAATATCCAGACAAGTAACTCAAGAAGCCAGACAACAAGGTATTGAACAACTTTTTTTAACCGACCCGATTTTATTTAGTAAAAAACTTTTAGAGGGTAGAAAACAACAATATTTAGACGCTGTACAACACCATAATAATGTTGTATTTTTAGATAGAGGTTTGCCAGATGTATTGGCATATATGGATTATATTGGTGATGCATATCCGGAATATTTTATAGAAACGTGTAAAGAGCATATTTACGATCATGTTTTTTTACTGCCCCCTTGGAAAGAGATTTATACATCAGATAGTGAACGGTATGAGAGTTTTGAGCAAGCAGTAGCCATACATGATTATTTACAAAAAACATACGAGCGTTTTGGATACGATATGACCGATGTGCCTACCGGAACCATAGCCGAACGTACACAATACATTATTGAGGCTACCGAAAAAATTATATAGTGCTAACACCCAAACAAATATTACAAGAATACTGGGGATTTAATTCGTTTAGAGAACCACAAGAACAAATAATACAAAGTGTTTTAGAAGGCAAACATGTTGTTGCGTTATTGCCCACCGGAGGAGGAAAATCGGTTTGTTATCAAATTCCTGCTTTGGCAAAAAAAGGCATTGCTATAGTTGTGTCTCCTCTTGTGGCACTAATGAAAGAACAGGTTCAACAACTAAAAAATAAAGGGATTAAAGCTGTTGCTTTAACCGGAGGACTATCGACTTCAGAAGTAGATGCCATTTTAGACAACTGTATTTATGGTAACTATAAGTTTCTTTA
>JBPEWY010000058.1:0-24402 GCA_052032225.1 Flavobacteriaceae bacterium
TAAAACTACTGTAAATAACGAGTTTGATTTTTCTGTTTCTTTAAACAAGGTTGAAAATTTAGATGTAAAGCCTCTTGGAAACAATTTATATCATGTGCTTCACAATCATAAATCTATAAAAGCAGCTGTAAAAAGGGTAGATTTCAATAAAAAAACATATCAGGTTTCTATTAACAATAATACTTACACCGTTGCTATTAAAAATGATTTAGATCAGCTAATAGAAGCTCTTGGCTTTGCTTCCGGAAGTAGTAAAGAAATTAATCAAATTAAGGCTCCAATGCCCGGTTTAATATTAGATATTGCTGTTTCTGAAGGGGCTGAAGTTAAAGAAGGAGACACGCTCTTGATTTTAGAAGCCATGAAAATGGAAAACATTATTACCTCGCCCAGAGATGGTGTAATAAAATCTGTTGAAGTTGCCAAAGGCAATGCTGTAGATAAAAACCAATTACTAGTAACTTTCCAATAGTAAACTAAGTTTTATGAAAAAAATACTTGTAGCCAACAGAGGAGAAATTGCTATACGTGTAATGAAAACGGCCAAAAGAATGGGAATTAAAACCGTAGCTGTTTTCTCTGAAGCAGACCGTAATGCTCCGCATGTTGAATTTGCAGATGAAGCAGTGTGTATTGGTCCGCCTCCATCAAATAAATCGTACTTATTAGTAAATAAAATTATAGAAGTAGCTAAACAGTTAAACGCTGATGCTATACACCCCGGATATGGTTTTTTAAGTGAAAATGCTCAATTTGCCGAAGCTGTAGAAAAAAACAATATCACTTTTATTGGTCCTAAATCCAAAGCCATACAAATTATGGGGAGCAAATTAGCAGCCAAAGAAGCTGTTAAACAATACAACATTCCCATGGTTCCCGGAACCGATAAAGCTATAAGCAATGTAGACGAAGCGATTGCAATTGCCAAAAAAATAGGCTTCCCAATTTTAATTAAAGCATCTGCCGGTGGCGGTGGTAAAGGAATGCGTATTGTAGAAAAAGAATCAGACCTTGCTTCGCAAATGGAGCGTGCTATAAGTGAAGCCCAATCTGCTTTTGGTGACGGTGCTGTATTTATAGAAAAATACATTGCCTCGCCACGCCATATAGAAATTCAGGTAATGGCAGACACCCATGGTAATTACATTCATCTTTTTGAACGTGAGTGTAGTATACAACGGCGACACCAAAAGGTTGTAGAAGAAGCTCCTTCTGCCGTGATTACTCCAGAACTTAGAGAAAAAATGGGGCAAGCTGCCATAAGTGTTGCCAAATCTTGTGATTATGTGGGTGCAGGTACTGTTGAGTTTTTATTAGATGAAAATAAAAACTTTTACTTTTTAGAAATGAATACAAGGCTTCAGGTAGAGCACCCTGTAACCGAAATGATTACCGGATTAGATTTAGTTGAGCTTCAAATTAGAGTTGCCAGAGGAGAAAAACTACCGGTTAAACAACAAGACCTAACTATTAATGGGCACGCATTAGAACTAAGAGTATACGCAGAAGACCCCTTAAATGATTTTCTTCCAAGTGTAGGAACGCTTAAAACATATACATTACCAAAAGGAAAAGGTATTAGAGTAGATAATGGTTTTAAAGAAGGAATGGAAGTCCCTATTTATTACGATCCAATGTTGGCTAAACTTATAACCTACGCCAAAACAAGAGAAGAAGCTATAGAGCTAATGAGAAAAGCAATAACAGATTATAAAGTAACCGGCGTAAGTACCACATTACCTTTTGGCAAGTTTGTATGCGAACATGAAGCATTTAGATCTGGCGATTTTGATACACATTTTGTAAAAAAATATTATGCTGCAGAAAGCATAAAAAAAGATCAACAACAAGAAGCAGAGCTTGCAGCATTATTAGCTGTTAAACAATATTTACAAGATGCACAAAAAGTAAGATTGCCTAAAAACCAATCGTAAAGCACTACTAAAATGAAAGACAAAAAAGCAATTCTTAAAGATAAATTAGATAAAGCAAAACTTGGTGGCGGAGAAAAAAGAATAGAAAAACAACACCAAAGTAATAAGTTAACGGCCAGAGAGCGTATTGCATATTTATTAGACGAAGGCTCTTTTGAAGAAATTGGAGCTCTTGTAACGCACCGTACTACAGATTTTGGTATGGATAAGCAAAAAATATATGGTGATGGCGTTGTAACCGGCTACGGAACAATTAATGGGCGTTTAGTATATGTTTTTGCTCAAGATTTTACTGTTTTTGGCGGTTCGCTTTCAGAGACCCATGCAGAGAAAATCTGTAAAATAATGGACCTAGCTGTAAAAGTAGGTGCTCCAGTTATAGGTTTAAATGATTCAGGAGGTGCCAGAATTCAAGAAGGTGTAAGGTCTTTAGGTGGTTATGCCGATATTTTTTACAGAAATGTCCAGGCATCTGGTGTAATTCCTCAAATATCTGCCATAATGGGTCCGTGTGCCGGAGGCGCCGTTTATTCTCCGGCAATGACAGATTTTACTATCATGGTAGAAGATACCAGTTACATGTTTGTTACCGGTCCGAATGTAGTTAAAACCGTTACCAACGAGAACGTGACCTCAGAGGAATTAGGTGGCGCCAGCACACATGCCTCTAAATCTGGAGTAGCACATATTACTACTGCTAATGATGTTGCTTGCTTAGACACTATTAAAAAACTACTAAGCTATTTGCCTCAAAATAACAAAGAGCTTCCTAAAAATCTACCATACGAAACAGATAATGAGCTTAGACCGGAGTTAGATACCATTGTGCCCGATAACCCAAACAAACCTTATGATATGCACCAGGTTATAAATGGTGTAATAGACAAAGATTCTTTTTACGAAATACACAAAGACTACGCAGAAAACATTATTGTAGGTTTTGCAAGATTAGGAGGAAGAAGTATTGGTATAGTTGCAAACCAACCAATGCATTTAGCCGGAGTTTTAGACGTTAACAGTTCTAAAAAAGCAGCAAGATTTGTTCGTTTTTGTGACTGTTTTAATATTCCTTTATTAGTTTTTGAAGATGTACCAGGATTTTTGCCGGGAACCGACCAAGAATGGAATGGTATTATTGTACATGGAGCAAAGTTGCTTTATGCCTTTAGCGAAGCAACTGTACCAAGAGTTACTGTTATTACAAGAAAAGCTTATGGCGGAGCATATGATGTAATGAACTCTAAACACATTGGTGCCGACATGAATTTTGCTTGGCCTACAGCAGAAATTGCAGTTATGGGTGCGAAAGGTGCAGCAGAGATTATATTTAAAAAAGAAATTAAAACTGCTAAAGATCCGGAAGCAAAATGGAAAGAAAAAGAAGCAGAATATGCCGATAAGTTTGCCAACCCATATAGTGCAGCAGAACGAGGTTTTATTGATGAAGTGATAGAGCCATACGAAACCAGAAAAAAGCTGTTAAAAGCTTTTGCCATGCTTGAAACTAAAAAACCTCAGCGACCGGACAGAAAACACGGCAACATACCTTTATAAATTAAAAAGCCCTATTATTTATAGGGCTTTTTAATTACAATGCACCTTTAATGATTTCTTCTACCACTTCCGGATTTAATAGGGTACTTGTATCACCTAAATTAGAGGTCTCTTTACAAGCAATTTTCCTTAAAATTCTTCTCATTATTTTACCAGAGCGTGTTTTTGGAAGCCCGGGGGTAAACTGTATTTTGTCTAGTTTAGCAATTGGACCCACATGTTCTGAAATTATTTGATTTATTTCATTTCTTAAATTCTCATGATTTCTGGTCTCTCCTACTTCTTTTAAAATTACAAAACCATATAATGCATTACCTTTTACTTCGTGAGGAAATCCAACAATTGCCGATTCTGCAACTGCCGGATGCTCGTTAATAGCATCTTCAATTGGTGCAGTACCTAAGTTGTGTCCGGATACAATTATTACATCATCTACTCTACCTGTAATTCTATAATATCCTACCTCATCACGCAAAGCACCATCTCCTGTAAAATATTTGTTTTTAAAGGCAGAAAAATAGGTTTTCCTGTAGCGCTCATGATCGCCCCAAATTGTTCTGGCCATAGAGGGCCACGGAAACTTAATGCATAATTTACCTTCTTTTTGATTGCCTTTTAGTTCTTCTCCCGCATCGTTTACCAAAACCGGTTGAATTCCTGGTAAAGGCAATGTTGCATAAGTGGGTTTGGTTGGGGTTACATATGGAATGGGAGAAATCATAATTCCGCCTGTTTCTGTTTGCCACCAGGTATCTACAATCGGAGATTTTTTCTTCCCTACATTATCATTATACCAGTGCCAAGCTTCTTCATTTATAGGTTCTCCTACTGTGCCAAGCACTTTTAAACTTGATAAATCGTACTTTTCTACATAAGAAAGATTTTGTTTAGCCAAAGCTCTAATAGCGGTAGGAGCAGTATAAAACTGATTTACTTTATGCTTTTGTACAACTTGCCAAAACCTACCATAATCCGGGTATGTTGGTACACCTTCAAACATTACTGTTGTAGCACCATTAGCAAGAGGCCCATAAACAATGTAACTATGGCCGGTTATCCAACCAATGTCTGCAGTGCACCAATACACATCGTTTTCTTTATACTGAAATACATTTTTAAAGGTATAAGCTGTATAAACCATATACCCCGCCGTAGTGTGTAGCATGCCTTTAGGTTTTCCGGTAGAGCCTGATTTGTAGAGAATAAACAATGGATCTTCTGCATCCATAATTTCAGGAACACAATCTTTATATGCTTCTTCTAAAAGAGGCTCTAACCAAAAATCTCTACTATTTACCATGTTGCATTGGTTGTTAATTCTGTTTACAACCAAAACAGATTCAACTGTTTTACAATTTTGCAAAGCCTCATCTACAATGCTTTTTAAATCTATGGTTTTGGCCCCTCTAAAAGCTCCGTCTGATGTAATCACCATTTTAGCTTCGCAATCGTTTATTCTGGTGGCTAAAGCTGTTGATGAAAATCCTGCAAAAACCACCGAGTGTACAGCTCCTATTCTTGCACATGCTAGTACGGAAATGGCTAACTCAGGAATCATTGGTAAATAAATACATACCCTATCTCCTTTTTTAATTCCCTTTTCTTTTAAAACGTTAGCAAATTTGCAAACTCGCTCGTGTAATTGGTTGTAGGTAATGTGCTGAGCTTTTTCTTCGGGGTTATTAGGCTCAAAAATTATAGCTGTTTTATCTCCTCTAATTCGTAAATGCCTATCTATACAGTTTTCTGTAATGTTAAGCTTAGCTCCTTCAAACCATTTTACTTCGGGTTTAGAAAAATCCCATTGCAAAACTTTATCCCATCTTTTTCTCCAAATAAAATGTTCTTCTGCTATTTCTTCCCAAAAAACTTCAGGATCTCTAACAGACTTTCTGTAAACTTGAAAATATTCTTCTAAATGTTTAATATGGTAATTACTCATTTTTGGTTTTGGTTGATTAATTAATTGTTATAAAAATAAAAAAAGCATCGTGGTATTCGATGCTTTTATACATTTTATGAGTACTACTGTTTAAAGTTTAGCTAAATAATTAGTAACGTTCGTGTAAATTCTGTCTTGAATATTACTAATATCTGCTTTTATAAAAGGTTCTCCCATAATGTTTTCGTAAAGCTCAATGTATCTTTCAGATATTGTATTTACGTAATTGTTGGTCATCTCCGGGATTTGCTGTCCGGGTTTGCCTTGAAATCCATTCTCTATTAACCACTGCCTCACAAACTCTTTAGACAATTGTTTTTGTGGTTGCCCTTGTTTTTGGCGTTCTGTATAGCCCTCTGCATAGAAATAACGAGATGAGTCCGGAGTATGAATCTCATCTATTAAAACAATTTTGCCATCGGGAGTTTTACCAAATTCATATTTAGTATCTACCAATATTAATCCACGCTTTGCAGCAATTTCAGTACCACGTTGAAACAGCTTTTTTGTATACTCTTCGAGTATTTTATAATCTTCTTCAGATACAATACCTCTTTGTAAAATTTCTTCTTTAGAGATATCTTCGTCATGGTCTCCTTTTTCTGCTTTTGTAGCGGGTGTAATAATGGGCTCCGGAAACTTATCGTTTTCTTTCATTCCATCGGGTAAACTTACGCCACAAAGAACTCTTTTACCAGAGTTATATTCTCGAGCAGCATGACCGGATAAGTACCCTCTAATAACCATTTCTACTTTAAAAGGAGTACAATTATAACCAATAGCAACGTTGGGATCTGGCGATGCAATTAACCAATTGGGAACAATATCTTGAGTGGCTTGCATCATTTTTGTTGCTATCTGATTTAGGATTTGTCCTTTGTACGGTATGCCCTTAGGCATAATTACATCAAAAGCAGATAGCCTATCGGTTGCAATCATTACCAACAGACCGTTAGCAAGCTTATAAACCTCTCTTACTTTACCTCTATAAACCTCTTCTTGCCCCGGAAAGTTAAAGTTTGTGGCCGTTAATGTGTTAGTCATTCTTTCGTTAAGAGTTGTTATGTTCTATTTTTTTATAGGCTTCTATAATGCCTTTTACTAATTTGTGTCTTATTACATCTTTATCATCTAAATAAAGAATTCCAACTCCTTTAAGGTCTTTAAGTACAAGGAGCGCTTCTTTTAATCCTGAGGTAACTCTTCTAGGTAAATCTATTTGTCCGGGGTCTCCTGTAATCATAAACTTTGCATTTTTTCCCATACGCGTTAAAAACATTTTCATTTGCGCATGAGTTGTATTTTGTGCTTCGTCTAAAATTACAAAAGCGTTATCTAAAGTACGGCCACGCATAAAAGCCATGGGAGCAATTTGAATAACTCCGTTTTCTATGTAATGTTGAAGTTTTTCTGCCGGAATCATATCACGCAAGGCATCATAAAGTGGCTGCATGTATGGGTCTAGCTTTTCTTTTAAATCGCCCGGTAAAAACCCTAAATTTTCTCCGGCTTCAACAGCTGGTCTGGTTAAAATAATACGTTTTACTTGTTTCTCTTTTAATGCTTTTACTGCTAAAGCAACTCCGGTATAAGTTTTACCAGTTCCGGCAGGACCAACAGCAAAAACCATATCGTTGGTTCTCATTAGCTCTACCAATTTTCTTTGGTTTGCTGTTTGAGCTCTAATTAATCGGCCACTAACACCATGTACAAGTACCTCGCCACTATCATCAGAAGTTTCGTAGTCTTCACTACTTTTACTGGTTAGTATGCGCTCTATTATATTTTCGTTTAGTTGATTGTACTTGCCGTAGTGTGTAACAAGCATATCAAATCTTTTATCGAATTCTTCTAATAAATCTTCATCACCATAGGCTTTAATTTTGTTTCCTCTGGCAACAATTTTAAGTTTAGGAAAGTGTTTTTTTAAGAATTCGATATTAGCATTTTGAGTGCCAAAAAAATCTTTTGGGCTAATCTCGGTAAGTTCAATAATTAGTTCGTTCAAAAGCTATATAATTAAATTAAGTAATCAATTTAGGATTTATTAGATTTGTACAACAAATTTACTGAAAAAATAAAGCCAACACGCTAAAAAATATCAACAGTTTTACCATGCCCATAATTACTTTAACTACTGATTTTGGTGAAAAAGATCACTTTGTTGGCGCTGTGAAGGGGGCTATACTATCTGAAATGAATACTGTAACTATTGTTGATATTTCACATAAAATCAGTCCGTTTAACATTCAAGAAGCAGCTTATATTTTAAAAAATGCATATAGTAGCTTTCCCAAAGGAACTGTGCATATTGTTGGTGTAGATTCTGAACTTACTCCAGAAAACAAGCATGTTGCCATAGCTTTTGATGGACATTACTTTATAGCTGCCAATAATGGTATTTTAAGCTTACTTTTAGCCGAATTTAAGGCCGACTCGATTGTAGAAATCAATATTCATGAAAATTTACCTAATGTTTTTCCGGTTTTAGAAGTATTTGTAAAAGTAGCATGCCATATTTGCAGAGGTGGTAAATTAGAAGTGGTGGGCAAACCAATAGATACTTTAAAAGAAATTAAAGGATTGAGCCCTATTGTTAATGCTGAAGGAACCAAAATAATTGGTAATGTTATTTATATAGATAATTACGGCAATGTGGTAACCAATATTACCAAAAAATATTTTGAGCAAATTGCTAAAGGAAGAAGCTTTGAGCTTTTGGTTAGAAATTATAAGTTTACCAAAATATACTCTAAATACAGTGACGCTATTAACTTTACGTTACCCAAAAACAAACGTGAAGACGACGGTAAAAAATTAGCTTTGTTTAATTCTGGCGGATATTTAGAGTTAGCCATTTACAAAAGTAATTTAGATACCGTAGGAGGTGCTGCAACGCTTTTAGGGCTATCTTACAGAGATACTGTAACTATAAATTTTATGTAATGTTAGTTAGAATTGTAAAGATGGGATTTAAAGAAGAATATGTTGATGATTTTTTAACACATTTTCATGCCAATAAGCAATACATTAGAGCTTTTAAAGGATGTTCTTTTTTAGAATTATATCAAGACAAAAACAATCCAACTATTTTTTTTACATACAGTTATTGGGAAACTGATGCAGCTTTAGAAAATTACAGAAACTCTAGTTTATTTAAAGAAGTTTGGAAAACCACAAAACAATGGTTTAAACAAAAACCGGAAGCCTGGAGCGTAAACAAAATAGTATCTTTAAACTAAACGTATGCTTGCTATTTTAAAAAGAGAAATAAATGCTTTTTTCTCATCGTCTATCGGATATTTAGTTATTGCCGTTTTTTTATTACTAAACGGTCTTTTTTTATGGGTTTTTAAAGGGAATTTTAACATTCTTGACTATGGTTTTGCAGACCTAACAGCTTTTTTTGATTTAGCACCGTGGATTTTAATTTTTTTAATCCCGGCAATCACCATGAAAAGTTTTTCTGATGAGAAAAGGTTGGGCACTTTAGAGTTGCTTTTAATTAAACCTATAAGCAACTGGCAAATAGTTTTAGGAAAGTATTTTGGTGCTTTTTTATTAGTTGTAATTGCGCTTATACCTACTTTATTATACGTTTTTACCGTCTGGAAACTGGGCAACCCGCAAGGTAATTTAGATGTTGGGAGTACTTTGGGTTCTTATTTTGGCATGCTATTTTTAATTGCCTCTTATACCAGTGTTGGCATTTTTGCATCTACCCTTTCTGAAAACCAAATAGTGTGCTTTATAATAGCTGTTATTTTATGTTTTTTACTCTACTTTGGTGTAGAAGCACTAACCTATTCTAATTTACTGGGAGACTGGGCAAGTAACCTAAGCTTAAAAGCTCATTTTAATAGTATAGCCAGAGGTGTAATAGATTCAAGAGATATCATTTACTTTTTATCTGTGGCCGGATTATTTCTTTACTTAACGCAACTAAACATTAAAAAAACCGCTTAGCACATATGAAATTCTCTAAAAAAAATATTTGGAATATACTGCTGGTCTTTTTTGGGATTTTAGTGCTAAACTTTTTAGGTTCTAAATTTTATTTTAGAATAGATTTAACCCAAGATAAACGCTATACCCTTTCTGATCCCACCTTAAATAAACTCGAAAAAATTACCACACCAATTATTATAGATGTTTTATTAGATGGTAATTTTCCTCCGGAATTTAAACGGCTTCAAGTAGAAACCAGACAATTATTAGAAGAATTTGCTGCTAAAAACCCCAATATTAAATATCAATTTATTGATCCTTTAGCAGACGAAGAAAATACAGATGCTGTTATCGCTCAGCTTCAACAACTTGGTTTAACACCAACCCAAGTAACAGTTAATGAAGGTGGTAAAGTATCTCAAGAGCTAATTTTCCCATGGGCAATTGCTAATTTAGATAACCAAAGCGTTAAAGTACCTTTATTAAAAAATAAATTGGGAGCAAGCACAGAAGAACGCGTTAACAACTCTGTGCAACATTTAGAATATGCCTTTACAGATGCATTAACCAAACTCACTATAAAAAACAAGAAGAAAATTGCCATACTTAAAGGTAATGGGCAGTTAGACGATATTTATATAGCCGATTTTTTAACCGCCTTGCGTGATTACTATAGCATTGCTCCTTTTACTTTAGATTCTGTAGCATCAAACCCAAAAAAAACACTAACCCAATTACAAAACTTTGACCTTGCTATAGTTGCTAAACCCACAAAACCATTCTCTGAAGAGCAAAAACACGTAATAGACCAATATGTTGTTAACGGTGGTAAAATGTTATGGCTAATAGACCAAGTAGCTGTAGAAGTAGATAGTTTATATAATGAAACCGGTAAAACAATAGCATTACCAAGAGATTTAAATTTAACCGATTTGTTGTTTAAATATGGGGTTAGAGTTAATCCGAGTATAATAAACGATTTGTACTTTACACAAATCGTTTTGGCTAGCGGAGAGGGCAACTCATCGCAATACAATCCTGTTCCATGGGTGTATCATCCTATGATAATATCAAAAAATGATCATGCAATAAACAACAACATAGAAGCTGTTAGATTACAATTTGCTAACCCTATAGACACCCTAAATAACAACATAAAAAAAACGGTACTTTTAAGCAGCTCTCCACTCTCTAAAACAGAAGGTGCTCCTAAGCAAATTAGCTTAGATATTATTATGAGACCGCCTAATAAAGAAACCTATACTAATGGTAATAAACCTGTTGCTGTATTGTTAGAGGGGAGTTTTACATCGGCTTATACCAATCGAGTAAAACCACTTAAAAATATTCCTCATGCAGATACCGGAAAGCCATCTAAAATGGTAGTTGTGTCTGATGGTGATATCATAAAAAATCAACTAAACAACGGAAGGCCTTTAGAGCTTGGGTATGATAAGTGGACTAATAATTTTTATGGAAACAAAGAGTTTTTATTAAACACTGTTAACTACCTCTTAGACGACTCCGGATTGTTAAGCATAAGAACTAAAAAAGTTAGTCTTGCTTTCTTAGACACCCAAAAAATTGCAGAAGAAAAAACAAAATGGCAATTGCTAAATATAATTTCTCCGCTAGTTATTTTTGGAGTTTTTGCCTTGTTTTATTTCTTAGTAAGACGTAAAAAATATACTTAATAAATGTTAATAAGTTTGTATAGATAAAACCTTAAATTAAAATATATTTGCATTACCTGAAAATTTTGAGTAAATGAAATTTATAGTATCAAGTTCATATCTTTTAAAGCAACTTCAAGTTTTAGGAGGAGTTATAAATAACAATAACACACTTCCTATTTTAGATAACTTTTTATTTAACCTAAACAAAAACACACTTACTGTTTCTGCATCAGATTTAGAAACTACTATGAGTGCTGTATTGGAGGTTGAAAGCGATTCTGAGGGAAGTGTTGCTATACCGGCTAAACTATTGTTAGACACATTAAAAACGTTTCCTGAACAACCTTTAACTTTTGTTGTAGAAGATAATAACACCATAGAAATAAGCTCTAACCACGGTAAATATGCGTTAGCTTACGCAGACGGCGAAGAGTTTCCTAAAGCAGTAACACTTTCTGATGCCAGTTCTACAACAGTAATGGGAGATGTTCTTGCCACAGCAATCAGCAAAACAATTTTTGCTGCCGGTAATGATGATCTTCGTCCGGTAATGAGCGGTGTGTTTTTTCAGTTTACTCCAGAAGGGTTAACCTTTGTAGCTACAGATGCTCATAAATTAGTTAAGTACCAGCGAACAGATATTAAAGCTAACAATCCTGCAGAATTTATTATGCCGAAAAAACCTTTAAACTTACTAAAAGGTATTTTAGCAGGAAGCGAATCGGATGTTACCGTAGAGTACAATGAAAATAACGCTAAGTTTACTTTTGATAATTACGAGCTAATTTGCAGACTGATAGATGGTAAGTACCCTAACTATGAAGCTGTTATACCAAAAGAGAATCCGAACAAATTAACTATTGATAGAAATCAGTTTTTAAGCTCTGTTAGACGTGTTTCTATATTTTCAAACAAAACAACACATCAAATAAGACTCAAAATTGCAGGTGCAGAGCTTAATATATCTGCAGAAGATATAGATTACAGTAACAAAGCCGAAGAGCGTTTAACTTGTGATTACCAAGGAGACGATATGCAAATTGGTTTTAACTCTCGCTTTTTGATAGAGATGCTAAGCAATTTATCTTCAGATGAGGTTGCTCTAGAAATGAGTTTGCCTAATCGTGCAGGTTTACTCACTCCGGTAGATGGATTAGATGAAGGAGAACATATAACCATGCTTGTTATGCCGGTTATGTTAAACAATTAAATTTTAGTTTATATAATTAGTAAAAAAGCCGCTTTAAAGCGGCTTTTTATTTATCATTTTTTAATGTTTTACTTTATAATTTTTACACTTAACGGGTAATATGGTTGCTCATTATTACTTGCCTTAACAGCATTAATAATCGGAAAAATAAAGTAAAAAATACAAATAGCAATAAGTCCTAAAATACCTAAACCAAAAAATAAAATTAGCGGCACACATAAAATTGCATACAGCAGCATACTTATTCTAAAATTTATAATTGCTTTACCATGCTCATCCATATGCAAAACTTTATCGCGTTGTGTTAACCAAAGTATTAAAGGAACAATAAAACCACCTACAGCAGTGATTAAATCTAATAACTGACTAAGGTGCGTAATTACAAGCAGTTGATTGTCTGAACGTTTCATGATTGATGATTAATTGGTTATCACTATTATTATGACGCAAAAAAGCACTTTTTGTTACAAACTATTATAAAAAAAGCTGCGCATTGCGCAGCCTAAAAACCTAACTCACCGAAAAACTTTCTTTGTTAACCCCATTTAATTGAAGCTTGTTAGAAAACTCTAATGTTCTTATTGGGAACGGAATGTTTATTCCGTGTTCATCAAAAGCCTTTTTAAGCAACATAATTGCTTTACTTTTTGCTTTTTTAACTTCTAATCCGCTTGTAGAGTTAATCCAGAACCTTGTTTCAAAATTAATAGCGCTATCCCCAAACTCTGTGAAAAAAAACTGCACATCTGTTTTGTTTTCTACAGCTTCAAAGTTTTCAGAAATTGTTTTTTGAGTTAAGTTTTTTACAAACTCTAAATCAGACTCATATCCTACTCCGCACATTAAAATAACTTTAGATTGTGCTGTTGCAGAGTAGTTTTTTATTGGATTCTCTAATACCATTTTGTTGGGTATGGCTACCAAATTATTATCAACTTGTTTAAGTGTTGTAGTTCGTAAATTTATATCTACAATTTCACCGGAATAACCATTAGTTTCTACCCAATCTCCTAATTTTATGTGTTTTACAAAAGAAAGAACTATACCGGAAAAAGTGTTAGATAGCGCTCCTTGTAATGCTAAACCAACAGCCAAACCGGCTACACCGGCACCTGCTAACATAGTGGTTAGCACCTTATTTAAATCCATTATCCCAAGTGCTAAAAACAAACCACATAAAATAACTAGTATTGCAGTGGTTTTAGCTGTAATTTTTTTTATAGACGACTGCATTGATGTTTTTGCAAGTGCTTTAAGCATTACTTTATTTACATACCTCGATATAAAAAAGGTAGCTGTAAACACCAATAACGCTATTACAAAATTGGGTAAGTAAGACACAACTGTATCTAACCAACCTTCTAGTTTCTCTATCATTTTATTCCAAGCTTCAGCGAGTTCTTCTCTCATTTTTTTAGGTTTTTAAAGGTTTAACAATAAAAAACCGGTGGCTTTTAAGCAAAAAACCAACCGGTACTGTGAAAATAATTCTGTTATTTACTTACAGAAGGCTTCTGCATAACATCGGTGCTGTTCATAATCCATGCATCTAACATCCACGATGTTTTTTCCAACTCTCTAATGTATGCTCCTACTAAATCAATAGTACCTTCATCTTTAGCTTCTTCTGCCTTTTCAACAACTTTTCTCATTTGGGTTAAAAGTTTACCATGGTCATTTAGCAAATCTTTTACCATTTCTGTATCAGATATATCAGAAGAAGATTCTTTAAGGTTAGATAATTTTAAATACTCAGAGTAGTTACTAACCGGCTGAAAGCGCAATGTTAAAATACGTTCGGCAATTTCATCTATTTTAACTTTAGCATCATCATACATTGTTTCAAACTTCTCATGTAAATCAAAGAAGTTTTTGCCTAATACATTCCAATGAAAATTTCTTAATTTTTGATAATACAAGTGGTAATCAGCTAATAATATATTTAGCTCAAATACCGTTTTTGAAGTTTTCTCTTTATCTAAATTTAAATAATTCATAGTTTAAATGTTTTATTGGGTTAACAATTAATTCCGTATATATATAATTTAAAAAATAGAGCTTAAAAATCAAGTTTTTAACAGGTTTTAACCTACATTGTTAAAGAGTGTTAAGAGGTGTTTTTGTAAGAAGCATTTATAACCTTTTAGAACATTAACTTTTGTACTTTTGCTTTAAATAAGAATAAATGATATTACAAGAAACTATAATAGCCTTAGCTACGCCTCCGGGCACTGGTGCAATTGCAGTTATTAGGTTGTCGGGGCCCAATGCAATAGTTTATGTAGATGAAGCTTTTAAATCGGTTAAGGGCAATAAAAAACTGCTTAATCAAAAATCACATACCATACATTTAGGTCATATTATAGATGAAAACACAGTTTTAGATGAAGTTTTAGTTTCTGTATTTAAAAACCCTAATTCATACACCGGCGAGGACGTTGTAGAAATTTCTTGCCATGGTTCTAACTACATCCAACAACAAATCATTCAATTGTTTATTAAAAAAGGGTGTAGGATGGCAACAGCCGGTGAGTTTACGCTTAGAGCTTTTTTAAACGGTAAATTAGATTTGAGCCAGGCAGAAGCGGTAGCCGATTTAATTGCCAGTGATAATGAAGCTGCACATAAAATAGCAATGCAGCAAATGCGTGGTGGATTTAGTAACGAAATAAAAAAGTTAAGAGACGAGTTATTAAATTTTGCCTCTTTAATTGAGCTTGAATTAGACTTTGCTGAAGAAGATGTTGAATTTGCTAACAGAGAAGATTTTAAAGCGCTATTAAATAAAATTACTAATGTACTGAAGCGTTTAATAGATAGTTTTGCAGTTGGTAATGTTATAAAAAATGGAATTCCAATTGCTATTGTCGGAGAGCCCAATGTAGGGAAATCTACTTTACTTAATGCTCTGCTAAACGAAGAGCGTGCCATTGTTAGTGATATTGCCGGTACTACCAGAGATACTATTGAAGATGAACTTGTTATTGGTGGTGTTGGTTTTAGGTTTATTGATACTGCAGGTATTAGAGAAACCAAAGACACTGTAGAATCTATAGGTATTAAAAAAACGTTTGAGAAAATTAATCAAGCCAAAGTTGTACTGTATCTTTTAGACGCATCAAATTTAATTTCTGATTCAGAAAAGCTTGAAAACATTACAACAGAGATTCATAAAATTGCTTCTAAATATCCAGAAAAATTAGTGATTACCGTATTAAACAAGGTGGATAAAATTTCTGAATCAGATAAAACCAATTTATTTAAAAAAATCCCTGCAGCATTGCCTCTTTCTGCAAAAGATGGTATTGGAGTAGAAACGTTAAAAGAGCAACTACTGGCTTATGTAAATACCGGCGAACTTAAAAATAACGAGACCATTGTTACTAATTCTCGACATTACGATGCTCTTGTGAATGCTTTTGAAGAAATTCAGAAGGTAAAACGTGGTTTAGATGAAGGGTTATCCGGAGATTTACTTGCTATAGATATTAGACAAGCACTTTATTATTTTGGAGAGATTACAGGAGAGATATCTACCGAAGACCTGCTTGGTAACATATTTGCTAATTTTTGTATCGGCAAATAGTTTAATGAACGAGTTTATATGTTTTCTATTTTTAAAAAGAAATATTATTTAGGAGAGCACCTTGAAGGCTTTACAGATATTCATTGTCATGTTTTACCCGGAATTGATGATGGAGCTAAGGCAGTTAAAGACGCTATTAGCATGCTTAAAAAATACTCTCAGATGGGTATTTATAATATAATTGCTACGCCTCATATAATGAAAGATTATTATGAAAACACTCCACAATCTATAGAAAAATCATTTAAAAGATTAGAAAGTGTACTAACGCCTGCAAGACTTACTCATTTAAAAATTAATGCTGCAGCAGAACATATGATAGACTCTAATTTTGAGACTATCTTAGAAAAAAATACTGTAATGCCTTTAGCAAAAAAGTATTTGCTGGTAGAACTCTCTTATTTACAACCTCCTATTAATTTATTTAGCATTTTACAGCAAATCAGAGAAAGTGGTTTTTGGCCGGTTTTAGCCCATCCGGAGCGTTACTCATATTATTACAATACTCCAGATATGTACAAAACACTAAAACAAATGGGATGTTTTTTTCAATTAAATTTGCTATCACTATCTGAGTATTATGGAAAAAGCGTTCAAAAAACTGCAGTAACACTATTAGAAAATAATTTAATAGACTTTGTCGGTACAGATGCTCATAATCTTTACCAATTAGAAAAAATAGAACAGCTGCAAATAACAAAAAAAAATATAGCGCTACTGAAATCTATTATAGAAAATACAAGCGATGTATTTGATGCTAAAAAGGTATAAGTGATTTCTTTTTCTTCTCTACCCCATAACCATATCCATATTTAGCTCCATAGCCAAAATTAGCTTGCTTTACATCGTTGAGCACTAACATCATTCCGTTTAACTTTCTAGAATCGTTTAACTCCTTAGCATAGTTTAGTAGTTTTTTCTCGGTGAAACCTGCTCTAACGAGATAAAATGTATGACCTGCAAACTGACTAAAAAGTAATGTATCTGTTACCAATAAAGTAGGTGCAGTATCTACAATTACAACGTCATACTCTTGAGAAACTGCATTGAACATTAGCTCCATTCTATCGCTCATAAGCAACTCGGCCGGATTAGGTGGAGTTTTACCCGGTAATAAAATATCTATGTTATTATTTTTTATTCTATATGTTCTTATTACATCGTAAAGCTCTAAGCTGTCATCAAATAAGTAATCGGTTAAACCAAAATGATGTAGTTTTTCTGATTTAACAGATACTAAATATTCTTTTATTTTGGGATTTCTAATATCTGCACCTATTAAAAGTACACGCTTGTTAGAATTAGCAAAGGTAAGTGCCATATTCATACTGAAAAAAGTTTTCCCTTCACCTTTAACAGTAGAGGTAACAAAAAGCACATTATTGTATTGTTCTCTTTTTCGTATTTTTCTTAAGTAATCAAAATTAGTTCGAGCAATTCTGAATGCTTCCGATAGCACAGATCTATCATTTTTTTCTATAAGAGGTGTAAATTTAGATTTTATATGAGGTATTTCTCCTACTACAGAAATATTAGAAATACGTTTTTCTATATCCTCCTTTTTATGAACTTTATTATCTAGTAGGCTCTTCGCATAAAGAACAGAGAATGGTATTGCAAGCCCTATAAATATAGCTGCTAAATATACCATTTTAGGTTTAGGAGAAACGGGGCCTGGTAGTGGGCTATATGCACTATCTATTACCTTAGCATTTGCAGCTGTTGATGATAATGAGATAGTGGCTTCTTCTCTTTTTTCTAAAAGATAAAGGTATAATGACTCTTTTATTTGCTGTTGACGTTGAATGTCTCTTAATCTTCGTTCCTGTCCGGGTACCGAATAAATTTTAGAATTAATCCTAGCTGTCCTTTCTTTTAAGTTATCTACTCTAATTCTAATAGTATTTCGCAAGTTGTTTAAACTCTGGCTTAAAGAAGATTTTAACCCATCTAATTCTTGATCTAACTTTACAACCATAGGGTTTTTTTCATTAGAACTTTTTAATAGTCGTTGACGTTCTAAAATAAGCTCATTGTATTTTTCCGTAATGTTTGTTATAGAAGGATCTGATAACCCAACGTTAGAAGGGATGGGTTCAAACTGAGCCTGATCTTGAGTTACAGACTCTTTCATGAAGTTTATTAAGTTTAGTTCTGTTTGGCTTTTTGCCAGTTCTTCTTCTGTTGCAGAACTTGAACTTAAATACATGTCGGCTTCAGAAACAATATCAGTAAGCTTATTACCTGTTTTAAAACGCTCTGCACTTTGGTCTATACTAGATAGGTCTGTAGCTATTAAATCTATCCTGTCGTTAATAAAATTAGCTATTTTTTTTGCTTCTTCATTTTTTTGATCAACAGACACCTTATTATATTGGTAAACCAATTCATTAATTACATCAATAGCTTTTTTTCTAACCCTGTCTTTTAGAGTTATATTTAACACTTTAGAAAACTCATCTGCTTGAGTAATTTTAATTTTTTCTTTATATGATTCTGCTACTTTATTTAGTGGTTTAATTTTAACTTGTATGGGTTCTCCTTTTAAGGTCTCAATATTATTAATGGTTGGAGTTATTATTATACCTCCTATTTTAGTTGTAATATTCTCTCCAAATGTTTTTACTTTAGGAGTGTCTTCCTCATCTATATAGTAAACAAATTCAGTTGGAGATTTAACATTAATAAAAAAACTAAATTCAGATTCGTAAATAACAGAGTCCGATTCTATAAAATTTAATTTAATAGGAGCTTTTGGGTATAATTCTGAGTCGTGAATTCTACCTTTTTTAAAAATTTCAACATTTATACCAAGTGATTTAACCACATTGGCCATTAGTTTTCTTGATTTTAAAACTTCTATTTCGTCTTTTATTTTTTCGCTTTCTAAACCCGATAAAAGCTCTAAATCTTTTAAAAGTACCTGACTAGGTGATGCCTGATTTTCATCAACCAGCATTATTTTTGCATAGGCCTCGTACTCAGGAGTTGCGTAACGAAGGTATAAATAAGCCAAACTTCCACATAAAAAACAGCTTAATAAAAACCATTTCCAATATCCAAGATAATAGGACAATATTTCTTTTAAATCTAAATCTTCTTGAGAATTGTTTTTATGTATTTGTTCTTGACCGTTGTTCATGAGGTTTTAATTTCTGTAGCTTATCTGGTTAAAATTACTACTGTAGATGTTATTAATATTGAAGCAATAGATATTGCAATAGAGGTTCTATTGTCTGAACGTGATGCATAAATTGCCGATTCATTTGGTTCTACATAAACCACATCATTTTGGGTTAAATAATAAACCGGTGAATTTAGAGCTTCTTTAGTGGTTAAATCTATTCTGCTGTAGGTTCTAGCACCATTAAAGTCTCTAATAACCATAATATTATTTCTTTTTCCTTTAATGGTTAAATCTCCTGCTAAACCAATAGCTTCTAATACAGTAACACGTTCTCCTGATATTTGATAGGTTCCGGGACGATTTACCTCTCCTAATACAGAAACTCTAAAATTTAAAAGCCTAATATTAATTATAGGATCTTTTAAGTAATCTTTTAGTTTTTCTTTAAATAAACTCTTCGCTTCTTCTACTGTTAAACCAAGCAATTTTATTTTACCAAGTACAGGGTAATCTATATAACCATCTTTATCTATTATATAATCTACTTCTCTAACTCTACCATCACCAGACTCCCTAACTAAATTAAAGGGTTTAACAGCATCCATGTCAAAAGTAGATACATTGATGCTAATTATATCGTTTACTTTAAACCTCGGAGTAAAGGTATCAATATCTACTACTGTTTCGAAATCTTTAGCGTTTTGAAAATATACAATATCTTCTCTTGAACCACAAGAAATTAACATAGTTGATAAAACAATAAACAAAATAGTCTTGGGGAAAAATCTAACGGTTGTTTTTTTCATAATAAATTAAGGTTGATTAAATACTTATAGAACGAGTACTACTTTCTGTATTCTGATTTTGAAGTTTTTGTTTGGAAGAATTATCATACGCTTCAAACTTAGAGTTGTTAGAGATATACTCAGGAACAAGCTCTTTCATCTTTTTAACTATGTTTGTGTTCTGAAACACATTAGATACACACAACTCTTCTATATCTGCTTTCACTTTATTGTAATCGAGCTCTCTAACCTTGCTAATCATTATTTTTTTATGATAGGTAGGAAGGTTGTCTTCTCCATGGGCTAACAATTCTTCATATAACTTTTCTCCCGGTCTTAACCCTGTTACTTGTATATTAATATCTTCAGGATATTTTAATCCGGATAGTTTTATCATATTTAAAGCAAGGTCATAGATTTTAACAGATTGACCCATATCAAAAATAAATATCTCTCCTCCTTTGCCCATTGCACCTGCTTCTAATACCAATTGTGAAGCCTCAGGAATTGTCATAAAAAACCTGGTAACGTCTTTGTGAGTAACGGTTATAGGACCACCCTTTTCTATTTGTTTTCTAAATAATGGTATTACAGAGCCATTAGAACCTAATACATTACCAAATCTGGTAGTAATAAACTTGGTTTTACTTGATTTTTGAATGCAACTTATGTACATCTCTGCAATGCGCTTAGTAGCCCCCATTACACTGGTTGGGTTTACTGCTTTATCTGTAGAAATAAATACAAACTTTTTGGCTTTGTAATGCGATGCTGCATCAGCTAAAATTTTAGTGCCACCAACATTAATTTTAATGGCTTCGTATGGGCTGTCTTCCATTAGTGGAACATGCTTATAAGCTGCTGCATGAAAAACTATAGAAGGTTTATAGTGCTGAAATATGTAATCTATTCTGTTTTTATCTCTTATATCGGCAACAATACATTTAATGTTATGAATTTCTCTTTGTTTTAGTTCTTGTTGCACATCGTATAATGATGACTCTGATTGATCTACTAATACAAGTTGTTTAAAAGAATAATTAACAATCTGACGAACTATTTCACTTCCAATAGAGCCTGCAGCGCCAGTAACCATAATAACTTCTCCCGAAAGTTCTCTCTCCAGCTTAGGATTTTTAATATTTATTGGTACTCTGTCTAACAAGTCTTCTATTTGAACTTGCTTTATCTGACTTGCTTTAAGCTCGCCATTAATCCAACGCTCAATTGGAGGCACAACTTTTACTTTGGTAGGCAGCTCTACCAATCCATCTACAATCTCTCTAAAACGTTCTTTAGAGGTGCTTTGTATAGATACAATTATCTCATCAATCCTGTTTAAATAAATAAACTTAGGATCTACTGCTGATCTTGAGTATACTAAAACTCCATTTATATATTTGCCAATCTTTTTCTTATCATCATCAACATATCCGGCAACATAAACTTTATCACTCGCACTACCAACTAAGGCATTGTAGGTCATAATACCAGAGTTTCCTGCCCCATAAATAAGTACTCTTTTTTTGTTTTTTATCTTATTAAAATAGTGGTTGTAGGCCATTTTAAAAACCAACCTACTTGACGATAAGGCTAAAAAGCAAATTAAAGAGTGTATAACTATTATAGAAAGCGGAATAGTGTAGCCTTCAATTAGATTAAATGTTTTATTAGATATAACAAAAAGAATGCTAATAGATGCCATTAATGTAGTAGCTTTAAAAACACTAATAACATCTTTAATACCTGTGTGCCTTACTACTCCTTTATAAGAGCCCGTAATTAAAAAACTTATTGAAGCAGCAATAACTAAAAATGGTAACTGAACTATAAATTTTTTACTATCAAAATTCAGCGTGAAATTAAAACGAACAAAATAAGCTATGAAAAAAGTAATCATAACCATAAAAAGGTCTATACCAAGCACCAACCATTTAGAGGCGTACTTCTGAGCACTTCGGGTAAGGTATTTTTTTAACATACTCAAAAAGTTTTAGTGATTGTTTGAATAACTCTATGAAGATCATCTGGTTCTAAATTAGAACCGCTTGGTAAACACAAACCTTTATTAAATAATGCTTCTGAAACACCGTTGGTGTAATTTGGAGCATCTTTAAAAACAGGTTGAAGGTGCATAGGCTTCCATAAAGGCCTAGATTCTATATTTTCTTGTAATAATGCCTCTCTAATTTGTTCTCTCTTAGCATAGCTATTGGTTAACATACACGTTAACCATCTGTTAGAAATACAATTTTCCGGTTCTGGTAAAAAAGTCAACTCCTTAAAAGGCTCTAAAAACTCTTTATATACTGTATAATTATGTCTTCTTGCTGCTACCCTATCTTCTAAAACATGCATCTGCCCTCTTCCAATACCAGCCACCACATTGCTCATTCTGTAATTATAACCAATTGTAGAGTGCTGATAATGTGGAGCATTATCTCTGGCTTGTGTAGCTAAAAAAACAGCCTTTTCCTTTAGTTCTCTGGTTTTAACAACTAACGCCCCTCCACCCGAAGTGGTAATAATTTTATTTCCGTTAAATGATAAGATACTAACAGTACCAAGAGTACCACATTTTTGGTTGTGGTATAAACTACCAAGTGCTTCGGCACTGTCTTCAACAACAGGGATATTATAACGTTCTGATATTTCACTAATTTCTTTAGCCTTATAAGGCATTCCGTATAAGTGTACTGCTACAATAGCTTTAGGTTTTTTGCCCTTAGCAATGCGATCTTTAATGGCATCTTCTAATAGATTCGGACAAATATTCCAGGTATCGGTTTCACTATCTACAAAAACAGGAGTTGCACCTAAATATTTTATAGGATTTGCTGAAGCAGAAAATGTAAAACTCTGGCATATTACCTCATCGCCGGCACTAACACCTAACAGAATCAGTGCTAAATGAATAGCCGAAGTGCCCGAGCTTAAAGCAGCAACATGCACATTATTTTGCAAATATTGCTCTAATTGCTCCTCAAAATACTGAACGTTAGGTCCTAGAGGCGCTATCCAATTAGTCTGGAAAGCCTCTTCTACATACGCTCTCTCAAATCCGCTCATATGAGGAGACGAAAGCCAAATTTTGGTAGTTTTTGTTATCACTTAAAAAAACCTATAAACCTGTTACACAATTTGTTAGCCACTTAAAGCTTTAAACCAGGTAATACGCAAAAAACCATTGAATAAATATTTGTGCAGAGAGGCTGAGGGAATTATAGCTGTTAGCTAAGCACAAATAATTTCTTGGTAAGAAACATAACCCTAATCTATCAAATTAACCTGGGCTATTAATCAATTTAATACGGTGAGGGTAAAATGTACAATGTAAAAATAACGATTATATTTAAGTATTTGGTTTTTAGAGCAATATTTCGTTAAATTTTTTATTAACATCGGTTAACTGATAAAAAAACAAACCTCCAGTTAAAGAATTTCATCTAAGTCTTCTTTAATTTTTTTTGAAAAAGCCTCTGCTCCTGCTGCTGTAAGGTGTGTAAAGTCCCTAAAATAAGTAGTTCTGCTAGGAAAGCTATCTAAATAATTTAAGTAGTTATAATATGGTACATTTTTCTTTACAAAGAATTTTTTTGTAGCAACTTCCACTTCTCTATCTACCTTATTTAATGATGGAGAAGTAAAAAAAACAACTTTTGAATTATTGTTACTTGCCTTTTCTAAAATTAAATTTACAAACTCCTCAAATAGTTTATTTACTACCAACGGCTTATTAATGTTTTCATTAATATTAAACTTCTTTTCTTTTAAAAGTATCTCAAAAATTTGTTTTTGCTCTTTAGTTTGATAAAGAGGTAAATATCCGTTTTGTATGGTGTCTTTATCACCTAAAAATTTATTTTTAATTATAGAAAATACTTTACCATTAAAAACATACATTCTAGAGATGTTAGCCTTGTATATTTCTGAAGGAAAATACGATTTGTAAAATTCTTTTATGTTTTTATTTCTAAATAATAAATTTTTAAGTGAGAGTGCATCAGAGCCATCAAAAGTTTCATCAAATACTCTGTTATGATCTATATGAATTAAAATTACTTGATCGCGTTTTTGTAATGTAGTTATTAATGCAGTTGCGTAACCAATTCTAGTAGCATCCATCCCCATATTATATGCCGGAACAGAAAACACATCAGGATTTACATGATGAACTGCTCTTGAGCTTCCAAAAATTAAAATATCTACAGAATCTTTACATTTAAAAAATGTATTTACTTTACCAATTGTCCCTCCGCTATAAATAGTTTGCTCTAATTTATTTAGCCATAAAAAAACTAGCCTATCTACCATAAAAAAGGCAATAACTATAGCTGCAAAAAGAATTAGAGACTTTTTCATAGTTAAAATTGAAAGTAAATAAAGTTTTGAGCGCTCGAGTAAAACAACACAATGTTAGATATAATAAATACTATAATGAATATGTAATGAAACACCTTGAATTGAGCCCCTATTTTTTCTAAATCTATTTTATTAAAAAACAAATAGCTATCTAATGTAAATGCTAAAATTAAACCCCAAATTACAGTTGCCAACTTATTAACATCTCCTATATAGGGCATTAAATAGTTATTACTAAATAGCTTACTAACTATAGTAGCAGTATCTGCAAAGCTTTC
>JBPEWY010000059.1:0-9071 GCA_052032225.1 Flavobacteriaceae bacterium
ATAATAATAAACGTAAAAAATCAACAAATAGCTATGTCTACAGATATACTAACAATTCAAGGAGAGCACAATGTAAAAAATGCCATGGCGGCATCTACAGCAGCACATTTATTAAAAATCAGAAAACAAGCAATTAGAGAGAGCTTGCAAAGCTTTCAAGGCGTGGAGCACAGACTGGAGAAAGTCTTAAAAATTCAGAATGTGCAATATATAAACGACTCTAAAGCAACTAACGTGAATGCTACATTTTATGCTTTAGATAGTGTTAAAACGCCTATTGTTTGGATTGTTGGCGGAGAAGATAAGGGTAATGATTATACCCCTTTATATCCGTTAGTAAGAGAAAAAGTAAAAGCTATAATCTGTTTAGGACTTGATAATCGTAAAATAATTGATTCCTTCAGCAATCTTGTAGATGTAATTGTAGAAACCAACTCTATGGCTGATGCTGTAAAGAAAGCATATAGTCTATCAGAGAAAGGAGACACAGTATTACTTTCTCCCGCATGTGCAAGTTTTGATTTGTTTGCTAATTACGAAGATAGAGGAAGACAATTTAAAGCAGCAGTTAGAGAACTTTAATGAAAACCATACTAAAAAACATACAAGGAGATAAAGCCATTTGGGCTATAGTTGCTTTACTGGCGCTGTTTTCGTTTTTACCTGTTTACAGTGCCAGTACCAATCTGGTGTATGTTATTGGTAATGGTACAACAGTAGGGCATTTGCTTAAACATGGTATGCTGCTTATTCTTGGATTTACTATTATTTACGCCGTTCATAAAGTACCATATCATTATTTTAAGGGCTTATCTATAATTGCATTGCCGGTTGTAATAGTGCTGCTTATTTATACCTTGGCACAAGGCACTACTATTGGCGGGGCAAACGCAAGCCGTTGGATTAGAATTCCTTTTGTAGGAGTTACTTTCCAAACGTCAAACTTAGCCTCGGTGGTATTGTTGGTTTATGTTGCCAGATACCTTTCTAAAATAAAAGATAAGACTGTTACTTTTAAAGAAAGTATTTTACCGCTTTGGGTGCCTGTTTTTGTGATTTTAGGACTAATACTTCCTGCAAACTTTTCTACAACAGCAATTATATTTTTTATGGTTTTAATGCTGTGCTTTATGGGGGGCTACCCAATAAAATACTTAGCATCTATTGTAGGAGTAGGAATTGTGGCGCTAACCTTTTTTATACTAACCGCAAAAGCTTTTCCGGGGATGTTTCCTAACAGAGTAGATACCTGGATTAGTCGTATTGAGAACTTTACAACAAAAGATGACCCCGATGCAAACTATCAAATAGAAAAAGCAAAGATAGCTATTGCAACTGGTGGGATTGTAGGTGTAGGAGCGGGTAAAAGTGTAATGAAAAACTTTTTACCCCAAAGCTCATCAGATTTTATTTATGCAATAATAGTAGAAGAATATGGTGCAGCCGGAGCACTATTCTTACTTTTTTTATACTTAATGTTTTTGTTTAGGGTGCTGGTGGTTGCAAATAAAGCCAATAATGTATTTGGGAAACTGGTTGTTATTGCAACCGGGCTTCCAATAGTGTTTCAGGCATTAATAAATATGGCGGTAGCTGTAGAGCTGTTTCCGGTAACGGGCCAAAACTTGCCTTTAATAAGCAGTGGAGGCTCGTCTATTTGGATGACATGTCTGGCTGTTGGAATAATTTTAAGTGTAAGTGCAAAACGCCAGCCGGCAGATAATAAAACGTCAATTAATAAAGAAGAAAATCCATTAGAAGTACTAAGTGGACAATTATAAATTTATCATATCAGGAGGAGGAACCGGAGGGCATATTTATCCGGCAATAGCAATTGCTAACGAACTTAAAAAGCGTTATGCAAATGCCGAGATTTTATTTGTAGGAGCTAAAGACAGAATGGAGATGCAACGTGTTCCTGAAGCAGGATATCCTATAGAAGGTCTTTGGATAAGCGGAATTCAAAGAAAACTAACCCTGTCTAACTTGCTCTTTCCGGTAAAGCTGTTGGTAAGTTTATATAAAGCCCGAAAAATTGTTAAACGTTTTAAGCCAAATTTGGTTGTAGGCACCGGAGGTTATGCAAGTGCTCCGTTGGTTAAAATGGCGTCAAAGCAAAAAATTCCGTGTGTGCTGCAAGAGCAGAATTCGTATCCGGGTATTACTAATAAATGGTTATCAAAACATGTAGAGAAAATATTTGTAGCCTATGATGGATTAGAAAAATATTTCCCAGCAACTAAAATTGTAAAAACCGGTAATCCTGTTCGTCAAGATTTATTAGAAGTTAATTCTAAAGAAGACGAAGCCAGAAAGTTTTTTGAGGTTTCTAAAACAGATAAAGTATTGCTGGTTTTAGGTGGAAGTTTAGGAGCAAAAAAGATAAATGAACTGGTAGAAGCACATTTAGAGTATTTAACCCAACAAAACATAACGGTGTTATGGCAATGCGGGAAGTTATATTATCAAGAATATCAAAAATACAATTCAGATAAAGTAAAAGTAATGTCTTTTATAAACCGAATGGATTTAGCATATGCTGCATCTAACTTTATAGTTTCCAGAGCAGGAGCCTCATCGGTTTCAGAGCTTTGTATTGTAGGAAAGCCGGTAATTTTTATACCCTCACCAAATGTAGCAGAAGACCATCAAACTAAAAACGCATTGGCAGTTACACAAAAAAATGCAGCTCTATTAGTTAGAGAATCAGACGCAATGATGATGTTTAAACCCACAATAGAGCAATTAATTAAAGACGGTCAGCTTTGCGAATCATTAAGTGATAATATTAAAGAACTAGCGTTGCCAAATGCAACACAAGAAATTGTAAACCATATAGAAGCGTTGTTAGCATGAATATAAACACTATACATAATGTGTTTTTTATAGGAATTGGCGGAATTGGTATGTCGGCCTTGGCACGCTATTTTAAATATTTGGGTAAAAATGTGGCGGGTTATGATAAAACTTTAACCAGCCTAACAAAAGAGCTTCAAGAAAACGGAATAAATGTTAGTGATTTTGATTCTGAAAGCGCTATTCCTGAAGCGTTTACCAACAATACTAACACTTTAGTTATATACACTCCGGCAATACCTAAAACAAATAGTATTTACAACTATTTTATAAGTAATGGTTATACAATTAAAAAACGAGCTGAGGTTTTAGGTTTAATTACAGAAAGTACAACTTGTTTAGCGGTTGCAGGAACGCATGGTAAAACTACAACTTCTAGTATTCTTGCACATTTATTGTTTGAAAATAAAGTTTCTTTCACCGCATTTTTGGGAGGTATCGCAGAAAACTTTAATAGTAATCTTGTAATAAACGGGAATGCGTATACAGTTGTAGAAGCAGATGAGTTTGATCGCTCATTTTTACACTTATCACCAAACATAGCTTGTATTACATCAACAGATGCAGATCATCTTGATATTTACAAAACTCACGAGCAGTTAGAAACAGCTTTTAAAGAATTTGCCGGAAAAGTGCCAAAACAAGGTAAACTACTTGTTAAAAGCGGGTTGCCTTTTAACGGAATTACCTATGGTATTGAAGATAATTCAGACTATAATATTACAGGTATAGAAGTTATAAACGGCGAGTATGAATTTACCATAAATACTCCCACAGAGCAAGTTAAAAAAGTACGATTTTCTAAACCCGGGAGGCATAATTTATTAAATGCTTTAGCTGCCTTTGCCATGGCGCATCAATTGTCAATACCAACATCCAATTTAGCCAGTGCCTTAGCAACATTTAAAGGGGTGCAACGTAGGTTCTCATATCATATAAAGTCAGACGATGTAGTGTTTATAGACGATTATGCACATCATCCAACAGAAATCAATGCATTACATCAGGCTGTCAGAGAAATGTATCCTGATAAGAAGGTGCTGGCTATTTTTCAGCCTCATCTGTTTAGCAGAACAAAAGATTTTGCAGACGAATTTGCCAAAAGTTTAGAAAAATTCGATGAGATTGTTTTGTTAGATATATATCCGGCAAGAGAAAAACCTATACCTGGTGTAACATCAAAATGGCTGGCAGAAAAAATTAAAAATAAAAGCGTAGCAGTAGTAAGTAAAACAGATTTAATTGATTATGTAAACCAAACAAACGCGAATGTAATCTTAACAATTGGAGCAGGAGATATTGCAGAACAAGTACCAATAATAAAAAAAGCATTACAGTCATGAAAAAGTACAGTAACATACTTAAAATAGTATTGCTTTTTGTTGTGATTACGCTATTGTATTCTTTTACAAATAAGCGTAATGATAATCGTGTTATAAAAGACCCGAAAATTACATTTTTAGACGACGATAAATTGTTTATTACTTACCAGACGGTTAATAAATTGTTAATACAAAATATTAAAGGGTCTACGAGTGTGATTAAAGATGCTTTAGATTTGAATACAATAGAAAATGCCCTAAATACTAACCAAATGATTCAAGAGGCTCAGGTTTATGTAACTGTAAATGGGCGTCTTGAGGTAAAAATTAAGCAAAGAACACCTATTGCACGTGTTAATGCTTCGGTGCCATACTACATAGATGTTGAAGGAAAAAAAATGCCACTGTCAACAGTATATTCGGCCCGAGTACCGTTAATAACCGGCGCAATTAGTCAAGCTAATCTTACCGATGCTTATGCGGTATCAAAATATATAAACAACGACGCTTTTTTAAAGAAAAACATAATAGGTATTCACTGTACAAATAATCGTTTTGAACTTAAGTTGCGTACAGAAGATTTTGTAGTGCAATTGGGTAAAGCAACAGCATTACACAAAAAGTTTAGCAACTTTAAAGCTTTTTATAAAAAAGCATTAAAAGATGGTACGTTGCATAATTATACTAAAGTGAATTTAGAATTTGGTAACCAAGTGGTGTGCACTAAAAAATAACGTATGGAAAAGGATAGATTCGCAGTTGGATTAGATATTGGTACAACCAAAATTGTGGCAATGGTTGGCCGATTAAACGAGTATAACAAACTCGAGATTTTAGGTATAGGTAAATCTAAAAGCCTTGGTGTACACCGAGGAGTTGTAAATAATATTACTCAAACCATACAATCTATTCAGCAGGCAGTACAAGAAGCAGAGAGTGCAGCCGGAGTAAAAATTAAAGAGGTTGTAGTAGGCATAGCGGGTCAACATATTAGAAGCCTTCAACACAGTGATTATATTACCAGACCCAATGCCGAAGAGGTAATTAATGAAGACGATCTAGATCAGCTATGCAATCAAGTTTATAAGTTGGTAATGCTGCCCGGAGAAGAAATAATTCATGTATTACCACAAGAATACAAAGTAGATGGGCAAGCAGAAATTAAAGAGCCAATAGGGATGTATGGTGGTCGCTTAGAAGCTAAGTTTCATGTAGTAGTAGGTCAAGTATCGTCTATTAGAAATATAGGAAGATGTGTTAAAAGTGCCGGATTAGATTTAGCCGGAATCACGTTAGAGCCTTTAGCTTCTGCAAATGCGGTATTAAGTCAAGAAGAAAAAGAGGCAGGTGTAGCTTTAATTGATATTGGAGGAGGGACAACAGACCTGGCTATTTTTAAAGACGGAATTATTAGGCATACAGCCGTTATTCCGTTTGGCGGAAATGTAATTACAGAAGACATAAAAGAGGGTTGCTCTATTATAGAGAAGCAGGCAGAGTTACTTAAAATAAAGTTTGGTTCTGCTTGGCCGGGAGAAAATAAAGACAACGAAATTGTTTCAATCCCTGGACTTCGAGGAAGAGAACCCAAAGAAATAACACTAAAAAATTTGTCTAAAATAATTCATGCCCGTGCTGTAGAGATTATTGAGCAAGTGTATTTAGAGATAAAAAATTATGGGCACGAAGAGCAAAAGAAAAAACTAATAGCAGGTATTGTTTTAACAGGAGGAGGAAGCCAGTTAAAGCATTTAAAACAGCTCGTTGAGTACATAACAGGAATGGATACCAGGATTGGTTATCCTAATGAGCATTTAGCAGGAGATTCAGACGAAGAAGTTGCCAGCCCTGTTTATGCAACTGCTACGGGTTTACTTATGAATGCTATAGAAAACCAACAAAAACAAGAGCAGATTAAAAAAACACAAGCTGTAGAAGCACAGCATACAACAGATAACTCAGAAGACACCAATATAGCAGCTCAACCACCAAAAAAAGAACGAAAATCTATTTTTGAAAAGTGGTCAGAGAAGCTAAAAGATTTTTTAGATAACGCAGAATAAACCAGTAAAAACGAACTTATGAGTAGCAACACAGGAATTGATAGCATTTCGTTTGATTTGCCTAAAAATCAAAGCAATGTAATTAAAGTTATAGGAGTTGGTGGTGGAGGTAGCAACGCCATTAACCACATGTTTCAATTAGGAATAAAAGGGGTAGATTTTGTAGTATGCAATACAGACGCTCAAGCACTGCAAAACAGTCCTGTTCCTAATAAAATCCAATTAGGAGTTACCCTAACCGAAGGATTAGGCGCCGGAGCAAACCCAGATATTGGCGAGCAAGCCGCAATGGAAAGCTTCGAAGAGATTAAGGCAATGTTAGATACCAATACCAAAATGGTATTCATAACTGCCGGAATGGGTGGTGGTACTGGTACCGGAGCTGCACCTGTTATTGCAAAATATGCCAAAGAGCTCGATATTTTAACAGTAGGTATTGTTACAATTCCGTTTTCTTTTGAGGGGAAAATGCGTAACGATCAAGCTCAAATGGGTGTCGAAAAATTAAGAGCTAATGTAGATTCTTTAATTGTTATTAATAATAATAAGCTACGCGAGGTGTATGGTAATTTAGGGTTTAAAGCTGGTTTCTCTAAAGCCGACGAAGTGTTAGCTACTGCTGCTCGAGGTATTGCCGAAGTTATAACACACCATTACACCCAGAATATTGACCTTCGTGATGCTAAAACCGTACTGTCTAATAGCGGTACAGCTATTATGGGTTCTGCAACTGCTACCGGATCAAGTAGGGCTCACGATGCTATCATGAAAGCGTTAGATTCTCCGTTATTAAACGATAATAAAATAACCGGAGCTAAAAATGTATTGTTGCTAATAGTTTCGGGTACCCAAGAAATTACAATAGATGAAATAGGTGAGATTAATGATCATATTCAAAACGAAGCCGGTCATGGTGCAAACATTATAATGGGAGTTGGAGAAGATGAGGCATTGGGCGAAGCAATTTCGGTAACTGTTATTGCAACTGGCTTTAATCCGGAGCAGCAACACGAAATTGTAAATACAGAAGCTAAAAAAATAATTCATACTTTAGAAGATGAGCAAAAAGTAGAGCAAGATTTAACTTCCGGGTTAGATAACGTAACCACATACCAAAAACCAACCTCTCAGCCCAAAAATAAAGAGCCTGAAGTAATAAAACATAAATTGTTTGATGATGATGAGATAGCTCCCAAAGAGCAAGAAATGGATCTGATTCCTACCACAGATATTATTAAAAATATACCTGTAGTATATGAAGAAGTATCAGACAGTAATAATGCTTTTAATGATTTTGAAATTGTAGATACAACAGATTCTATTAAAGATATAGACGTTGTAGATCCTGAGGTGGTATCAAAAGACGATGAGAGTCAAATTACTCTTTCGTTTGATTTTCCATTGTCTAACACAGACACTAACGCTTCAGACGCGGAAGATGATGAAAAATCAAATGTTGTAACATTTGACTTAACAGATGATATTAAAGACATGAAAGTTAAAGATCCGGTAGAAGTTATACCGGTTACAGAAGTGTCTAAAGAGGGCGAAGTAAGATATAGTTTAGATGATTATATGGAGTTAGAATCTAAACTATCTGCAGCAAAAGCATCACCAAAAGAAACAGAAACCGAGACAAATCCTGAAGCTATTGTTTTTGAGAAAAAAACAGTAGATGTGCCAAAGGAAAACTCACCGGCATCAGATTCAGATGAGCCAGATCCGGTTAATTGCTCAATAGAAGAAGCACTTAAAAGCAGGGCAGAAGAGCGACGAAGAAAATTAAAAGAGTTTAACTATAAGTTTAATCATCTTACTAAAATAGATGAGATAGAGAAACAGCCGGCTTATAAACGAATGGGAATAGATTTAGATAACCCACAAGACAATAACGCCTCAAGGTTGTCTCTTGGAGAAGATAGCAATAACGAAATTCAACTAAGATCAAATAATTCTTTTCTACATGACAATGTAGATTAGTATATACTTAACCTACGCTATTTACATAAACTAAACCCGGTGTCTGAAAAATGATATCGGGTTTATTTTTTTATTTTTGCAAACAAAATTTTAAATCGGTAAACAATGAGCCTACAACAACAAATAACAGATAGTATGAAAACGGCTATGAAAGCCAAAGACACCATTGCTTTAGAAGCTTTAAGAGCAGTAAAATCGGCTATTTTGCTAGCTCAAACAGAAACAGGCTCATCTGCAACATTAAGCTCTGAGCAAGAGTTAGCTTTACTACAAAAATTGGTTAAGCAACGTAAAGATAGTGCAGCAATATTCACGCAACAGGGCCGTGAAGATTTAGCAGAAGCAGAATTAGCACAAGCAAAAGTGATAGCGCAATTTTTACCGGAACAATTAAGTGAAGATGAAATTGCTAAAGAGGTTGAGGCAATTATAGCAAAAGTAGGAGCAGAAAGCATGAAAGATATGGGTAAGGTAATGGGTATTGCTACAAAACAATTAGCCGGTAAAGCAGATGGTAAAACTATTTCTACAATTGTAAAACAAAAATTAAGCTAATATTTTTTAGTGTTTTAGGCCGTGTAGTTCAACTGGATAGAACATCAGATTTCGGCTCTGAGGGTTGAGGGTTCGAATCCTTCCACGGTCACAAAAAGCCTGCTTTAAAGCAGGCTTTTTGTGTTATATGACTTTCATCATACTTTTTAAAGTATCTGCTTTGTAAATTTAATGTAGAATTTAAAAATTGTTTGCGCTATGAAAAATATAATTAAAGATACCATTACCGTATCACAAATAATGACCACAGAGCTTGTTAAACTTAATATAGACGATACTTTATATAAAGCTGAAC
>JBPEWY010000006.1:0-3264 GCA_052032225.1 Flavobacteriaceae bacterium
TGAGCACAAAATTCTATTAGATAACGTATTATAAGCTGTTTTTTTTTGAAGTTTACCAATAAAGTAAACCATGTAGTTATTTAGAAATTATACTTAAAAGAGGGGCGCTTAAATTATTAAAGGTTAGTAACAGTATCGGCTATGTAAATAAGCTCTGTTAATATAGCCATATTTTTGGCAAAGTGCATTCCTTCAAGAAGTTTTAATTCTCTTGTTTTTTCTTGCCAAAATCTGTGAATGGTAAACGAAGCAATGATTAAAAACACCGATAGCCCAACTATGCCATAAAGCAATAAATATCCTGTAGCTAAACTTAATCCGCCTGCAATTAAAAGAACGCCACTAATTTTAACCATAAATTTAGGTGATATAAGTCCTTTTTTATGCGCGTATTCTTTATAAATATGGGTGTTTACCAAATGATTTACACCGTTTAAAAAAAAGAAAACCCCAAGTAATATTAGTAATATAGTTTTAATCATGCTGTTGTTTTTAATATTTAAAATACCTCTTAATTAAATAGTAATCTACTAAAGTTAAGAGAGTTCAGATAAATAAGAAAGTACTGTATTGTAATATTCTTTAGAGTGGGGTACAAGCTTCATTTTTTTTGATGTAGTTGTTACAAGCTTTTTAAAATCATCAAAATAAATCCATTGCGTAGCAGCAACTTCATCATTATCTATTTGTATTGAAATATTTTCTGATCGTACAAAGGCTAAATAAACAGTATGATATTCAAAATCTTTTATACCGTTTAAATGGATGTGCTCTTCTTTTATATAAGCTATTTTTTGAAGCGATTTTTTAGAAAGTGTTAAGCCAAGTTCTTCTTTTGTTTCTCTAACTGCAGCATCAAGAAGGTGCTCGTTGTGTGCTACATGACCTGCAACAGAAACATCCCAAAACAGGGGGAACGTTTTTTTTAAGGCAGAACGCTGTTGAAGCAAAACTTCATTCTTATCATTATAAATCCATACATGAACAGTAGGGTGGTAGTAACCATACTGATGCGCTTGACTTTTTAAACAGGTTTTTCCGGTAGGCTGGCCAAGCGCATCGAGTATGTGTACTAATTCATCCATAGTTTAATCAAAATAACTAAAGCTATCCCCGGCTTTTATTTTAAGTAAAGACTCGTAAATGAGCTTTATTACATTTTCTACATCATTTTTATGTACCATCTCTACAGTGGTATGCATATAACGTAAAGGTAAAGAAATTAAAGCCGAAGCAACCCCGCCATTACTGTAAGCAAAAGCATCGGTGTCTGTTCCGGTCATTCTAGAAGAAGCCATTCGCTGAAACGGAATGTTTTTCTCTTCGGCAGTTTCTATAATTAAATCACGTAATTTATGTTGTACTGCAGGAGCATAAGAAATTACAGGACCTTTGCCTATTTGGGTTTCTCCTTGAGTTTTTTTGTCTATCATAGGTGTTGTGGTGTCATGGCAAACATCTGTAACTATAGCAGCATTAGGCTTTATGGTATGTGTAATCATTTCTGCACCACGTAAACCAATTTCTTCTTGTACAGAGTTGGTTATGTATAAACCAAATGGTAGCTTTTTGTTGTTTTCATGTAACAACCTGGCTACTTCTGCAATCATAAATCCGCCAATTCTGTTGTCTATTGCTCTACAAACAAATTTATCGTTATTAAGTATATGAAATTGGTCTGGGTAGGTAATAACACAGCCTACATGAACCCCCATTTTTTCAACTTCTTCTTTGTCTTTTGCACCTATATCAATAAAAATGTTATCAACTTTAGGCGGCTCTTCTTTACTTTTATCTCTGGTGTGTATTGCCGGCCAGCCAAACACTCCTTTAACAATTCCGTTTTTTGTATGAATATTAACTACCTTAGAAGGAGCAATTTGGTGATCACTCCCACCGTTTCTAATAACATAAATTAAGCCATTATCTGTAATGTAGTTTACATACCAAGAAATTTCATCAGAATGTCCTTCAATTACCACTCGGTAATTAGCATCAGGGTTTATAACACCAACAGCTGTTCCGTAAGTGTCGGTTATAAATTCATCTACATAAGGTTTTAAATAATCCATCCATATCTTTTGCCCTTCCCATTCATAACCCGTAGGGGCAGCATTATTAAGGTATTGCTCTAAAAAGGCTAAAGACTTTTTATTGAGTATAGAATTTTGTGCCATAGTGTTAAATTTTATTGGCACGAAAATACTAATAATCACCTTTATATTATAGTAGTAAATTTGGTTATTAGTAATTTTGGAATGATTTTGGTTTTTAGGTTAGTTATGAAATACCTTTTAGTAATAAGTTTGCTTTTATACTCAACTACTTTATTTGCACAAGTAAAAGATAAACCGTTAGACTCTATTCAAAAACAATATATAATTATGGAAGGAGACTCTATTGTTAAAAGCGCAATAGAGTTAGAAGAGGTTTATGTGTTCGGAAAGCTAACTTTCGATTCATATCAAGAAAAATTAAACTATTACATTCTTCAAAGAAAAACACTAAAAGTATATCCGTATGCAAAACTGGCAGCAGAGAGGCTTGTAGAACTCAACAATAGGCTTGAGCAAATAAAATCTAAACGTAAAAGAAAAAAGTACACAAAGCTTATTCAAAAATATATAGAGGAAGAGTTTTCTGCCGAGTTAAAAAAACTAACCAGAACAGAAGGACAAATTTTAGTCAAGCTAATTCACAGACAAACAGGCGAAACAGCTTTTAATTTAGTAAAAGATCTTCGTAGCGGATGGAGGGCATTTTGGTATAACACTACAGCAAAAATGTTTAATATTTCATTAAAAGAAGAATACAATCCAGAGGCCGTTCATGAAGATTATTTAATCGAAGATATATTACAAAGAGCATTTGCAGCTGGCAGGTTAGAAAAACAACCAACAGCATTACAATTCAATTATTGGAATTTAACCAATAAATGGAAGAAAAAATCAGAAACCAATTAGTTGGTCACTACAAGAAAATGTGTTATCTTTACCGTCCTTTTGCTTCAAAATCAGAAGGTTATTTAAGTTCTCCAAATTATTAACAAAAGTGTTGATAAATAAGAGGTAAAAATTTTTCAAAAATATTTTGGTTAGTTTTTATCCTTTTCTATATTTGCACCCGCTTTCGATAAGGGAGTTGATAAAGATAGAGGAATATAGGATCATTGAAATACTGTTAACAGCACGCGTTTTAAAGAGATTTAGAGCGCAGAAATAATTTAAGCAAGACCGTCCTTTTGAGTAATGGCTGGGATAAGCT
>JBPEWY010000060.1:0-9031 GCA_052032225.1 Flavobacteriaceae bacterium
CATTTAATTTTTAAAGAAGCCTCTAAAGCATTATTAGACCAAATAGAGAGCATTGTAAAACTTATTCGATCTAAAGGCATCGGGCTGTATTTTGTTACACAAAACCCTACAGATGTTCCTGATGCAGTTTTAGCTCAGTTAGGGTTAAAAATTCAGCATGCTTTACGAGCATTTACAGCAAAAGACAGGAAAGCCATAAAGCTTACCGCACAAAATTATCCGCTATCAGATTATTATGATACCGCTCAAGTTTTAACCTCTTTAGGAACAGGCGAAGCTTTAGTTACAGCTCTTGATGAAAAAGGTAGACCAACCCCATTAGCTGCAACAATGATGCGAGCTCCCATGAGTAGAATGGATGTATTAACCGATAATGAAGTAAAAGATATTATTACCAGCTCTAAACTGGTTAAAAAATACAATACTGTTTTAGACAGAGAAAGTGCTTACGAGCTTCTAAACGAAAAAATTAAAAGAGCCGAAGCAGAAGAAGCAAAACAAAAGGCAAAAGAAGAACAAGAAAAAATCAGAAGAGGTTCTCAAAGAAAATCATACAGAAGAAAAAGCACCAGAATGAACCCTGTTGTTAAAGTATTAACCAGTGCTACTTTTATTAGAAGTGTTTTCGGAATCTTAAATAAAGTCTTAAAAAAGTAACATAACCTATGAGAAAAACGCTATTAACCTTAACCTTAGCAGCTACTATCTTAGCTTGTGGCAAAAAAGAAAATCCTTTTTTAATAGAAAAAGGTAAAGTTGGTTTATTAACTAAAAACACTCCCATATCAGAATTAGAAACTATTTACGTCAACGACTCTTTGGTAAAAACCACAGACAAATCAAACCTATTAACTGCAGACCAAGAAAGATATGTGGTTTTTGATAAGCAAGCTAAACATTTACTAACCCTCACTCCTACCAAATTAAACGATAGCACAGAAGTAATAGAAAATATTAGAATTGTAGATAGCCGTTATAAAACAGCAAAAGGCATTACCGTAAATAGTACTTTTAAAGATATTAATAGCAATTACACTATTTCTAAAATTGTAAACTCATTATTTAATGTTTTAGTTTTTGTTGATGAAATTGATGCGTATTTTGTTATAGATAAAAAAGAGCTTCCGGAAGACCTAAGATATAGTACAGCAGCAACAATAGAAGCTTTTCAAATTCCTGAAACAGCAAAAATTAAGTATTTTATGATAGGATGGCAATAATATAAACAATGTAAAGCATGAATCCTTTTTTAAAGTTCTTTTTAGTAGAGCAAGCCAAAAAAAGGCTTGAAAATCAAAAAAAAGAACAATCATATACCAACCGCCAGCTTGTAGAACAAGTAAAGCTTTTAAAAATAGAGTTCTCTCATTCTATAAAAAAGTTTTTCTTTATGAGCTTTGGTGTTTTAGCTGCCGGATTTGGACTGAAAGGATTTTTATTGCCTAATGATTTTATAGATGGCGGCGCAACCGGAGTATCACTATTAATACAAGTAATCACCGATTTCTCACTAGGAATTTTGCTAATCTTAGTTAATGCTCCTTTTATTTTATTAGGAGCCAAAACCATAAACAAAAAGTTTGCTGTAAAAAGTGTTGTAGCCATAATTATGCTGGCTTTGGCAGTACACTTTATAGAATACCCAATTGTAACATCAGACAAGCTTTTAGTAGCTTTCTTTGGAGGTTTTTTTCTAGGATTAGGTATTGGAATGACCATGCGGGGAGGCGGTGTAATAGATGGCACAGAGGTTTTAGCTATTTATTTAAGCAGAAAATTACACATTACCATCGGCGATGTCTTGTTATTAATTAATATAATTATATTCTCGGCCGGGGCTTATTTGCTGTCTATAGAAACAGCCCTTTATGCAATTTTAACCTATTTAATTGCAGCAAAAACAGTTGATTTTATTGTTGATGGTGTAGAAGAATATGTAGGTGTAACTATTGTGTCTGATAAAAGCGAAGAAATTAGAATTATGCTCACCCAAAAAATGGGAAGAGCCTGTACCATTTATTATGGAAAAAAAGGATACAGTAAAGACGGCCAAACACCTTCTGATACCTCAATTGTTTATACAGTTGTTACCAGATTAGAATTAGCAAGGCTTAATACTGAAATAGAAAAAGTAGATAAAAATGCCTTTGTGGTTATGAATGTTGTAAAAGACATTAAAGGCGGAATGATTAAAAAGAAACCTTTAAAAGATTAAACATGAAAAATTATACGCTACAAAAAAAGCCTTTTGTAGTACCTACAACAGATGGCAAATTAATAGAAGAACATTTTGGGAGAGCTACAGATGGTAATACCAACATAAGTATTGCGCACATGGTTGCCCCTCCGGGGTGGAGTGAACCTTTTCAAACACCTGAGTTTGACGAGTACACCTATATAATTAAAGGAAAAAAACAAGTAATAATAAATGGTGAAACTGTTGTACTACAAGCCGGAGAATCTATTAAAATAGAAAAAAACACCAGAATTCAATATTCTAATCCGTTTATGGAACCTTGCGAATACATTGCTATTTGTACCCCCGCGTTCTCTATAGATACTGTTCATAGAGAAGAAGAGTAAACTAACTACACCAACCAAAACTTTACATATGAGCTTACATCCGTTTCATTTAGCAATTCCGGTTTATAATTTAAACGAATGCCGGGCTTTTTATAAAGATGTTTTAGGGTGTGAAGAAGGAAGAAGTAGTGACCATTGGGTTGACTTTAATTTTTACGGTCACCAATTGGTAATTCACTATAAACCCAAAGAAAATAACTTACAACACTCTAATTTAGTTGATGGTAAAAATGTACCTGTCCCCCACTTTGGTGTTGTTTTACCTTGGGAAACCTTTCATGAATTGGCTAAAACTTTGCAAGCCAAAAGCATTGAGTTTATAATAGAACCTTATATAAGATTTAAAGGGCAAACCGGAGAGCAAGCCACTATGTTTTTCTTAGACCCTGCCGGTAATGCTCTGGAGTTTAAAGCCTTTAAAAACCCCGAACAGCTTTTCGCAAAATAAACTATCTCGGAAAACCGCTTCTGTGTCTTTCTCTGGCTAACAGTGTGTTTTTTAAAAGCATTGCAATAGTCATCGGGCCAACGCCTCCGGGTACAGGAGTAATATAACTGGCTTTTTTACTCACGTTCTCAAAGTCTACATCGCCGGTAATTTTATACCCTTTAGGAGAAGTTTCGTCAGGAACTCTGGTTATACCAACATCTATAACTACTGCATCATCTTTTATCATCTCTGCTTTTAAAAACCCGGGGCTTCCAAGTGCTGTAATAATAATATCGGCTTGAGTAGTTATTTGGTTAATATTTTTAGTGTGACTGTGCGTAAGTGTAACAGTAGAGTTACCCGGAAAACCTTTTCTACCCATTAAAATACTCATTGGTCTACCTACAATATGGCTTCTTCCTATAACAACAGTATGTTTTCCTTGGGTTTCAACGTTGTAACGTTCTAATAACTCTAAAATACCAAAAGGAGTAGCAGGTATAAAAGTGGTCATATCTAACGCCATTTTCCCAAAGTTTGTAGGATGAAACCCGTCTACATCTTTATCGGGATCTATGGCCATAATAACCTCTTGTGTATCTATTTGAGACGGTAACGGAAGCTGAACAATAAACCCATCAATATCAGGATTTTTATTGAGTTCATCTATTTTTTTAAGGAGCTCTAACTCACTTGTTGTGCTGGGCATTCTAATTAAAGTAGATTCAAACCCAACCCGTTCGCAGGCTTTTACTTTACTTGAAACATACGTTAAACTAGCGCCGTCATTGCCAACAATTATGGCAGCAAGGTGAGGTACTTTTTCTCCGTTTTCTTTCATTTTTTGTACCTCTTGCGCAATCTCATCTTTTATTTGATTGGCAATTTTTTTCCCGTCTAATAAAATCATTTTTTGTTTAGTTGTGTTGTTGTGTGTGGTTGTTATGTAGTGTTAAATTTAACGCATTCCTTTGAGTCCGCTCATCATTTGCATCATTTTTCTGCCACCACCACCTTGCATCATTTTCATCATTTTACTCATTTGGTTAAATTGCTTTAAGAGTTGGTTAACCTCTTGTACAGAGGTTCCGCTACCTTTAGCAATTCGTTTTTTACGACTTGCATTTAAAATAGATGGATTAGCACGCTCTTCTGGTGTCATAGAATGGATTATGGCTTCTATACCTTTAAATGCGTCGTCATCTATATCTACACCTTTTAAAGCTTTAGAAGCACCGGGAATCATGCCTATTAAATCTTTCATGCTTCCCATTTTCTTTATTTGCTGAATCTGACTTAAGAAGTCGTCAAAACCAAATTGGTTTTTGGCAATTTTCTTTTGAAGTTTTCTGGCCTGCTCTTCATCAAACTGTTCTTGGGCTTTTTCTACTAAAGAGACAACGTCTCCCATGCCCAAAATTCTATCAGCCATACGAGAAGGATGAAAAACATCTATAGCTTCCATCTTCTCTCCTGTACCAATAAATTTAATTGGCTTGTTTACAACCGATTTAATTGAAATAGCAGCACCACCTCGCGTATCTCCATCTAATTTGGTTAGAATAACACCATCAAAATTCAACACATCGTTAAATGCTTTTGCAGTGTTTACAGCATCTTGCCCCGTCATTGCATCAACTACAAAAAGCGTTTCGTGTGGTTGTACAGCCTTATGAATGTTGGCAATTTCGGTCATCATTTGTTCATCTATTGCCAATCTACCCGCTGTATCTATAATTACAACATTATGTCCGTTTTGTTTGGCATGCTTAATAGCATTTTGAGCTATTTGAACAGGGTTTTGGTTACCTTCTTCTGAATAAACCTCTACCCCTATTTGCTCTCCTACAACATGCAACTGATTAATAGCGGCAGGACGGTATACATCGCAAGCTACCAATAAAGGCTTTTTAGTTTTTTTTGTTTTTAAATAATTGGCAAGTTTACCCGAAAATGTAGTTTTACCGGAACCTTGTAAACCAGACATTAATATAACCGATGGATTACCCGATAGGTTTACTCCGGCTGCATCGCCTCCCATTAGTTGGGTAAGCTCATCTTTTACAATTTTTACCATTAACTGCCCCGGTTGTAACGTTGTAAGTACGTTTTGGCCAAGGGCTTTTTCTTTTACTGTATTGGTAAACTCTTTGGCTATTTTATAGTTAACATCGGCATCTAAAAGGGCTCTTCTAACTTCTTTTAGTGTTTCGGCTACATTAATTTCTGTAATCTGCCCATGCCCTTTAAGTACGTGTAAGGCTTTGTCTAGCTTATCGGTTAAATTATCAAACATAGCTGTTGCTTATTTTTTATCTGCCTGTATTTAGGCAGGTGCAAATTTAATGATTTGAAATTGAAGAATGAAGTTTACCCAACCCTAAATAGTTAAATAAAAAAAGCCGTCTAGCTTGAGACGGCTTTTTAAAGATGAGCCATTATAAAGTAGGCACAATCATGAAATTATAACTAACTAAGACATTAACGCTCTAATACTAACACCTCGTAGGCAGCATTGGCTTCGTTATAAGCCTTGAGTTCTATTCTGTTTTCGGTTATTGAGATTAATCCCCAACGGTGGTTAAGCTCACTTAACACTAGGTCTTGGCCAAAGTTTAATACTATTCTTAAATCGTGCTCACAGTCTCTGTAAACTCTCCACAACCCGTCTAAAATAGGATCTTGGTTTACGCTTACAGCCAATACATGCTCTGCATTAAATTGTAATTGGTATTCTGCAAACACTTGAGTATCGTCTATATCTCCTTTAGTGTGTTTAGCAACCATCCAAGAGCCTTCCATTAAAATATCTCTAATGTAGTGAACATCATCATCGTCATCTTCATTCTCGCAATAACGCTCTACTATTAATTGGTAGCCTTCTACTTCAAATCTAATATATCTGTGTGTTAGCTCACGTACAGGCCACTCAAAGTTTACTTGAGGTTCGTCTCCAAAACTTAGCGCTACTGCTAATGTTCCGTTAGCTGTTTCTGAGATTTCCCAGCTTCCTTGCGATGTGTTTACTCCATTACTTAATGTAACTACGCCTTCTGCCTGGAACTCAAACTCGTATCCTAATAATCTGTCTATTGGCTCTCCGTTATATTTAACACGCTTAATAATCCATACACATTCTCTAAGAATTTCGCGAAGCGTATTAGGATCTTGGTCTACCAAGTCGCATGCTTGCTTCATTCTAATACGGTTACCTCCTTCTGTGTAAAGTTTAATTTTTCCTTCTTCTATTTCGTAAACTATCCACTCTAAATTAAAGTCTAGAAGTGTATCAAAATCTAACGTAAGTTTTACACCACTATCTGTAACTCTGGTTTGCCAAGTTCCTTCTATTGCAGCACCTGCAAAAGCTCTTGCTACTACAGTTCCGTTTTCAAAGAAATTAAGTACATAATCTCTGTACTGTGGAGTTTGATCAACATTTTCACGTTTTACCTCTGTAACAATCCAAGGGCATTCTACCAGGTAAGCATCTAAACGCTCTTTATCAAAATCATCATCATTATAATCATTATCGTCATCTTCATCACATTCGTCTTTAGCTTCTTGTATTGCCGCAACTAACTCTGCATTGCTATCTACTACAATTTCAGAACCATCATACAGTATTAATGTAACCGGGAACTGTAATGCAACTCTATCATTTTCACTTAATTCTTTGAAGAAAAGATGCATTTGTCTATCTGACTCAATAACCACTGTACCGGTTTGCTGATTGTTAGCATCGTAGGTAAAGAATGTAATAGGATATTTAAAATCTATACACTCAATATCATCGTCTTCTTCTTCACACTCATCAATTAAAGCTTCTAGCTCACTCTGACTGTTAATAGTAATTTCTGTGAAGTCTCCCATTACAATTGTAATTGGGAAGAAAATTTCAAGGATATCTTCATCGTCCTCAAACTCATCGAATAATTTTTCTATATATTCAATGTCTTCTTCAGAATCTATGGTGATTTCTATACCATTAACCGATACCGTTACCGGCAATACTACAGTACCACAGCTAAATCTGTCTATGATGTTGTCATGAGAACCGTCGTTGGCTGCAGTGCGTTGCATTAACGTTGCTGCTACAGATGATGAAGTTATGGTTTCTGATTCATCCGGACCGGGTTCTAAAACATCAATCTCGTCTTGACACGATATTGCCGTTAGTGTAAAAAGTACCACTAAGGCCGCCATTAAAAGGTTATTACATAGTTTTTTCATGATGTTGAAGTTTTGTGGGTTTTGCTTATAAAACAATTAGAAAGCAAAAAACCCTACCTTGATGATTAATTTTTTTTAAAATATATTTACACCTTATTTTATAAATGTTACAACATTGACTCAGAAGCTTCCAGAAAACGTTTGCCAAGAACATACTTTCGAGAAGTTGTTTTTAAGCCATTCTAAAACCATCTTTAATTATATATATTACAAGTGCGGTAACGAAGAAAAGGCGAACGATATTGTTCAAGAATCGTTTGTTAAACTCTGGGAAAATTGTGCAAAAGTTACGGTAGATAAAGCCCGAGCTTTCCTTTACAAAGTATCTAACAACTTATTTTTAAATGATGTTAAAGCACAAAAGGTAGCATTAAAATATGCAGATGACCACTCCGAAACGAGTACCAATATTTCGCCTGAGTTTGTATTAAGAGAAAAAGAGTTTCAACAAAAATTAGAAAACGCTATTGCAAATTTAACAGAAGCGCAACGAACCGCTTTTTTACTTAACAGAATAGATGGTAAAAAATATAAAGAGATAGCAGAAATACTTAATATATCTGTTAAAGCAGTAGAAAAGCGAATTCACGGTGCACTTGTTAGTTTACGAGAGCAAATAGAAGGAATTTAATTTTTTTAACTACTTGAGGTAGGGTTAATTAAAGGCAAGTTGTTATATAATAAAACGAGAATACCATGCAAGAGCATTACTTAGCAAAATGGCTTAGCGGAGAACTCACTCCCGAAGAGCTTCAGGAGTTTAAAAAATCTGAAGCCTATGCTACTTATGTTAAAATTGCAGAAGCTTCATCTAAATTTAAAGCTCCTGATTTTGACAGTAAGAAAGCACTCGAGCAACTTAAGGCTTCTCGTTTACAAAAACCTAAACAATCTAAAGTTATATCGCTTGCCAGATATAAAACTGCTTTACAAATTGCAGCTGCAGTTATTGTTTTATTTGCAGGATATTGGTTTTTTACAACTAAAAATACCGTAGTAAATACCGAACTTGCCCAACAAACAGAAATTTCTTTACCCGATAATTCTGTTGTAAAACTTAACGCTCAATCTAAATTAGTGTACAACAAACCTAATTGGGATAAAAAAAGAACTGTTAATTTAAATGGTGAAGCTTTTTTTAAGGTTGCAAAAGGAAAAAAGTTTGATGTAGCTACCGATTATGGAGTGGTTTCTGTTTTAGGCACCGAGTTTAATGTAAAAAGTAGAGCCAACTATTTTGAAGTTTCTTGCTACGAAGGATTGGTACAAGTAACCTACAATAATAAAACTTTAAAACTACCGGCAGGAAAAAGTTTCTTGGTGGTAGATAATACCCAAATGCAACGCGATATACCTGCTTATTCTGCTCCGTCTTGGTTAACTAACGAGAGTACTTTTAAAAGCATTCCGCTTACTTATGTACTTAACGAGTTAGAGCGCCAATATAATATTACTGTGGTTAGAAATAACATAAACACCCAAAGGTTATTTACGGGTAGTTTTACAAATAAAAATTTATCTTTAGCGTTACAGAGCATATGTAATCCGCTGCATTTAACTTATGAGATTGCGGATAATAAGGTAATGCTATATGAAGCACGCTAAGGCCGTATATATACTTCTTTTTTGTATTGGTTGTTTAAAAGGATTCGCGCAAGATGCAAAAAAACAGCCTCTTTTAGCTATTCTTCCTAAAATAGAAGAGCAGTTTAAAATTAAATTTTCTTATGCAGATGCCGATTTAAAAGATGTTCTAGTTACAGTTCCTGATATTGAAAAAACATC
>JBPEWY010000061.1:0-35073 GCA_052032225.1 Flavobacteriaceae bacterium
AATCTTCTTATCCTGTGAATTCTCCTTAAAATTAAAGAACTGAAAGCAATTCACAACAAATAGATTACAATTCTATAAGGGTTAGAACCTGTGAATTCTCCTTAAAATTAAAGAACTGACACCTAAATCCCTTAACCTTTAAATAAGCTTCCACACAGCTCGTAATACATACTGCTTGCCAATAGCACCAACTCAGTCTCGAGGTGCAGCGTAGCTAAAGCAATTAAAAATTTGCTCTAAATAGTTTTAAAATTACATTTAAAAATTAAGGCTCACAACGTAGCTTTAAGAAAGGTGTAAAAAAATAAAAAAGTCAAAAACACTTTCCAAAGGATCACTAGGATTGCCTTCCGTCGGGGAAAATGCTTTGACTTCTTCACACAAATATAAAAAATAACAATCTATAAATCAAATAATTATAGTTGTTCTTACTTTTTGCGGTTTGCTTTAAAAAACCTGTGTTACTATAAACTACTCTATTTAAGGCGCCGGATTAGGGATTGCCTCATGTATAGCTTCTATTTTTTGTAAAACCTCATCAGATAATGTTACTGCTATGCTGTCTATGTTTTCTTTTAACTGCTCTAAGTTTGTTGCGCCAATTATATTACTGGTAACAAAAGGCTGTTGGTTAATAAATGCCAGTGCCATTTGCGCCAAACTCATATTGTACTCTTTGGCTAAATTATAATATGCCTCTGTTGCTTTGGTTGCTTGCTCGTTACTATATCTTGAAAAATTAGGAAACAGTGTTACTCTGGCTTTTTCCGGTTTTTTGCCCCCTAAATACTTACCACTAAGCACTCCAAAACCAAGTGGCGAGTAAGCTAATAAACCAACATTTTCTCGCATAGAGATTTCTGCACAACCTACTTCGTACAATCTGTTTAGTAATGAATACGGATTCTGAACGGTAATTACTCGTGGTAAGTTATGTTTTTTGCTTTCTTCTAGAAAACGCATAATCCCCCAAGGTGTCTCGTTAGATAGCCCTATGTAGCGTATTTTACCACTTTTAACTAATTCTGCTAAGGCTTGCAACACTTGGTGAATATTGTCATCCCACGCATCGTTTGGGTTGTGTTTATACCCACGCTGACCAAAAAAATTTGCTTTACGCTCCGGCCAATGCAATTGGTATAAATCTATATAATCTGTTTGCAATCTTTTTAAACTACCATTTACAGCTTCTTGTATAGCTTTAGGGCTAAATCCGGTGGTTCTAATATGTTTGGTATAATCTCCGGGACCCGCTATTTTGGTAGCTAATATTACTTTATCTCTATTGCCGGTTTTCTTAAACCAATTACCTATAATAGTTTCTGTAACAGCATAAAGCTCCGGAATGGCCGGAACCGGATAGAGCTCTGCTGTATCAAAAAAATTAATTCCTCTATCTATTGCATAGTCCATTTGTGCATGACCCTCGGCTTCTGTATTTTGCCTTCCCCAGGTCATAGTTCCTAAGCAAATTTTACTTACTTGTAATTCTGTATTGGGTAATGTTGTATACTTCATCATAATAAAAAACCTCGTTTTATGGTAAAAACGAGGTCAAAAATACAATTTTTTAAATGGGTTTACATTTGATTGAGAAGCTTAGTGATTTCGTCAAGTTTTGGCGTTAAAATAATCTCTATTCTTCGGTTTTTTGCTCGACCTTCGGCTGTAGTATTTGTAGCAACAGGTGCATACTCACTTCGTCCGGCTGCTGTTAAGTTTTTAGGATTAATATTAGGATTTTCTCTAAGTATATTTACAATAGCCGTTGCTCGTTTAACCGATAAATCCCAATTGTTTTGCAACGCGCCACTACCCTTATACGGTACGTTATCTGTATGTCCTTCTATAAGCACTGCTATATCTGGGTTTTGTGCCAATACATTTCCTAGTTGTTGCACGGCACGCCTTCCTTCACTGCCAACAGCCCAGCTCCCGGACTCAAACAACAATTTGTTTTCCATAGACACGTATACTTTACCATCTCGTTGCTCTACAGTAAGCCCCTTACCTTCAAAATCAAGCAAAGCTTTAGAGATAGCTTCTTTTAATTGGGTCATGGCTGCATCTTTTGCTGCTATTAACGCTTCTAGCTCATCAACCCGTTTAGATCTTGAGGCTAATTGTTTTTGTAAGGCTTCTAAACGTGCATTTTCTTGTGCTAATTTCCGTTCTTTTTCTTCTAACTGTGCTAAGAGCTCTCGGTTTTTTTGTGCGTTTTCAGCGATGGCTGCACTGCTGTTTTTTTCTAAGGCATCGTATGATGCTTGTAGGTTTTTAAGATTGTTTGAAGCTGCCTGATATTCTTGTCGTAATTTATCGCGTTCTGCTACTGCTTCTTCATATTTTTTTTGAAGCGATTGTAACTGATTTTCTAATGCATTTTTTGCTGCAGTAAGCTCCTGATTTTGATCTGATAATTGATTGCGTTCTGCTTTTACGTTTGCATATTTCTCTTCTAACTCTTTATATACTTTAGACGATACACACGAGCCTAAAACTGCTACTATTGCAAGGCTCAAAAACAACTTTTTCATGGTTTTTTATTGTATTTAGTGTTCTACTTCTACTAAAATCGGACAGTGGTCTGAGTGTTTTGCTTCGGGCAAGATAACAGACCGTTTTAATTTTTCTTGCAATGGTTTACTAACCATATGATAATCTAATCGCCAACCCTTATTATTAGCTCTGGCATTAGCCCTATAACTCCACCAAGTGTAGTTATGTGGTTCTTTATTAAAATGCCTAAAGCTATCTATAAAGCCGCTATCTATAAAATTGCCAATCCATTCGCGTTCTACCGGTAAAAAACCAGAAACGTTTGCATTCCTAATAGGATCATGAATATCTATTGCTTTATGACAAATGTTGTAATCTCCTGAGATTATTAGATTGGGCTTTTCTTGTTTTAAATTGTTAACGTATTCCTGAAAATCTGCCATATATTGTAATTTATGCTCTAAGCGTGCAATATTTGTTCCAGAAGGTAAGTACAAACTCATAACAGAAAGGCCATTAAAATCGGCTCTTATGTTACGCCCTTCTTCATCCATATAATCAATTCCTGTACCATACACCACATTATTGGGTTCTATTTTAGATAAAATTGCTACCCCGCTATAACCTTTTCTTTCAGCACTAAACCAAAAATTATACGTGTATCCGGCTTTTTCAAACAACCGTAAATCTAACTGATCTTTTTGTGCTTTTATTTCTTGTAAACAAATTACATCTGGGTTTACAAGCTGTAGCCAATCTAAAAACCCTTTGTTTATTGCAGCGCGAATTCCATTTACGTTATACGATATAATTTTCATGAAGAAAAAATTTAGGTCTAAAAATACATATAACCCTGTATTATGTTGTTAAAGCTGCTATAATTTTTGTTTTGGAATGATAATTGGTACTACACTAACTAAAGTTAATCACTATGAAAACTAAACTGTTAGCGCTTTGTATTTTATGTACAATTGTACTAAAAAGTAATGCTCAAGATTATTATAAAAACAACGAACTTAAATTTAATATTGGTTGGTTTTTAGCCGATGCAACTGCAGAATTTTCTTTTGAACATTTTTTAAATGATGAAGCCAGTTTAGGTGCTACTATTTATTACGATGCTCAAAGCACAGATAGATTAGGTAAGTTTGGAATTGGTCCCAATATTAGAGCCTATTTTAGCCCTGTTCCCAGAGCCGGATTTTTTATTGAAGGTTTTGCTTTATATTATACCGGCGATGAAGAAATAATTGCCGAAGAATCCAACTTTAATTTTACTAATAACTTTAGCACTTTTGCCTTGGGTGCCGGTGTTGGACATAAATGGACAACCTTTAGCGAGCAGTTTACTGTAGAGCTAAATGCTGGCATTGGCAGAAATATAAACCCCGAAGAATTTCAGGATGATTTTATACTAAGAGCCGCACTTGCCGTTGGTTTTAGGTTTTAAAATAAAAAAGTCGGTTTCACAACCGACTTTCATTTTAGTATATCATTTAAATTATACCTTTTTCAGCCAATTTCGCATATCTACCTCATCTAAAATAATATTTCTAACCGCATTTATAGCTACGCGCTTTTGCTCCATGGTATCTCTGTGACGTATGGTTACAGTATTATCTTCTAAAGTTTGATGATCTACTGTAACACAAAACGGTGTCCCTACTGCATCTTGACGTCTGTAACGGCGCCCAACGGCATCTTTTTCATCATACGTAACAGCCATATCCCATTTTAACTCTTCTACTAATTTTTTAGCTATTTCCGGTAGGCCATCTTTTTTAACTAATGGTAAAACAGCCACTTTTGTTGGCGCTAACACAGCCGGTAGCTTTAATACGGTTCTGGTAGTGCCGTTCTCTAACTCTTCTTCTTGTAAAGCATGCGAGAATACCGCCAAGAACATTCTGTCTAAACCAATAGAAGTTTCTATAACGTATGGCACATAACTCTCGTTAGCTTCCGGATCAAAATATTGAAGTTTTTTATTTGAGAATTTTTCGTGTTGCGATAAATCAAAATCTGTTCTGGAATGAATTCCTTCAAGCTCTTTAAATCCAAACGGAAATTTAAACTCTATATCGCATGCTGCATCTGCATAGTGAGCTAATTTCTCGTGATCATGATAACGATAATTATCTTCTCCCATACCAAGAGAAAGGTGCCATTTAAGGCGTGTTTCTTTCCACTGCTCATACCATTCTTTTTGGGTGCCCGGTTTTACAAAAAACTGCATCTCCATTTGTTCAAACTCACGCATTCTAAAAATAAACTGTCTGGCAACAATTTCATTTCTGAATGCTTTTCCGGTTTGAGCAATCCCAAAAGGTATTTTCATACGACCGGTTTTTTGCACGTTTAAAAAATTAACAAAGATTCCTTGTGCAGTTTCCGGACGCAAATACAAATCCATGGCGCTTTCTGCCGAAGCTCCTAATTTGGTGCCAAACATTAGGTTAAATTGCTTAACGTCTGTCCAGTTTTTAGAACCGGTTTCAGGGTCTGCAATTCCAAGCTCTTCTATTAATGCTTTTACATCGGCTAAATCTTCGTTTTCTAAAGATCTGGCCATTCGTTTTAAAATAGCGTCTGCTTGTTCTTTATATTTTAATACTCTGGGATTTGTACTTACAAATTGCTCTTTATTAAAAGCATCGCCAAATCGTTTAGCTGCTTTGGTAATTTCTTTCTCTATTTTAGCTTCAATCTTGGCAACATAGTCTTCTATAAGCACATCGGCTCTATAGCGCTTTTTAGAGTCTTTATTATCAATTAAGGGGTCGTTAAAAGCATCTACGTGTCCGGAAGCCTTCCAGGTAGTTGGGTGCATAAATATTGCCGCATCTATTCCCACTATATTTTCGTGCAGCTGCACCATGGCTTTCCACCAATATTCTCGAATATTGTTTTTAAGCTCAACACCATTTTGAGCGTAATCATAAACTGCACTCAATCCGTCGTAAATCTCACTAGAAGGGAATACGTACCCGTATTCTTTTGCATGTGCAACAACCTTCTTAAATTGATCGTCTTGTTTTGCCATGGCGCAAAAATAGAATTTTTACCTGCAATTAGGTAATTATTTAAGCTCAAATGAAGTAGTTGCAATTACTTTGTTAGCATACGATATTTGAATGCGATACATTCCTGCATCTAATTGGCCTTCTGGGACCGAAATAAAATCGCAAACCGGTAGCTCTCTACCCTGATAAAGTACAATAGTTTTTTTGCTGTATTTTTTAAGTCCTTGTGTTAATAAGGCAGATAGGTTAGGAATAATATTGCCTTGCGGGTCTAGAAACTCTAAATAAAATGCTTTTTCTCCGGTTGCCACCAAAGTGTTGGCAGCAATAGTAAAACAGGCCCTAAGGCGCTGTACTTTACTTGCGTTTGATGTTTCTATTATATTACCGTTAGCTCTGAGTTTGAAAGCTGTGCCGTTTAGTTGGGTTAGCTCTAAAACCGATGCTTCTTTAAGTAATTGTTGTTGTTTTTGTTTTTCTAAACGTTCTTCTTCTTGTAGTTTATCGCTTAGCACAACAACACTATCGGCTAAGTTCTCTATGGTGCTTTGGGCTACGCCAATTTCTTGTTTAAAAAGTGTATTGTTTTTTTTGAGGGAATCAACCAAATCTCTAAGCATTTTATTCTCTTTCTTAAGAGCAATAACTTGATTTTTGTAGGCAAACATTTGGTTGGCTGCCACCTTTATCCTGGAGATAGAATCTAGAAGTACTTCTATGCGCTCTTCTAACCGTTGAATTTCTTTAGAATATTGCTCGTTTTCTCTGCTTAAAGCGGTGAAACTTCTTTGCATATCTTCGAGCTCTGTGAGAATTAACTCTCTTTCGTTGGCCAGTTTATCAAGCTCATTTCTAACTTCTCTATTATTAAAGTAAAATATAGCCGCAAGTGCTAAAATTGCAACCAATAGAATACCTATAACAATCTTAAGATCGGACTGCTTATTTTGACTGTCCATTTAAATTAGTTAGCTTTAAAATCTGTAATCCCAGTGAAAGTGTCCCTCAAAGGAATAAAGATAATAAATGACATACATACAATCCTATTTCCAAGGGTATGTTTTGGATGTAATGCAACCATGGTTAATAATGAACGATATTTATGTACTGTTTGTCGACATAAACTACCGTTAACTAACTTTCATCGAGTTCAAGAAAACCCTATTGAAAAGATTTTTTACGGAAGAGTACCTGTTAAAGCCGCAACTAGTTTTCTTTTCTTCGAAAAAAACGGTATTGTTCAAGAACTTATTCACCAATTAAAGTATAGAAATCAAGAAGAAATTGGTGCTTTTTTAGGAGATTGGATGGGACCTGAGCTAAGTAAGCATCCTGTTTTTAATACTATAGATGTTGTTATTCCGGTACCTTTACACAAAAACAAGTTTAAAAAAAGAGGGTATAACCAAGTTACTTTATTTGCTAAACATTTAGCAAAGCACCTAAATGCAACTTATGTAAATAATGTATTGCTAAAAACATCTAAAACTAAAACTCAAACCTTAAAAAATAGGCTTTCACGCTGGCTAAACACACAAGAAGTTTATGAATTAAGTAGTGCTGTAAAGCTGGAAAATAAACATATTTTATTGGTAGACGATATTATTACTACAGGCGCAACTTTAGAGTCTTGCGCCACAACAGTTTTACAAGCTAAAAATTGTACAATTAGCATTGCTACAATGGCTTACACAAAGTAATTTCTATGTTAGTAAAAATAGTTGTTTCTTTGCTTATATTTTAGCGTTAGAGTATGCAACGATTGTTAAGTTTTCTTTTTAGTTTTTGCTTAATTATAGCTTTAGTTAATTGTGCAAAAAGAGGCACTCCGGGAGGTGGGCCTAAAGATGAAACTCCGCCTAAAATGGTTCGTGCCATCCCCGAAAACTATGCAACAAATTTTAACGAAAAAAAAATCAGAATTTATTTTGATGAATACGTAAAGCTTAAAGATTTACAAAAGCAATTAATTATATCTCCGCCTTTAAAAAATCCTCCTATAATTACACCACAAACAGGAGCTTCTAAATTTATTGAAATAAAACTAACTGATACTCTTAAACAAAACACTACATATGTTTTTAACTTTGGGCAAAGTATAGTAGATAACAATGAAAACAATCCGTTTAACTTCTTTAAATATGTATTTTCTACCGGCAACTATATTGATTCGTTAACTGTTACCGGAAAAGTTGAAGATGCCCTTTCTTACTCACCACCCAACTTTGTAAGTGTAATGCTTTATAGTGTAGACTCTACCTATACAGATTCTATTATTTATAAAAATGTGCCAACGTATATAACTAATACTTTAGATAGCATAAATAAACCGTTTACTATTACTAATGTAAAAGCCGGAACTTACAGGCTTGTAGCCGTTAAAGACAAAAACAGCGATAATTTATATAACCCTAAAGATGATAAAATTGCGTTTGTAGATACACTTATTAATGTACCCTCAGACAATTTTTATACATTAAAATTATTTAAAGAAATTCCTGATTTTAAACCTATTAGACCAACACAAGCTGCTAAAAATAGAATAATTTTTGGGTATGAAGGTAAACCAGATAGTGTTACAATTACACTACATAACCAAACCACGGATTCTTTTAAATATGCTGTTTTAAAAGATAGAGAAAAAGACACACTACATTATTGGTTTACACCATTAGAAACAGATTCACTAATTTTTACTGTTGCTTACAACAAACAAGTAGATACTTTTAATATTAAAACTAGAGAACTTAGTGTAGATTCTTTAGCTTTAAAAAGCTCTCATACCGGTACAATTGCTCCTTTAGACACCTTAGCTTTACAAGCAAATACACCTTTAGTTTCTGCAGATTCTACCAAAATTTCTGTAGTAAATTCAGATTCTATTGCTGTGCCGTTTAATACAATTCTCCAAAAAAATAAAAATCAATTAGCAATCCCTTTTACAACTATTCCGGAACAAAAATATAGCATAACCATTTTACCGGGTGCTGTTACAGATTTGTTCGGAAATTCTAATGACTCTTTATCTTTTTACATTACCACAAAGAGTTTAGCCGATTATGGCAACTTGCGTTTAGTACTGCAAAACAATAACACCTACCCTATAATTGTGCAATTAACACAAAAAGATGGTACTGTAGTACAGCAAAAGCGAGCAACACAAAACGAAACGGTTTTTGAATTTAAACACTTAACTCCTGGCAATTACCGAGTTAGAATTATTTTTGATACCAATAATAATGGCATATGGGATTCGGGTAATTTTTTAAAAAATATACAGCCCGAGCGTGTGTTGCACTACCCTAAAGAATTAGATGTAAGAGCTAATTGGGAGTTAGAAGAGACTTTTATATTACAAGAGTAAAAGTGTCTCTGTCTGCCAAAAATTGAAAACGCTCTCTATTATTTTTTATTTCTGATTTATTAAGAGTAGTGTAAAGTACCTCTGAAGCAGTAGAAAACACTAACTGTTCTCCTAAAACATCATATGCTGCAGAATGCCCCGAATATTGTATGTTATTCTGGTCTGAACCTACTCTATTTACGCCCAAACAATAACACATGTTTTCTATAGCTCTAGCCTTAAGTAATGTGTCCCATGCCATAATACGTTGCTTTGGCCAATTTGCTACGTATAGTAACACATCGTAATCTTCTACATTTCTAGACCAAACCGGAAAACGCAAATCATAACAAATTTGAGTACAAATTGTCCACCCTTTGTAGTTTACTATTTTCTTTTCTGTTCCTGCAGCATAAACTTTGTGCTCACCGGCAAGCGTAAATGTATGTCGTTTATCATAATAATCAACCGCTCCGGAAGGGTGCACAAAAAGTAATCTGTTAAAAAACTTATCATTGTCCTTAATAACAATACTTCCGGTTATTGCTGCTTGTTTTTGGGCTGCCATATCTTGCATCCATTTAATTGTAGGGCCATCCATGGTTTCAAAAACCTTATCAGGATTCATGGTAAAACCGGTAGTAAACATTTCTGGAAGTACAATCAAATCAGTAGTAGCGTCTATATTTTTAATTAACTTGCTAAAATAATTTCTATTAGCTTCCGGATTTTCCCATATAAGTTCTGCCTGTACCAAGGCTACAGATAGTTCTGGCAACACTGTCATAACTAAAAATTATTTTTACTGTTTTTGTTATTCTTTACTAAATATAACGACAAATTTGCGTAAACCATAAAACTCAATATAAATGAAAAAATTATTAGTATTTGTAATTGCTTTAGGCTTAGCCAGTTTTGGTTTAATATCATCTAAATTATCTAAAACCGACAGAGAATTAGCACTATCTGAATTAAAAAAATCTAAATCGTTGTTAGTTGAAGCTACCAAAGGTTTATCTGATGCTCAATTAAACTTTAAAAGCAGTCCGGAGTCATGGTCTATTGCAGAGTGTGTAGAGCATTTAGCCATCTCTGAGGAAAACATATTTGGAATGCTTGAAAAAGCCATACAAGAACCGGCAAACCCTGAAAAACAAAGCGAAGTAAAAGTTTCTGACGAGCAATTATTAAACATGATTGCCGACAGAAGCCAGAAAGTTAAAACTTCTAAACCCTTTGAGCCTACCGGAAAATACGGCTCATTTAAAGAAACCCTCGATGCATTTTTAGCTAAGAGAAAGCAAAACATGAAATTTGTTAAGAAAACCAATGTAAATTTAAGACATCATTACGGTCAGTTACCTTTTGGTACTATAGATGGCGTACAAATTTTATTGTTTATGAGTGCTCATACAGAGCGTCATACAGCTCAAATTTTAGAAATTAAAGCTCACGAAAGCTTTCCAAAACAGTAACTAATTTCTTGCTCCCGGTGTAAAATCATCGGGAGCATTTTGTGGTGCATTTGCTGTACCGCTTTCTCCGGTATCATTACTAATTATCCACTCAGAAAAAGTAAAAATGCTATTGGCTGTGCTTATGGTGCTTTTTCTTAGCGCCCTACCGTCTTCGAATTCGTGATTAGTCCCTGAGCCATCTTCTCCTATAACTCCAAATGTATCTATTACCGTTCCAAACGGATCTATAAGTTGTAGGTTGTCGTCTCCGTTAGAGTCTGCAGGGCTATTAGTAGAAACAGCCATATCCGGCAAAAAACCATATGTAGCCTCAAAAACCGACGTGTTGGGCGATATTACCAAGGTGCTTTGTGGCTGAATGATAAATTCACTCAAATCTATAGTAGAACTAACCGTTGTATTAGCGTTTGTATACCTAACTAATTGCCAATTTTTTAAGTTTAAAGCCTCAGTTCCTGCATTATATAGCTCAACAAAGCGAGCTCCTGAGTTGTTATTTGGATCTGCTATTTCTGATATAAATATATTGGTTGATGTAAATTCTGTAGGTTTTACAGGACATCTGCTATTGGTAAAATTAACATCGTTTAAGGTTCTAATTCTAATTTGATATTTGTTGTTGTTTTTTACCAAAATACCTGTTACTGTACCATTGTTATTTGGTAATATATTCTCTTGAAATGTAGCATAACCACTGGTAAGTAATTGTATTGTACTACCTGAGCAATCAACCATTGTCCTGGTTGTTTCTGTTTGCTTGTTGGCAAAAGATTTATTTAAGTCTGATTCTGAAAACTCCAAACTGTCTATGGTAATCAAAATATTCAATAAAGCATCAGAAAGAGTATTAATAGTTGTTTTTTTAGGCTCTACAACTTGTTTATTATTACAGGTTAATTGAACTTTATTCTGGACTGTTCTGGCCGGAATTCTACCAATGGTTGTATTGCCAAAAGAGGTAAAAGCGCTTCCTATTTTATAGCTATCGTTTTGTTTACCTAAGTAAAGTCCGTTTAAATTAATACTTACTTTTTGGTTTTCAGGATACACCACATGACTATCAAAAACATCAATAGAAATTAAAATTCCTGCTGTAGGATTCTTTGTAGTGTTTTGAAGTATTAATTCTCCAAAAAAATTATCTTGTTTATCCGAAGAAATCACATAGCCTTCTATAGTATAATCTGATGTAATTTTTAAAACCCCATCATTATACATTGCAAATAAATCCTCAAAAGTAATTTGGTTATTAGATTCTACACAAAGTAAAGTAGGCTCTTTAAAATTTGAGTTTACACAAGAGTAATATACTGTGAAAACTACAAGTACAATTGTTGCCTTTGTTAAAAATTTATTGCCTATAATCATATTAAAAACTAACTGCCATGTTTATAAAAAATGTTCGTCCGTAACCATACCAATATTTAGGGCCAAATCTTGGGTTTTTAGTTACCAAGTCTTGTTGCATTTGCACAAAATTTCCATTTCGGCTTTGTTCAAAACCTCCTGTTTTAAAAGTATCATCAAAAAGATTGTTTATACTGGCAAAAACAGAGATGTAGGTGTTGTTATATTTCCATGATTTTCCACCTACAACATTCAGCAAATAAACCGGCTCTAAAGGTTTTTGCTCAAGTAGTTTATTTAATGCTTGCTCTGTTGCTTCTGGGTAAGGCTGTCCGGTATCCGGATTGGTTACAAAACTGCTGGTTCTGGCAATATTGCTTACCCCTATGTAGCGCTCAGACAAATAATTTGTAGTTGCCGTAACCCACCAATAATCAGGATCACGATACGTTATGCCAAATGAGTATGCCTGTTGTGGCCCATTAGAGAGTTTATAGCCTTTTAATTTAGCCTCTCCAAAATCTAAACTTCCATCGCCATTAGGCGATAATCCATTTACATCGGCTGTATCAAAATATAGTGTAAGGTTGGGGTTATTTGTGTAAGTAAAGTTACCATACGCTGCAACAGCTGTTAACAACACCGTAGAAGAAGCCTCTAATTGTAACCCCAGCTCTGCCCCTAAATGTTGTTTGTTGCTATTGGTTAAAACTTCTTGAACAAAATCTGAACCTTGGGCTGTATCTACATAATAAAAACTTAAATCTGTGCTGTTTGTAAACTCTGTGATGTATGCAGATAATCTTGCCGATATAACTTTATTCTTAAAAAAATAGTTTGCTTCTGAAGTCCATATTTTCTCTGAGTTTAACGGTGTAATTGTCTGATTACTTTCTCTAACATTTACAAACATATTTTCCGGTAAAGGGGCTCTTGTAATTAAAGCGGTATTAAGACTAATTCTATGTTTAGGGGAAACAGAAAACATTACCCCAGATTTAATCTTATTGTTTAAAAAAGTAATGTTTTCACTTTTGCCAAGAGAGTTAGTTGGGTAACGCTCATTTAGATAGAGCCCCTCTCTTTGTACACTATTTTGAGTTATCCCTCCGGTTATAAATGCCGTTATTTTTTTTGAAGTATAAGAAGTTTGCACAAAAGCGCTTGCTTTTGCCATTTGTAATAAATAATTATAATTAAAAGTATCTCCCTCATATTTTGTTATGGGTTCTACAGTATTATTTTGCGTGTTAGTAAAGGCATCTACATCCTCATGAAAACTAGCGCCAAGCAAATCTGTTATTTCTGCATAATTTTTTGTTGTAGTGTTTATGTATTGTATTCCGGCATCTATTTTTAATTGCTGATTAAGTAAAAAGTTAACAGTTGTATTTGCCGATACTGTTTGTGATTTGTTTACATCGTTGTAAAGTAAATACGATGCTTTTTCGGGTGTTGCATTACTATTATTAACCTGATACAAAAAATCCCAATCTATTTGTGAGTTTTGCAGAAAAGTTTCTTCAGATAGCGATACATTATTAAAATTAGCACCAAAATTGCTGCTAATGTAATAGCTAGGCAGATATCTGTAATATACCGGATCTGGGTTTGGAGCATTATAATATCCTAGCCGACTGTTTTTTATAAAACCGGTTTGGTATGCTATTCCTGTATTTAATTTAAACTTAGGATTTTGCAAGTAATAGTTTAATATGAAAATTGGTTCGTTAATAACTCGTTCTCTTGCGTTCCTAATTTTATTGTCTTGATATCCCCAATACGGATTATAATCTCTTCCGGAGAGGTTAAATACTTCTTCTGTAATAGGTGCAGAGCGTCCTCTTTTATTATATGCCCAAATACCTGTTAAATGCAACTTACTGTGAGACGAAATGTTATATTGCCACGACCCAAATAGAGAATGTGCATCATACAATGTTCCATCTACATACCCTTGTCTTGCCCAACGTTTAGAAGCAGATAAAGTATAGGCCATCTTTTTCTTTAAACCGGAGCTATATGTAGCCATAAACCTATTGCTGTAGGTTCTGTTAGAATATGATGCAGACAATCTAATTCCTTGTCTGTAAGCTTCCGGCTGTGTACTTATATTGGTAGTCCCCAGTAAACCACCAAACGAGTAATTATTAGTTTTTAATGTTGATGAGAATTCTTGATTTCTGGTGACATCATTTAGCCCTCCCCAATTATTCCATTGAGGTCTGCCATTTATTTGTTTATTTAGCTCTATACCGTTAATTAGTAGTATTCCTTCTCTTGAGTCGTAGCCTCTAACTTTAAAAAATGTTTGTCCAAAATCAAATGCAGCGCGTTGTAAAAAAATATCTTTGGTAGATTGAAGAAACCCAAAGGAAGATTCAAGCACAGCTTCATCATCATTTATTTCTGATTCTGTTAATGCAATAGTATTTTCTAATTGATAAGCATTTACATCAGGTTCTAACATAATTGTACCAACAGACACTTCTTCTTTAATAGGTATCTTAATTGGAATTATTACAGAATAATACCTAACATGTGCTATCTCTAATTGATGGTTTCCTCTGGGAATATTAGCTATTGTAAAAGTGCCGTTTTGGTTAGAATATGCCTTTTTTGTAGTGCCAACAACAATAACAGTTGCATTTTCTATTGGTTTATTATCTACAGCGTTAATGAGTTTTCCGGTTACAAGATTTTGCTGTGCATTTACATTATAATAAACAATAAGGAGGAAAAGAAAAAAGCAGAAGCGCATTAAAACATATTTGACAGAAATATACTTATTCTTATTTATTATAAAAATATTTTCTTGATTTATTTAAAGAAAATACTACATTTACTAAATGCTATATTTAAAACACCTTCATTATTTTACTGCAGTTTTTATTTGTGTGTTTAATGTTTGTCTTGCTCAAAAAAACAGCTATACGGTAGCTACAATAGCTTTTTATAATGTTGAAAATTTATTTGATACTATAAACAATCCTAACACAAAAGATGATTATAGAACCCCAAATGGTGCAAGCAAATGGACATCTAAAAGATATGCTGACAAACTACTTAAAATAAGCACGGTAATTAATAACATTGGTAAAGCAGAAACTAAAACATCTCCTGTTTTAATAGGACTAGCAGAAATAGAAAACGAATTTGTTTTAACCGATTTAATACATACCCATCCACTAAAAGACAACTATGGGTACATTCATTTTAACTCTAAAGACGAACGCGGAATAGATGTAGCACTACTGTATAAAAAACAATATTTTACACCTATTCAATTTTACAAAAAACAGGTTAACCTTATTAACGATAAAGGTTTTGCAGACCATACAAGAGATATTTTAGTAGTATACGGATATTTGTTTAATGAGCCCATTTATGTACTGGTAAACCATTGGCCATCCAGGCGTGGCGGACAAGCAAAAAGCAGTTACAAAAGAGAAGTGGCAGCCTTAGAAACCAGAAAAATTATTGACTCAATTTTACATCAAGACGCTACTGCTTCTATTATATGCATGGGAGATTTTAATGATGATCCACACAACAAAAGCATAAAAAATATTTTACGTGCCAAAGCAAATTATAAAAATCTACACGATAAAAACTTGTATAATCCAATGGCTAAAATGGCAAAAAGAGGCTACGGTAGTTTGGCTTACAAAGACAAATGGAATTTATTTGACCAAATTTTAGTAAGCAAGGCATTAACCAATAAAAAAGGGTTTAGGCTGTGGAAAGCAGGAATATACAACCCAAAAAAGTTACAAGTATCTTCAGGTAGTTATAAAGGCTATCCGTTTAGAACATACGTTGGAAATTTATACCAAGGCGGTTTTAGCGATCATTTTCCGGTGTATGTATATCTTATAAAACCCGCACAATAAAAAAGCCTGCTAAATGCAGGCTTCAATATTTTAACTAAACCAAAGGTCGTAGGGTATTCTAGATAATATTAAGAGAACTCCTAAACCATAAAATAAAGCTATCTTTTTAAACTTTTGTTTAGATTCTGTTGCTTTTTTATGCTTAGACCAACCCATTGTAATTAAAACAACGGCCAGCAAATTAATAGTTGGGTGCTCTACTAATAACAATCTAAGTAAACTGTTTCCCATTACTTCACCCCCCATTTCTGACCACATACCAAATTTAGGTGAAACAAAATACAGTATAATTCCTAACAATAACTGAATATGAGAAAATATTAAAGCAAATAACCCTATTCTGAGGTCTTTGTTTAAAGTATAATCTTTATTAGAGCTATATCCGGTAATAGCATTTGCTACTGCCAGTAAAAGAACTATGAGCGTTAAGTATGCCCAATAAGAATGTAATGTTAAAACAGCATTGTACATAAAAATAGTTTTTTGTTACGTTCAAAAATAAGCAATTAGTAATAAAAAAACCCTGCAAAATGCAGGGTTTTTAGTATTGTTTATGTATAGGATATTAGAAGTTGTAACGAACGCTAAAGTTCCAAGTTCTTCCAAATCCAAAGTAAACTCTGTTTCTGGTGTTAATACCTCTCCAAGTCTCGTCTCCAGCTTCTGCATGACGGTTAGTAGCAGATTCTGAAATGTATAACTCGTCAAAAACGTTGTTTACGTTTAATCTAAAGTTTAAAGACTTGTTATCATTCTTACCTAATAACATCTTGTAAGAGAATCCGGCATCAACTAAAGTATAGCTTGGAAGCTCTAAAGATCCGCTGTGACCTTCAAAGTTAAAGTCTGTAGGATCAATATTAGCATAAAGCTTATCTGCATAGTAAACGCTTGCATCAAACTTTAAACGCTCTACAGGCTCTACAGTAGCACCTAATCTAGCTGTTACTTGAGCTGCATCACCAACTTTAACACCATCTAAGTATAAGGTTTCTGTAAATGGGTTTCCGTTAATGTCTACAATTCTATTTTGGTCTTCATCAACATAATCAGCCATTACATTTCCGCCATACTCCCAGTTACCAACAGACACCATACCATCTATGGTTAACATTTCGGTTGGTCTCCAGTTAAAGTCTAATTCAACTCCCATGTGAATTTGCTCTACACCATCAATGTTTGCAGAACCTCTCACATCGTCTGTATCATCACCAGGTGTATTATTCACATCTAAGTCTGCACTTACAGTAATGTAACGATCTTTCCAAGATGTTCTGTAAAGGTTAAGGTTTGCTCTTAATCTTTGAGAGCGGTAACCATACCCTATTTCTGTACCTAAAATCTTCTCGTTTGTTAGGTTAGGGTTTAATGTGTTGCTGAAGTTAATCCAAACAGCATCAAATAAAGGCTGCTTAGAGTAGTAACCTGCATTGGCAAAAATGTTGTTATTCTCGTCAATGTTCCAGTTAGCACCAGCCTTAATGTTACCTCCTAAAATATTTTCCCAATCACTTTCTTGGTTTGGAGGAGTTTCGTTAAAGTATTCAACACGCTTAAATCCTTGTTGAGAACCAGAGAATTGAATGAATGCAGAAACGTCTTCTGATTTATATTCTAACTGACCAAAAATACCAGCCCAACGCACTAAACCATCATTGTAGTACTCAATTTTCTCTTGGTCTGTTATTTTTACCCATGGGTTCCAGCTTGGAGAAACTCTTTCAAACTGATCAGGGAAAATAGTACGGTTAGGGTTGTTATCGTCTCTGTTGTCAAAGTAAGCATCAGCTCCTAAAACGTCATTTACAACTCTGTAGTGAATACCTTTATAGGTTCTTAAATCTGCACCTATATCAAAAGTAAAGTTCTCGTTAATTTCGCTGTTAAAGTTAATTACAGCTCCGTACCAGTCGTGAGAGTTCATTGAAGCTCTACGAGTAAGACCATTACTACGATCGTTTATGTATAACCCGTCGCTATTTGGAGTTCTTGGAGCACCGTACTCAGGTACATTCCCTCCGGCATTCCAAGCCATAATTTTGTTGAAATCGTATAGACCATCTTCTGTTCTAGGCAACAAGAAATCCGGAGTGCCGTTAATTCTTCCAATTGGTCCTGATCCTCCACCACGACCCCATGATGCGTAAAGCACTGTAGATAATGATGAACGGTCAGATATATTCCAATCCCAGTTTAATGACATTACAGGCTTGTGGTAGAAATTTCTTCTCCAAGAATACTCTTTACCATTTAAGTAACCCCACTGCTCATTGTATTTTCTGTTTGGCTCACCATCTTTACCGTATCTGATATAGTTTCTAATATCTACGGCTCTTGAGTGTTGGTGGTGCCATTGTGGAGCCCCTGTATAGGTAAATTGTAATGCGTGATCATCGTTAGGGTTGTATCCTAATGCTAAGAAGTAGTTGTACCCTTCAAAAGCAGTACCATCTATATAACCATCACCGGCAGTTCTGCTTAATAATACAGAAGCAGATAAACCGTTTTCTAAAATTCCGGTGTTGTAAGATGCTAATAATTTTAAGTAGTTATCGTTACCAATAGCAGTCATAATAGACCCTCCTTCCGGCTTGTTAGAAGTTTGAGTAAGTACGTTAATTGTACCACCCACAGAAGAAATTGCAAGTTTAGAAGAACCTAAACCTCTTTGTACTTGCATTGCAGAGGTAACGTCTGATAAACCTGCCCAGTTACTCCAGTATACCCATCCGTTCTCCATGTCGTTTACAGGTACACCGTTAATCATAACAGCCGTGTTACGTTGGTCGAAACCACGAATATTAATTCTAGCGTCACCAAATCCACCACCTTGCTTAGTTACGTAAATAGATGGTGTAGAACGTAGAATTTCTGGAAATTCTTGAGATCCTAATTTCTCTTGAATCTCTGCAGCTTTTACTGTTGAAACCGCTACAGGAGTTTCTCTATCTTTAGCGATATCAGCTACACCAACAACCACAACTCCTTCTAGAGTTTGTGCGTTTGGTTGAAGGGTAATTCTTCCGATGTCGCCAGTTCTAGTAAATTTTACTTCTTTGGTTGTAAAACCAAGGTAAGAAATTACAAGAGTACCTGAATTTTGAGTTACGTTTAATGAAAACTTACCCTCAAAATCTGTAGATGCTCCGTTTGTTGTTCCTTTTACAAGAACGTTAGCACCCGGTAGTGGCTCGTTATACTCGCCATCAATTACAGTACCTGTTATTGTACCTTGTGCAAAAGCTGTAGCAGATGTTAAAATCATGGCTGCTACTAAAAACCAATTTTTAATTGCTCTCATTTGTTATTAAGTGTTTAATTATAAGCGTTGCAAAAGTGAAACTAAATTTAGTTTCGTTTATTAACTGAATGTTAAATTTTTTAACATCCGGAGCAAAATTAGCAATATTCCCTTACATACAGTTACTTACAACTTGATTTTTAATGATTATAAATAACGTCTCATCGATTTTTTATATAAAACTCCACTAATTTTTTGGTAGAGGTATCGTGTTCAGAAACCTTACCTGTGTTAATTTCATGTAAAATATTTCCTGCTAATTGTTTGCCCAATTCTACTCCCCACTGATCAAAACTAAAAATATTCCAGAGTACGCCTTGCACAAAAATTTTGTGCTCGTACATTGCAATTAGCGCTCCAAGTGTTTTGGGAGTTAATTTGTTTATTAAAATGGTATTTGTTGGCTTGTTCCCTTCAAACACTTTAAATGGTAAAAGCTTATTTATTTCTTCATCAGAATGTTTTTCTTTAAGCTCTTCTTTTACTTCTTTAGCTGTTTTACCATGTAATAAAGCTTCGGTTTGGGCAAAAAAGTTTGCCATTAACTTATTATGATGCTCACTATCATTGTGCAGTGGTTTTATAAAACCTATAAAATCTGCAGGTATAAGTTTTGTTCCTTGGTGAATAAGCTGAAAAAATGCGTGTTGTGAGTTAGTACCCGGTTCTCCCCAAATTATCGTACCTGTTTGATAGTTAACTTTTTCTCCGGTTCTATCTACTTGCTTACCATTACTCTCCATCATACCTTGCTGCATGTATGCAGAGAAACGTTGTAGGTATTGAGTGTAAGGAATAATAGCTTCGGTTTCTGCATTGTAAAAATTATTATACCAAACACTTAGCAATGCTAAAATTACAGGTATATTCTCACTAAACGGAGCTGTTTTAAAATGTTCATCCATTTTAAAAGCACCTTCTAAAAGTGCTTCAAAATTATCCGGACCAATAGCTATGCAAATGCTTAGTCCTACTGCACTCCATAATGAGAATCTACCCCCAACCCAATCCCACATTGGAAATATATTAGTATCTGAAATCCCAAACTCTGCAATTTTGGGTAAATTGGTAGAAACTGCTACAAAATGATGTGCTACAGCATCTTCTGAAGTGTTTTTAACGAACCATTTTCTAATGGTTGTTGCATTTGCAAGAGTTTCTTGTGTTGTAAAAGATTTAGATACTATAATGAATAATGTAGTTTCAGGATTGAGTTTTTTAATGGTCTCTTGCACATGGTCTCCATCTACATTGCTTACAAAATGTATATTTAGGTGATTTTTATAAAAAGTGAGTGCTTCTGTAACCATTGCAGGACCTAAGTCTGAGCCTCCTATTCCGATATTAACTACATCTGTAAAAGGCTTGCCGGAGTATCCTTTACGCTCTCCGGAAATTATTTGTTGAGCAAAGGTTTTTACCTGTTGTTTAACTTGGTGAATTTCCGGGATTACATTTTGGTTATTTACTAAAACCTGATGAGTTTTTGGAGCTCTTAATGCTGTATGTAGCACCGCTCTTCCTTCTGTTTCGTTTATAATATCTCCGGAAAAGTATTTGTTTATAGCATCTTGCAATTCAACCTGGTTGGCAAGATCTATTAATAAGGAAAGGGTTTCTTGGTTTATTAGGTTTTTAGAATAATCTACATAGAAATCATCCCACTTAATCGAGAAATCGTTTGCTCTGTTGGGATGCTTTTTAAACTCTTCGAGAATACTGTTGTTTTTAATTTTTTTATAATGCGCCTCTAGCGCTTTCCATGCTAATGTATTTGTTGGATTTATTTTTTTTAGTGGCATTTAGTTAGCAAGTGTTACTAAGGTTTCAAATTCTTTATTTTTATTCTCTTCTTTAAAAGGAATTTTATCTAACCTTACTTTTAACGGCTTTATAAATTCAAGATAGTTTGGTTTTAAAGAATCCGGTATTGACTCTGCTGCCGGCAACTTTTCTCTAAATGGGTCTACTTGTTTTCCGTTTTTCCAGAACCTATAACATACATGAGGTCCTGAGGTGTTACCCGTCATTCCAACCCAACCAATAACATCGCCTTGCTTAACGTAATCTCCCACTCTTACATTTCTCTTTTTCATGTGTAAGTACTGGGTACTATACGTGCTATTGTGCTTTATTTTAACATAATTTCCGTTTCCTCTTGTATAGCCAGATTTTGTAACAGTACCATTGGCAGTAGCCATGATTGGAGTGCCCACAGGTGCAGCAAAATCGGTTCCTCTGTGCGGACGAATTTTATAGCCGTAATATGCAATGCGTCTTCTTGGGTTATAGCGTGAAGATATTCTACTAAATTTAACAGGTGCTTTTAAAAACGTTCTGCGTAAACTTTTGGTTTCTTCATCAAAGTAATCCGCAATATTTTTTGTACTATCTATTGTAAAATTAAATGCATAAAACGGCTCTCCTCTGTGTTCAAAATAAGCTGCATCTATACTTTCTATTCCGGCATAAATAGAGTCTTCAATAAAGCGTTGTTTGTATATAATTTTGAATCTGTCTCCTTTTTGCAATCTAAAGAAATCTATGGTCCAGGCATAAATATCAGACATATCGTTAATAAGCTGGTAAGGCAGCCCTAAATTATCCATAGTTTCAGAGAGATTGTTGGTAATAATACCAGAAGCTTCTTTTTCTACAATTGTAATTGGTTTTTTGCTTTTATAAGCATGAATACTGTCTCTAAAATCTATAACCGTGTAGTTTATAGCATCGTTTTGGTAAATAAAAACTTGTGCTTTTTCTGTAGTGTCTTTAGTTTTTAAAATAGTATATTTTTTCCCGGCTCTAATACGCCTAACATCAAATACTTCTTTTACTTTTTCAGTAATCTCATAAATTTTTGGATAATCTATTTTATGCTGAAGTAAAATTTCGCCAAAGCTGTCTCCAAACTCTACCGTATCTTTAACAACTGCAAACTCTCTTAAATTAAAACCATACTCTAAAACAGGTTTAGGTTTTTCTTCTACTTTCTCAACAACAGGCTGGGCTTCCGGTTGTTTTTTGCAGGCAATAATTACAACAATTGTTAGCAGTAAATAAAAGCTTCTTTTAAGCATTTTTTAGTTGGGTTTATGTTCCGGATTAAACATATGGTGTACCCATTGTTTTCCCCACTCATCTTTTTCTTTATCGGTCCAAATTTCAGGAAAAAATATGATTTTCTGAAAACTCGGAGGCAAATAGTCTTTCCAGTTGGTGCCTCCGGTGGCATCTATACTTTTATTTTCTTTTCGTAAGTACTTGTATGCAGAGCCCATGTGCATTAAAGGCCAGTTTATATTAGCATTAACATCTAAAGCTTTTAAAGCTGCTATAAGCTGTTTGTTCTCCCTTTCTTTTTTAGGTAATTGTAAATATTTGTGGTAAATAGTACTGCTTTTAACCTCTTCTGCTATACGCATAAATCTAGGGGTGTACCTGTACTCAAACTGTTTTAAGGTTAATGTTTTTTCTCCGGTTTTAGCGTCTGTGGCTCCTTTTTTCCAGTAAATATTTTCGTAAAGTTCATCTAAAGAGCTGTTTTCTGTAAATTTATCTCTAACGCTATGGTGCACTAAATTTATAAGCGGAGTAGCGTAAAGCTCTATCATTCTGAACTGTGCTGATTGAAATCCGCTTGCCGGAAGCAACGCCATTCTGTACTGTAAAAATTGCTCGCGTTCCATACCGGTTATCATAATCTCAAACGAAGATGTTAGTGCTTTAAAATAGCTGTTTATTCTGTTTATTTTTTGAATGAAAAATGATGCTTTTTGAAGCTTATCGTCTATAAGCTGTTTTTGCTCATGAATTATAAGTTTAAAATAAAGTTCTGTTATTTGGTGGTACATGATGAAGATTTCTTCATCGGGAAAGTGAGTTCTTGGTATTTGCAGACTTAATAAGGTGTCTAAATGAATGTAATCCCAATAGGTTAGATAACGCTGATGAAGCAATCCGTCTAAATACGATCCTAAATCCTGACCCGAGTTTTTATATTTTTCTTCGAGCTTTTTAATGCGCTCAGCTATTTCGGGTTTAATATCGCTCATACGCTCTAATTTATAATTTTAAACTGGTGTTTTAAACCTTTAAAAGCATCTAAATCGGCTTTTATTGAGCCCACTCTTAAATCGGCCTTAATACGCACCGGAATTTTATTTTTATCGTTAGATACCCACAAAGTTAAACTTTCTTGTTCTTTAAATACTCTACCGGCCTGCACATAGGGCCTAAATTTTAAGCAGGCTATTTTACCAAATTTGGTTTTAATGGTGTCTTTTCCTAAAAACTTAAGCCTAAATTTAAATGCGCCATCATCATCATACAGCATATCTAGTGTTATTGTTTGCCCAATTTTAAAGTTGGACACGTCATAATTATTGCGCAAATAATAAAAAGCAGAAAGTAGGTCTTGAATACCCTCTTTTACATTCATTTGGTATTTAACATCTCGCTTTTTATCATGTATGTGGGCTAATTTATTATCGTGATCAAAATTAATTTCAAGGTCTTTGGTATGACCTCCTTCATCTATTTTCCTGATAAATTTATAGGGTTCCCCTGTTTCTTTATCAAAATAACTCTCATAGAGGTCGTCTACTTTAAAAAATAATCTGGCCAATCCTGTGGTTCTTCCAGTACCAACTACGTGGTACACCTCTTTACCATCAAGCTCGCTATTTTTAAGCACAATATTAGCGTAACTTGCGTTAAAAATGCCGTAATGAATTCTAAATCTAAACCATTCTCCCGCTTTGTATGCGCTTTCGTTTTTGTGATTTCCGTTTTGGGCATACGTTAGCAGAAAGGGGAACAATAGCAGTATAATGTACGCTTTTTTCATGGTAAAATAACTGTTGTAAAAATAATAATTTGTGGGCAAAAATTGCTTTATAGCAATACATTAACAATTTCTATTCCAAAAAATACAAAATAAAAAAAGCCCGATTGATAACAATCGAGCTTTTCTTATTAACCAACCAAAACTTTAAATTATGAAAACTTTACTTAAAGCTACAACTTGGGAACCACCCCAATTGCTCTGCAAAATTACTACGCTTAGTTATTTTGCGAGCAATATTAGGTAACTTTAACTTTTTTAATGCAAACCTTTTAAAACTGCATTAAAAAATTTACATAATTATTAGTTTTAGCCTGGTTTTATAATGTTCCTCTTAATTGTTGTTCTCGTTCTATAGACTCAAACAATGCTTTAAAATTACCGGCTCCAAAACCTTTTGCTCCCATTCTTTGAATAATTTCAAAAAATAATGTTGGCCTGTCTTGAACCGGCTTGGTGAAAATTTGCAATAAGTACCCTTCTTCGTCAGCATCTACTAAAATAGATAGCTTTTGAAGCTCTTTTAGGTCTTCTTTCATCTTATTCATATGGTCTCCTAAACGCCTAGGAATATCATCATAATAAGCTTGTGGTGGTGGCGGTAAAAACTCAACACCTCTGGCTTTAAGTTGGCTAACGGTTTCTATAATATTATCTGTTGCTACCGCAATGTGTTGTACTCCCGGCCCTTCGTAAAAATCTAAATACTCTTCTATTTGAGAGCGTTTTTTTCCTTTTGCCGGTTCGTTTATTGGAAACTTGATGCGGCCATTGCCATTGCTCATTACTTTACTCATTAAGGCTGAGTATTCTGTATGAATTTGTTTATCGTCAAACGATAAAAAGTTAACAAATCCCATTACTTTTTCATACCACTCTACCCATTGGTTCATTTCTCCCCAGCCAACATTACCAACCATATGATCTATGTATTTTAAACCAACAGGTGAAGGGTTGTAATCTGATTTCCACTCTACATACCCCGGCAAGAATACTCCATTGTAGTTTTTACGTTCTACAAAAATGTGAACGGTTTCACCATAGGTATAAATACCGGATCTAACTACCTCACCATGCTCATCTTTCTCTACGGTAGGCTCCATAAATGGTTTAGCGCCTCTTTTGGTTGTTTCTTCGAAAGCACTGCGAGCATCTTCTACCCAAAGTGCTATAACTTTTACACCGTCTCCGTGTTTTACAATGTGCTCATTAATTGGCGATTTACTATTTAACGGCGTAGTAAGCACCAATCTAATTTTATCTTGCTTTAATACGTACGAAGCAAATTCTTTGTTGCCGGTTTCTAATCCGGAATACGCATACGATTGGAATCCGAAAGCAGTTTTGTAATAATGTGCTGCTTGCTTTGCATTACCAACATATAGCTCTACGTAATCTGTTCCTAAAAGTGGTAAAAAGTCTTGGGCTCCTTCAAAAATTTTTTCCAGCCCGTAATCTACCGGTTTTAAATCTTTCTCCATCTTTAAATCTTTTTTACAGTATTGTTTATAATTTTATTCTAACCACGATTTATAATAATCTTCGTCGGCAATTTTTAAAGCCTCTTCTGTTACCATTAAGGGTTTAAAAGTATCTACCATCACAGCCAGCTCTTCGGTTTTTTCTTTTCCTATACTACGTTCTGCAGCTCCGGGATGCGGCCCATGAGGTATTCCGGCCGGGTGTAATGAAATATGACCGGGCTCAATATCGTTTCTGCTCATAAAATCGCCATCCACATAATAAAGCACCTCATCTGAGTCTATATTACTATGGTTGTATGGTGCCGGAATGCTCTGTGGATGGTAATCGTATAAACGAGGTACAAAACTACACACCACAAAAGCATCAGTCTCGAACGTTTGATGCACCGGTGGTGGTTGATGTATACGACCGGTTATAGGTTCAAAATCATGAATAGAAAAGGCGTATGGATAGTTAAACCCATCATACCCAACAACATCAAAAGGGTGTGTTGCATATACCATTTCTATAATTTCATCGGCTTTTTTAATTTTTATTAAAAAATCGCCCTTTTCATTATACGTTTCTAACTCTTCAGGACGCCTAATATCTCTTTCACAAAACGGTGAGTGCTCTAATAGTTGACCGAACCAATTTCTGTATCGTTTTGGAGTATAAATTGGTCTTCTAGATTCTACAATAAATAGTCTGTTATCTTCTGTATCAAAATCTATCTTATAAATAATTCCTCTGGGAATAAGCAGGTAATCTCCGTATTTAAAATCTAAGTTTCCTAAAAATGTTCTGAGTTTTCCGGAACCTTTATGAACAAAAATAAGCTCATCTGAATCAGTATTTTTGTAAAAATAATCTGTTACAGAATGTTTTGGGGCTGCTAAAACAATGCTACAATCTGCATTGGTAAGTATGGTTTTTCTGCTCTCTAAAAAATCGTTTTCTGGTTTTACTTGAAATCCTTTAAACCTGTAAGACTGTAAATTGTTGGCTTTAGCAATTTTTGGAGCTACACTGTACTGTTTTTTTATGGCTTTTACTTGAGTTGGCCTGTGCTCATGATAAATGTTAGAGTACATACCATCAAAGCCAATGGTGCCAAAAAGTTGCTCGTAATACAAGCTGCCGTCCGGCTTTTTAAATATAATGTGTCTTTTGGGTGGAATTTTTCCCAGTTTATGATAAAATGGCATTTTTTATATTTTAAGAAGATTAGACAATTAGAAATAGCACTTTCTCTATGGAAAGATAATGGGGATTATTAGCAAAATCACTCAGGATTTCGCTTAATAAGAAAGTGTAAATATTCTAACAACGATTGCCAAAACGCTATCATAGTCTACAAATATCGTAAAAATTTTAATTGTTTTTTATTTAAAAAACTTAAAACCAGAATCCTACATTAAAAAACCATTGTGCTCTTTTAACTTCGGGAGACCAAGAACACGTAATTTCTACAGGGCCTATAAAAGTTTCTAAGCCATAACCTAACCCATATCCTGTAAAATCGGGTTCTGTAAACCACTCTCCATCTTCAAAAATATCATTTGCCACATTAGCAAAATTTGCTGTAAAAATCAGGTGGTTTTTAGGGTATATTTCGTAATCTGCTTTTAAAATACCTTTCACAAAGCTATCCCCTCCAATGCTTAAAAAATCATACCCCATAAACGAGGTTATATTGTTTATAAAATTGTTGCCATATCCACCCAATAAAAAGTGAAACGGACTTAAATCTACGCTACCAATTGTAAACCCGCCTTCTGAGCCAATATTAACGCTAAATTTATGAGAAACAGGTATGGCAAAGCCAATAGTAGCTTTGGCTATTGAAAACTCAGAGAAGGTGTTGGTAAAATCTGATGAGTAAAAATACAAATGAAAATCGCCATCAAAATAAATACCTCTTTTTGGGTAATATTTACTATCGTATGTATCTAATTTTAAGAACCCAAAAGTGCTAACGTAGCTACTATCATCAAAAACAGTTTCTTTTTGTTCTCCTTCAGAAATGGTCTCTGAGATTACTTTTAAATGTTTGTGCTCTAACCCCATTCCTAAAGCAAACTCTTCGCGTAAAACTGTTTGCACATAAATTTGATTGGTGAAATCTTCGTAGTTAACATCTACTTTGTTTACATCAAAATCTTCTATATTGGTTTCTTGCTGAACAAAATCAAAAGGTACTGCTTTTTCAAAAACATTGTACCTTGAGTTTAAGCCAAAACTCCAATAAAATCCCTTATCTAAATAGTATTCAAAATTATACCTTATGTTGTCTCCTAACACAAAATCTAACGAAGCTACATCATCATTAAACAGTAGTTTTTTTTGTGTAATATTTACCAACGCTCCAGATTTATAAAGCCCATCATAATGCACACCTAATTTTAAAAATGTTCTATTTTGGCTTTCTGTTAAATTTAATGTCATTTGGTATGTGCTATCTATAGGGCGTAACTGATATCTGATTGCACTAAAATTATTGGTTGCTGCTAAGTTATTTATGCCTTGCTGAAGCTTTTTGTAGGACATTTTCTGGCCAACCCTGTACCGTAATTTGCCTCGTACATAAGCTCTTGTATAATTATTATTGCCTTGAATATTTATGCCGGAAACTACAATAGAGTCTTGCGGTGTAATAGTTACTTTTTGTTTTTTTGAAGCAGCTTTAATTTTAGCTAACTCCAATAAATCGTTAATTTTTTCTCGTGCTGCTTTCTCTCCGTTATCTATAATTTTTCTGCCCTGATCAAAAGAAATTACCGTAAACCCTTTTATGTCTGGTTTTATATAAACGTCTGTTTCTGCAGCTTTTTTAACCATATCGTTTACTGTACGGTAATTATTTATTTGTAGCAATATTTCTGTTGCAGATTGTAATGCGTCTCTATTAGCTAATGCGTCTTGTACATCTACTCCAATAATAATATCTGCTCCTCTTTTTTTAAGTTCATCTATCGGATAATTGTTTACCACGCCTCCATCTATTAATACTCTATCTCCAATTTCTACCGGCTGAAAAAGTGATGGGAAAGCTCCACTGGCAGCTATAGCCTCTGGCAGATAGCCTTTATCTAACACCACAGCTTTACCCGTTTCTACATCGGTTGCAATGCATAAAAAGGGAATGGGTAATTTTTTAAAATCTGATATATGGTTTACATGGCTAAGTAATTGCACCAACAAATTGTAAATGTTTTGCCCTCTTGAAATTGCAGTCGGTACACTTATTTTAAAATCATCAAACGGTAACGTAACAGCATACCGCTCTGAATCTTCTTTTTCATAAAAAGTTTTAGCAGATCGGGGTAAATTATCTTGTATAAGTGTTTCAAAATCTACCGCCTGAAAAATAGAATCTAATTGATGCGCCGAATAACCGGAAGAGTACAGCGCTCCTATAATAGCCCCCATGCTTGTTCCGCCTATATAATCTATTTTAACACCGGCTTCTTCTATAACTTTTAGAGCACCAATATGCGCAAGCCCTTTAGCGCCTCCACCACTTAAAACCAATCCTACTTTAACCTGGTCTGAGTTTTTTTGTTGTGAAAAAGCGGTATAACAAACACTTAAAACCCAAAACAAACACAACAGTTTTTTCATACTATTAAAGTAGTTATTTTTAATGAAATGCATCGTAAATTTTTTGTGCTTTTGATGCTCCTACTACTGCAATCAAATCTTCTAATGAAGCTTCTTTAATTCTTTTAACCGATTTGAATGTTTTTAATAATTGTTGGGCTGTTTTCTCGCCAATACCATCTATAGTTTCCAGCTCTGTTTTAATCATATTATTGCTTCGCTTTTTTCTGTGAAATGTAATTCCAAACCTGTGCGCCTCGTTACGTAGCTGTTGTATGATTTTAAGTGTCTCTGATGTTTTATCTAAATAAAGCGGAATAGGGTCTTCAGGAAAATAAAGTTCTTCTAAGCGTTTAGCTATACCAATAATGGCAATCTTACCTCTTAAGTTAAGAGCTTCTAAGCTTTTTAATGCCGATGATAATTGCCCCTTACCGCCATCTATAACTATTAGCTGTGGTAATGGTTTGTTTTCTTCTAAAAGCCTTTTATATCTTCTGTAAACCACTTCTTGCATTGAGGCAAAATCATCCGGACCTTCTACTGTTTTTATATTGTAATGCCTGTACTCTTTTTTGCTGGGCTTACCATTTTTAAAAACTACGCAAGCAGCAACCGGATTTGTGCCTTGAATATTAGAATTATCAAAACACTCAATATGCCTGGGCTCTTTAGGCAATCTTAAATCGGTTTGCATTTGTTTCATTATTCGGTTAACATGCCTGTCCGGATCTGTAATTTTAACTTGTTTAAAACGCTCTTGTCTATAAAATTTAGCATTTCTGAGTGATAGCTCTACTAGTCTTTTCTTATCGCCTAATTTAGGCACAGTAACTTTAATGTTTTCACCAACCTGAACATTAAATGGAACATAAATTTCTTTGGATTGCGAATGAAATCTGTTTCGCAACTCTATAATTGCCAATTCTAATAGCTCTTTATCTGATTCATCTAAGCGTTTTTTTAGCTCGATAGTGTGCGACCGAATAATAGAACCATATGAAACTTGCAAAAAGTTAACGTAGCCATAACTGGCATCAGACACTATAGTAAAGACATCTACATTACTAATTTTAGGGTTTACTATGGTAGATTTTGCTTGATAGTTTTCTAAAACGTCTATTTTTTCTTTAATTCGCTGAGCTTCCTCAAATTCCATATTAGCAGCATACGCTTTCATTTGATCTTTAAAAGCATTAAGCGATTCTTTAAAATTGCCTTTAATTATTTCACGTATTGCAGCTATTTGTTGGTTATATTCTTCTTCGCTTTGCAAATCTTCACAAGGTCCTTTGCAATTTTTTAAATGGTATTCTAAGCAAACTTTATACTTACCAGCTTTGATTTTATGATCGGCCAAATCGTAATTGCAGGTCCGTAACGGATAAAGCCCTTTAATTAAATCCAGAAGCGTTTTTACGGTTTTCATGCTGGTATACGGCCCAAAGTATTCTGAACCGTCTTTAACAACATTCCTGGTAGAAAAAACTCTTGGAAAACGCTCTTTTTTAATACAAATCCATGGGTAAGACTTGTCGTCTTTCCACATTACATTATACCTGGGCTGATGTTTTTTTATAAGATTGTTTTCAAGAAGCAAAGCATCTGTTTCTGTAGGCACCACAATGTGTTTTATGGTAGCAATTTTGCTAACCATAACACGTGTTTTACCAGAATCGTGCTGTTTTGTAAAATACGATGAAACTCTTTTTTTTAGATTTTTTGCCTTCCCTACATACAATAATTTTCCATCTTTATCGTAATATTGATATACCCCCGGACTATTGGGCAATGTTTGAAGCTGAAGTTGTAATGATGGGGCTACCATAAGGTTGCTCTAAATTTTATAGAAATCCAAAGTTACGGTTTGAAATTATGTTATAAAAATTATAAATAAATGTGCATTTCATCGAAAAAATGTGCGTTTTGTAGTGTTTTAGCCCCAAAGATTCTAAATTAGGAGTCCTGAATTGATTAATAGCAAGTTTAACCCCTAAAAACGTCCTTTAAAATGGATATGTACCTACTAACATTTGTTGTGTATTTTGCTTTATTTATTGTTGCATCTGTAGCCTTTAAAGCTATTTCTAAAAAAATAAAAGAATAAGCAAATACATATTTTGTATTTTGATTGAATGAACAAAAAAGCTCTTCGAGATAAATACAAACATCTTCGTAAGCAACTCAGTCCCGAAAAAATTGAGCAGTACAGTATAGCTATTGCTAACAATGCATTGCAGCTTAATATTTGGAGCTACTCTTATTACCATGTTTTTTTAAGTATTGCAGAAAAAAAAGAGGTAGACACACATTATTTGCTTACCATTCTTCAAGGTAAAGACAAAGAAATTGTAGTTTCTAAATCTGATTTTACTACCAACACACTTTCTCATTATTTACTTACAGATAACACAGCTTTGCGGGTTAATAAGTACGGTATTCCTGAACCCGTTAGTGGACTACAGGTTACAGAAGATAATATTGAAGTTGTTTTTATTCCGCTTCTTGCTTTTGATGTGTTTGGTAACAGAGTTGGTTATGGCAAAGGTTTTTATGATAGGTTTTTAGCTAAATGTAAGCCCGATACCATAAAAATAGGGCTGTCTTTCTTTGAACCCGAAAAAGAAGTTATTGAAGATGCTAATGCTAACGATGTTAAACTAAATTATTGCATAACACCTAATAAGGTTTATTCGTTTTCTTGAGTTTCCTTTTTAGGAAATGCTTTTTTATTAAACAGCAACAACAAAGCAACACCTATACTTATAGCCGAATCTGCAATATTAAAAACGGGCTCAAAAAATCTAAAATCTTTCCCTCCAACAAAAGGCACCCATTCTGGCCAAACTGTATCTATTATAGGGAAATAAAGCATATCTACTACTTTACCATAAAACAAAGACCCATAAGGCTCTGATGAAAATGCGGTAGCCACTTGCCCATAGCTGTCATTAAAAATAACTCCGTAAAAAACTGAATCTATAATATTACCCAATGCTCCGGCAAAAATTAGCGAAATGGCTAATGTAAGCACCATGGCACTTTTACGTTTTAAAGCATCGTAAAGCCAATACCCGATACCTACAATAGCTGCTAGCCTGAATAATGTTAAAATTAACTTGCCTGTTTTATCTGAAATAGGAAAAATATCACTGAGTTTGGTACCCCAAGCTGCACCTTCATTTTCTATAAAGTGAATTTTAAACCAACTAAAAACATCTACACTTTCACCAAGTATAAAATTAGTTTTAATGTAAATTTTAGATAGTTGGTCTATAAATAAAACCAAAATTATAACGGCAATAGCTCTTTTACTGCTCATAGGTTTGGCCAGCATTATTTGCGATTTCTACAAAATTTGTACTATTGCAAATAACGACATTAATTGTTGTTTTACTTAAGTTAATATCAATAAAAAACGCTTTCTGAAATTAGAAAGCGTCTTTCATAGCCTATATTGGCTATTATTTCTGCATGTTTTTAGCTTCTATACTTAAGGTAGCGTGAGGTACCAGTTTTAAGCGTTCTTTGCTTATTAATTTTCCGGTAACTCTACAAATACCATATGTTTTGTTTTCTATGCGTAACAACGCATTTTTAAGGTCTCTAATAAACTTCTCTTGTCTAATAGCTAATTGGCTATTAGCTTCTTTGCTCATAGTTTCAGAACCTTCTTCGAACGCTTTAAATGTAGGCGAAGTATCGTCTGTGCCATTATTTCCATTGTTCATATATGCGCTTCTTAGAAGCTCTAAATCTTTTTTAGCTTTTTCTATTTTTTGTTCTATCAATACTCTGAACTCTTCGAGTTCTTTGTCTGAGTATCTGGTTTTAACTTCATCTGCCATAATCTTAATGTTTTTGTATATACAGTTTTGTATTTATATCATCAAAAGCAATATCTGTGCCTTTTTCTAGACGCTCCTCAAAATTCAGGTTGGCTGTGAGAGTTTCTGCTTTAATATAGGCTATGTTACTGGCAACCGCATCTTCAATTAGACCGTTTTTCTGTATAAGAACGTCTATCTTATCGGTTACTTCAAACCCAGAGTCTTTACGTAGGTTTTGTATTCTGTTTACCAGTTCTCTGGCAATACCTTCTTTACGCAAATCGTCTGTAATTGTAACGTCTAAAGCCACGGTTAGAGGGCCTGAGTTAGCTACAAGCCAACCTTCGATATCTTGAGAAGATATCTCAACTTCATCAATACCTAAAGTAATATTTTTTTCGTTAATTACAATAGTTATTTCTTTGTTTTGTTCAATTTTTTGGATGTCATCCTGAGAAAACTCGCTAATTGCCTTGGTTATCAGCCTCATATCTTTACCAAAACGAGGCCCTAATACTTTAAAGTTTGGTTTTATTTGCTTAACCAATACCCCTGATGCATCATCTAACAGCTCTATCTCTTTTACATTTACTTCAGATTTTATTAAATCTGCAACGGCTAGAATTTCATTACGTTGCTCATTGTTAAGCACCGGAATCATGATACGTTTTAGAGGCTGTCGTACTTTTATTTTTTCTTTTTTTCTGAGTGAAAGCACTAATGAAGATATGGTTTGTGCTTTCTCCATTTTACTTTCTAAAGATTTATCTATGAAAGCTTCTACTGCCTCAGGAAAAAATGCCGTATGAACACTCTCAAACGCTTCTTTTTTTGTTGTTTTATTTAGGTCTTGGTAAAGCCTATCCATATAAAAAGGTGCTATTGGTGCTGCCAACTTTGCCACGTTTATTAAACAACTGTAAAGCGTTTGGTAAGCAGAGAGTTTATCTTTACCGTATTCTCCTTTCCAGAAACGTCTTCTGCTTAATCTTACATACCAGTTACTTAAATGTTCTTGTACAAAATCAGCAATTGCTCTTGCTGCTTTTGTAGGCTCATAATCATTGTAAAAAGCATCTACTTCTTTTATTAAAGAATGTAATTCTGAAAGAATCCATCGGTCTATCTCCGGCCTTTCTTCATGCGGAATATCTGGCTCGCTATATGTAAAATTGTCTATGTTAGCATACAAACTAAAAAACGAATATGTATTGTAGAGCGTTCCAAAAAACTTTCTGCGAACCTCAGCAATACCTTCCTCATCAAACTTTAAATTATCCCAAGGGTTTGCATTGCTAATCATATACCAACGTGTAGCATCCGGCCCATATGTAGAAAGCATTGTAAACGGATCTACGGCATTACCTAAACGCTTAGACATTTTTTGTCCGTTTTTATCTAACACCAATCCATTAGACACTACATTTTTGTATGCTACAGAATTAAACACCATGGTTGCAATGGCATGTAAAGTATAAAACCAACCTCTGGTTTGATCTACTCCTTCTGCAATATAATCGGCCGGGAAAGCCTCTCCGCTATCTATTTTTTCTTTATTCTCAAAAGGATAATGCCATTGTGCATACGGCATAGAACCACTATCAAACCAAACATCAATTAAATCGGCTTCACGTTTCATTGGTTTTCCTGATGGTGAAACCAATACTATTTGGTCTACAATATTTTTATGAAGATCTATTTTGTTGTAGTTCTCATCAGACATATTGCCCACCTCGAACTCCTCAAATATATCTTTACTCATAACCCCGGCCTCAACAGCTTTAGCCATTTCGGCTTTAAGCTCTTGCACAGAACCTATACAAAGCTCTTCTTTGCCGTCTTCTGTACGCCAAATAGGTAATGGTATTCCCCAAAAACGAGAACGAGACAGATTCCAATCATTTGCATTAGCCAACCAGTTGCCAAACCTACCTTCTCCGGTGGCTTTAGGTTTCCAGTTTATAGTTTGGTTTAATGCAAACATGGTATCTTTTACCTCTGTTATTTTAATAAACCAAGAGTCTAACGGATAATACAACACCGGTTTATCTGTTCTCCAGCAATGCGGATAGCTATGAACGTATTTCTCTACTTTAAAGGCTTTGTTTTCTGTTTTTAGTTTTATGGCAATTTCTACATCTACAGACTTTTCTGGAGCCTCTCCTTCTGCATAATATTCATTCTTAACATACTTGCCGGCAAGTTCTCCCATTTCTGGTCTGAATCTTCCTTGTAAATCTACCAATGGCACAGGGTTATTGTTTTCGTCTAATACCAACATAGGTGGTACTTCTGGAGTAGCTTCTTTAGCCACTTTAGCATCATCTGCACCAAAAGTAGGCGCTGTATGTACTATACCTGTACCATCTTCTGTAGTAACAAAATCTCCCGAAATTACTCTGAATGCATTTTCAGGGTTTTGGTATGGTAAAGCATACGGCAATAG
>JBPEWY010000062.1:0-10913 GCA_052032225.1 Flavobacteriaceae bacterium
GCCAATATAACCGCTATTGGTTGGTGTGTGTATTGGTTATAGGTTTTAACTAAAACGTACTCTATATTAGGCCCTACGGTAAGCGCTGTGTTACTTGGTAATGTCCAAGGCGTAGTAGTCCAGGCCAAAAAGTGAACTTCACCATAAGGCTTTAAAAACTCAGGTAGCGTTTCGGTTTTAGCTTTAAATTGTGCTACTACTGTGGTATCGGTAACATTTTGGTATGTTCCGGGTTGATTTAGCTCATGAGAGCTTAAGCCCGTTCCGGCTTTTGGTGAGTAGGGCTGAATGGTATAGCCTTTGTACAACAACCCTTTACTGTAAATTTGTTTTAAAAGCCACCATACGCTTTCCATGTACTTAGGCTCATAAGTTATGTAAGGGTTGTTAGTATCTACCCAATACCCCATTTTTTTGGTAAGATCGTTCCACACATCGGTGTAACGCATTACCGCTTTTTTACACGCTTTGTTGTAATCTTCTACCGATATTTTTTTACCAATATCTTCTTTGGTAATACCTAATTCTTTTTCAACGCCAAGCTCTATGGGTAACCCGTGAGTATCCCAACCTGCTTTTCGTTTTACCTGATATCCTTTTTGTGTTTTATATCTGCAAAAAATATCTTTAATAGCACGTGCCATTACGTGATGTATTCCGGGCAATCCATTTGCAGAAGGCGGACCTTCGTAAAAAACAAAAGGGGTTGCTCCTTCTCGCGTTTCAATACTTTTCTCGAAAATGTTATTCTCTTCCCAATACTTACGAACCTCTTCGGCTATTTGAGGCAGTTCTAACGTTTTGTATTCGGCAAACTTCATATACTTTCGTGCTATTATAAACTGTTACTATATTTTAAGTGTGCGAAATTACTAAATTTCAAGGAATTGAATTAGCTTAAGCCAATAAAAAAGCCCGCTATACAGCGAGCTTTTAAATTTACTTAACTTTTGATGTTTATACGGATGGAAATCTTATAAAATTCCTGTTACGGTTACATTAATATTTATTTCGCTTTCTGATGTAACAGTAATGTTATCTAGCTCAATATTCGAGTTAGATTCTACATCTAACATAGCATTAAGCTCTAACTTACCATCGTTATCTTCATCTTTATACGAAGCAAAATGCAACTCGTAATCTCCTTCTTTTAAGAAACTTAGTGTGTAAGAACCTGTAGATTGTACTACGGCACTTGCAACAGCATTAGCAAAGGTAATATTACTTTCTCCTTGACCTTTAGTCTCTGTTTCTGCATTAAATGTACCTTTTTTGTACGCATATACAATTACCTTATCAGATTCGCCAGATGCGTCCGTTGCCATACCTTTTATGGTTCCGGTAGTTTTTTCGTTTACTACACGAATTCCAGACTTTAGCTCGTTCATGGTTACAAAGTTAAAGCTGCTAGAACCACCGGTTTCTTCTTTAATAGTTTTTCTAAGGTCAAAATCTACTACAATGTTATTAGTAGCATTCGCAATAACCTCAAAGTTTTCGCTAATTTTAATTTCATTAGCAGCAGCTTCTAACTTATGCTTAGTACCATCTACAGTTTCTACGTAGCTTCCGGGAGTATTACCGTTAACATCCATTTCGTAATCAAGTACTAATGTTAAACTAGAGTAGTTTTTGCTATCAAGCTCTAAATCTCCCAATAAGGCTTTATCACCGTTCTGGTAATTTAACAAGTTTACTGTTTTAGCAGTAAAATTACCATCTGCTTTTAACGATTTACCGTCTATTTTAACATCGGTTATGGTAACATAAGCCGCTTTAACATTTGCATTGTCAATTGGAGCATCTGTAACATACACATTTGCTCTTTCTTTAGATGATGTTACATTATCTGTCTCGTCGCTACTATCTGAACAAGACATAAACATCAACGAAGTTGAAAAAATTAAACCTAATAATAATTTACTGTAACGTTTCATAGTATTTAAGTTTTTGAGTTCAACATTTAAACAATTATAAACTAAAAAACCCTACTATTTTTTACGTTAAAATTTTGAAAAAAGATTTTAATACTATTTTAAAATCTGTAAGAAAGACTCAAAATCAAGTTTCTTCCGGGACCTGCTATTCCCGATGAATACGGCCTATACCTTTGATCAGTAATATTTTCTACTGCAGCAGTTGCATTTAGGTTTTCTGACAGTTTATACTGCGTTCTTATATTAAAAGTGTACCATGAAGGCGAGTACGGATTTCCGTTACTATCTGATGCGTACAAATATGCTTTACGCTGTTCTGATGGTGCTAAATCAGCATACTTAATACTACCATTAAACAACACCGATGCATCTATTTTTAACCTATCACTTTTAAATAGCATATGAACATCGCCAAATAATGGTGCTGCATGGCGTAAAGAAGCTGTTTCACCGTTATCCAGTTCTTCTTCTCCTTCTGTAATAGTAACATTAGAGGTTATAGATAGCTGCTCGGTAAAATAGGCTTGCAAGGCTAATTCAAGTCCATAAACAGTAGCTTTAGCTGCATTCTGTATGGCTTGCACTTGGCTTGGCTCTCCTTGATAATTTATTACATCTTGCCCATTAAGTGTAAAATCTCTTCTAACTAGAGCGTCTTTTAAATAGGTATAAAAAGCAGCTGTACTAATAATTAATTTATCATTAAAATTTTTTCTTATTCCAATTTCTGTGTTGTATGCGTACTCGGCTTCTAAATCAGGGTTTGGAACAACAACAGCCCCGGGCTCAGAGTCAAAAACCTTGCCGATATCATCTATATTAGGAGCTCTAAATCCGGTAGCACCATTAATTGTTATTTGCCATTGGTTTCCCGGAAACCAGCTTAAACCAAAACTTCCGGTTAAAGCACCATTATCTACTTTTGTGTTTGTAAAAGGTAAATTGTAATAGGTATTATCAAAAATAGCGTTTATAAAAGCATGACTATAGCGTAATCCGGTAAGCAATGTTACTTTACTACCGGCTTTATGTTCTACGTTAGCATAGCCTGCAACCGTTTGCCAAGAAGCACCATCTGGATATCTTGAAGCTGTTTTTTCTTTTTGATTAGTTACTATATTTTCTTGTTTTCCGTTAGATTGTACTTTATTAAGTACATACTCTACCCCATAAAAAACTTTGGTTTTAGTAGAGAATGCTTTTTCAAAATCTGCATTAAAAGAATATGCATTAACTCGTTCTATGTTATGGTATTTTATACTGTCTTGAAAATCTCTGTTATGCCTACTTTCTCTAAAATATTGGTATGCTGTTGTAAGCTTTACAGCATCGTAAATGGTCGCGTTATTATTATGTTCTGTTTGTAAGTTAGCCATAAACCAACGTTGTGGCCCATAATACCACTCTGCAGAACGCGGTTCTCCATTTCTGGTTCTTATCAACCTATCATACCTTGCATAATTAGATGTACTGTTATAATGTAATCCTAATTGAAAATCCCATCTGCTGTTAGGTACATATTTAATTTTTTGAAGCACTCCAACCTGATTAAACCCTGTTGGAACTTGTTCTCTTGGGTTTGTGTTTGTTACAACATTATCTTGATTATTGGTTGTAGTTACATAAAACGGCCTTAAATAATCATCTGGGCCATTTTTTCCCATAGTTAAATTACCAAAATCAGAATAACTAATACTTGTTAAAGATCCCCATTTTTTGCTTCCTACAGCTATTGTTGCGTGTCCTGTTTTTTCTGAATTTGCAGAAGCATATCTTACCACACTTTTACCTGAAACATCAAGAGAGTCTGTATTACTGAGAGTTGGAGATTGTGTATAAAAATTTAATACCCCACCAATGGCATCGCTTCCATAAATTACAGACCCCGGACCAAAAATTACTTCGGTTTTTTTTATACTGAAAGGGTCTACAGAGATAACATTCTGTATATTTCCGCCTCTAAAAATGGCATTGTTCATTCTAACCCCATCAACAGAAAGTAGTAACCTGTTGGTTGCAAAACCTCTAATCATGGGACTTCCTCCTCCTAACTGACTTTTTTGAACAAAAACTTGTCCGCTTTGCTGTAATAAATCTGCCGAAGTTTGTGGTGTAGTAAACAAAACTGTATTAGCTGATAGACTCACTATTTTTTGAGGCACATGCCTTTTTTGTTGCTGCCATTTAGATACAGAAAGAACTATCTCATCTAACTGTTGCGTGTTAGGGTACAGGTATACACGTTTGTTTTTTATTTTTCTTTTGATGATACTTTTAACGGTATAGGAAACATGCGAAATGTAAATTCGCTCATTCGGCCCAAAGTCTAATACGTTTACAAATCCGTCATTATTAGTAAGCGCAGTTTTTGTGGTGTCTTTATTATACACAAATGCATTTTCTATGGGCTCTCCAGAATCTACATCTAAAATTTTTATGTTTTGAGCTGTTGTAACAGCTCCTGAAAGCATAAGTAGTATGCAAAAAAATATCCTCATCATTAACTAAATACAGAATTTAGTACTGCAATAGATTTTGGCTTTTTAAATCCTTGCAAATGTAGCTCAAAATAGAAAATGAAGCTATCAAGCAAAGACTGCCTTGTTTTTTGTGATAATTTAACCTTAGTAAGCTCATCAAAATTTATGCCTAACAGGCTTTTAAAATGCTGTAAATTTTCTCCTTCTATGACAGGGTTTCCTGAAAGAGTGTTAGTAAAACTCCCCTCTGCTAAATCAAAATAGAGGGTGTTTTCTATTTCTGAAGTTTCCGGATAAAAGCCTAAATACTTTGATAGATTAAGCAAAAAAAGTAAATGAAAATTAGCTATTTCAGAATGGGTATCTAACCACTGCAAAGCGGTTTCTACATAAGTAAATAATGCCTCATTTTGCTCTTCTTCTTGCAAACATAAACTTAAAACCTCTGCTAAAAACATTGCTATGGCATTTTTAGGCATGCTAAACGGAATACTAGTGTATTGGTATGCTGCTTTAACTTCTTTTATACGTTCTAAGGTTCCTTTGTTTTTATGAATAGCAACTAGCTCTAATTGGGTTAACGCCTGAAAATAACCTGCTTTAACCGCTCCTTTTTTACTTTTTAAAACACCTTTAAGCAAATAGGTTTTAATACCAGCTTTTTCTGTAAAACATTTTACAATTAAGCTGGTATCGCTATACTTAATAGTTGTTAATACTATGGCTTTTGTGGTAAGTTGCACCAATTACTTTTTTATGTTTGCTAAAATAAAAAAGCACCGCCATACAAGCAGTGCTTTTTGTTTTTTATATAAAGTAGATGTATTAAACCACCCCTTGTGCTATCATAGCATCGGCTACTTTTACAAACCCTGCAATGTTAGCTCCTTTAACGTAGTTAATATACCCGTCTTTTTCTTTTCCGTATTTAACTGCAGACTCATGAATATCTTTCATAATCTGACCTAATTTAGCGTCTACTTCCTCACGAGTCCAGTTATAACGTAATGCATTTTGTGTCATTTCTAAACCGGATGTAGCAACACCTCCGGCGTTTGATGCTTTACCAGGCGCAAATAAAATTTTTGCTTCTTGGAAAACTTCTATGGCTTCTGGTGTAGAAGGCATATTTGCTCCTTCACTTACACATATACAACCATTGCTTACAAGTTGCTTAGCATCTTCACCGTCTAACTCATTTTGGGTAGCACATGGTAACGCTATATCACATGGTACGCCCCATGGTTTTTGTCCGGCAAAAAACTCTGCAGAAGGGTACTTTTCTGCATACTCACTTATTCTGCCTCGCTTAACATTTTTAAGCTCCATTATAAATGCAAGCTTCTCTTCGTTAATTCCGTCTTTATCATAAACATACCCTGAAGAATCAGACATGGTTAGTACTTTACCTCCCATGTGAAGTACTTTTTCTGCAGCATATTGTGCTACGTTACCAGAACCGGAAATAACAACATTTTTACCTTTTACACTTTCTCCACGAGTTTGCAGCATATTTTCTGCAAAGTAAACGTTACCATATCCTGTAGCTTCAGGTCTGATTAACGATCCTCCCCAAGAAAGACCCTTTCCTGTTAAAACTCCGGTAAACTCGTTTTTAAGCTTTTTGTACATTCCAAACATATACCCTATTTCACGAGCTCCAACTCCTATGTCTCCGGCAGGAACATCGGTATTCGGACCAATATGTCTGTAAAGCTCTGTCATAAAGCTTTGGCAAAAACGCATTACTTCGTTATCTGATTTCCCCTTAGGGTCAAAATCAGATCCTCCTTTACCTCCACCCATTGGTAGCGTAGTTAAGCTGTTTTTGAATACTTGCTCAAAAGCCAAGAATTTTAAAATACTAAGGTTTACAGATGGGTGAAAACGTAATCCTCCTTTGTAAGGGCCAATAGCCGAGTTCATCTCAATTCGGTAACCTCTGTTTACCTGAATTTCCCCATTATCATCAACCCAAGGCACTCTGAACATAATTACTCGCTCAGGCTCTACCATTCTAAGCAGAATGTTTTTTCCTTTGTAAACATCGTTCTCTTCAATGTAAGGTATTACGGTTTCTGCTACTTCCTTCACAGCCTGTAAAAACTCTGGTTCATGACCATTGCGTTGCTTTACAAGGTCTAGAAACTCGTTTATTTTTTGTTCCATAGAAACATATTAAAAATGATCGTTTTAATGACTCGATAATATAATGGCACAAATATACGTTTTATGCAAAAACCAACACGTAATTTTTTTAATATCGTAAAGTTTTAAAATAATAAGAACCAACTATTTGAAAACAATAGTTTAATACGCCCCTTTTACCATGAAAAAAATACAAACGTTACTATGTTTTGTAGTGTTTTTTGGAATTTTAACTAACATGAGCGCACAGCGCAAATTATTTACTAATGAAATTGGAATTGTTGCCGGTGGCGCTTTTATTAGTTCTGATTATGCAGATTACAGTTCGTTACTTTCCGGAAACATTGGCTATAGTGTAGGTGTGGTGCATTACATGAATTTTTTATGTGCCATAAGCTGTTCGGCTACCAGCTCTAGCAGTTATTTTAGAAATCACTTTAAAGTACGTAACGATTTCTCGTATGCCCGAGTTAATTTAAAACATCACGGTAATATTACAGACCCAAACAATACCTCTACAGAGGCACAACAATATAGAGCAATGCGAGGCCAAACTACAATTTACAAAGTAGGAAGCTCTATTGTGTATCACCCAATTAGTATTAGAGATTTTGAAGGTGGCTACCAGCTTTTTCTTCCCGAAATAAGTTTAGGAGCAGCTTTTGTGCATTACAAGCCCGAAAACTATTCTACATTAGGCTTTTTAAACGACCCCAGTGCGCTACCTCCGGAATATTTTAACAACATCCCTAACAGAGCCGGAATTACAGCAGCCTTAACGGGTTCTGTAGGAACCCGTATAAAGCTTTCTGCTGTAGAAGATTTATTGTTACAAGGTAGATTTAATTACTTTTTTTCTGATGAAATTGAAGGTGTTGTGCTCCCAAACACTAAAAACGATATGTTAGTGAACATACTTATTGGTTACGTGTATTATATAGACGATTAACCAATTGCTTGCTCTAAATCATTTATTAAATCAGAAGCATCTTCAATACCAACACTTAGCCTAATTAACGAATCTACAACACCGCTTTTTTCGCGTTCTTGCTTTGGTATAGAAGCATGTGTCATGCTTGCAGGGTGACCGGCCAAAGACTCAACTCCTCCTAAAGATTCGGCTAAGGTAAAAATCTTTAATCGCTCTACAATTTTAATGGCATCCTGTAAATTATTTCCTTTTGTTACAAAAGATATCATTCCACCATAATCTTTCATTTGCTGTTTTGCCACGTCATGATTTGGATGATCTGCAAACCCCGGCCAATAAACTTTTTCTATTTTAGGATGACTTTTTAAGAACTCAGCTACTGCTTTTCCGTTTTCACAATGGCGCTGCATTCTAACGTGTAGCGTTTTAATCCCTCTAAGCACCAAAAAGCTATCCATTGGACCACTTACAGCACCACTTGCATTTTGAATAAAATAAAGTTTCTGAGCTAATGTTTCGTCTTTAACAACTAATGCTCCCATAACTACATCACTATGCCCTCCTAAATATTTGGTAGCAGAATGCATTACAATATCTGCTCCTAAATTTAAAGGTTGCTGTAAATAAGGTGTTGCAAAGGTGTTGTCTACACCGAATAAAATATTATTGGCTTTTGCAATTGCTGCCATCGCCTTAATATCTATAATATTTAACATTGGGTTGGTAGGAGTTTCTACCCAAATTAGTTTGGTGTTATTGTTTACCAAACTAGCTACTTTGGCTGGATCTTGCATTCCGGTAAAATGAAATTTAATGCCAAAGCGTTCATAAACTTGGGTAAACAAACGGTATGAACCTCCATACAAATCGTTTGTAGATATAACTTCGTCTCCCGGATTTAAGAGTTTTAAAACAGCATCTATAGCTGCTAAACCACTTGAAAACGCCAACCCGAATTTTCCGTCTTCTATACTTGCCAATGCATTTTCTAGTGCATTTCTGGTAGGGTTGTGTGTTCTAGAGTATTCGTATCCTTTATGCCCCCCTGGAGTGGTTTGAGCGTAAGTTGATGTTTGATATATTGGAGGCATTACAGCACCATATGCCTTGTCATGTTCTTGCCCTCCGTGTATGGTTTTAGTATTAAATTGTATATTTTCTTTGTTCATAATTTTCAATATTTAGGGTACAAATGTACCGTTTACTTTTGGAGATTGCAATGAAGCCTTTACCTTTAACCTCTATTAAAAATTGCGCTTTTATGAAACAAGTTTTTGCTTTTATATTGTTTACTATTTTGCTTGTAAGTTGTAAAAAAGACCATGAGCTTACATTTGTTACGCATCAAATAAATCAAAACAATTGTAATACGTGTCCAAATGTAGAAATTGTTGTTCCTAAAGCAATCGACCAAAATAAAATTGCCAACAAAATTAATACTGCTGTAGAGCGTGAAGTTGCAAAACGTATAAACTTTGGCACAACAGATTTGGCATCCGGCTACCAAAAAGCCATAAAAGAATTTAATAAAGAATACGCCAATTTAAAAAAAGAGTTTCCAGACGATACTATTGCGTGGGAAGCTACTATAGATGGCGTAATCAGTTATAAGTCTGATAACGTTATCTCTATAAAAATTAATTCGTACATCTTTACCGGTGGAGCGCATGGTAATAGTTTCACTACTTTTTTAAATTTTGATGCTAAAAGTGGAGCGCTGCTAAGCACAGACGATTTAATAAACAACCTTGATGCGTTTACTGCTTTTGCTGAAAAACAATTTAGAAAGCAGGAACAAATACCTCTTGATGGTAGTATTAATGCTACAGGCTTTATGTTCCCTGACGATGCCTTTGTGTTACCCGAAGCTGTTGGTTTTACAGAAAGAGGCTTAGCGCTTATTTACAACCAGTATGAAATAGCATCGTATGCCGATGGGCAAATTTCTCTTTTACTGCCCTACAACACTGTAGCATCTTATTTGAAGCATAAATAAACATAGACAACTTGTTATAATCTTAATGCAACTTAATCAATTTGTTATTTTACCATTACACATACTTTTTTAGCCACAAATACATTTACTTTGCAGTGGCTAAACGCTTTTACAATTTGGGTTATGAAAAAAATCTACTACTTAAAAACGTGCAATACTTGTAAAAGAATTTTAGATAAACTACAACCCGATAGTTCGTTTAAAATGCAAGACATTAAAGAAAACGAAATAACGGTGAAACAGCTAGAGGAGCTTAAAGCACTAGCAGGCAGTTACGAAGCTCTTTTTAGTAAACGTGCAAAATTGTACAAGGAGCGAGATTTAAAAAACGAAAACTTAACAGAAGAAGATTATAAATCGTTTATTTTAGAACATTATACTTTCTTAAAAAGACCTGTAATTGTAATTAACAATCAAATTTTTATTGGTAACAGTAGCAAAACTGTAGATGCTGCTTTAAAAGCTTTACATGAATAAGAGAACCTTGGCATTGTTAGCTGCTTTTGCTGCAGCAGTAATTTACGGTGTAAACCATACTATAGCCAAAGGGGTAATGCCTACTTATATACAGCCTTTTGGTTTTATTTTACTTAGAGTTATTGGTGCTGCTATTTTATTTTGGCTCATTAGTTTTTGGGGTCCGAAAGAGAAAATCAGCACGTCTGATTGGCCCAGAATAGCAGTCTGTGCAATTTTAGGTATGGTAATAAATATGCTTATGTTTTTTAAAGGACTGCATTTATCTACTCCAATAAACAGTTCTGTTATAATAACAATATCACCTATTATAGTTTTTATTTTGTCGGCTATTTTGATTGGTGAAAAAGTAACTTGGCTCAGAACTTTGGGTATTTTATTAGGTTTTTCAGGAGCTTTGGGGTTAGTGATTTTTGGTAAAGAAATTAGGCAAGATGCTCCTAACATAACGTTAGGTAATTTGTTTTTTATAATTAATGCAGCTTCTTACGCTACCTATTTAGTTTTAGTAAAACCCTTAACAGCAAAATACCATCCTTTTACTTTAATGAAATGGCTTTTTTTAATAGCCGTAATTGTTAACTTCCCGATTACAATAAGTGAATTTACAGCCGTAAAATGGGCTTCCCTTCCTTTTGAAGCAATCTGGAAAATGACTTTTGTTGTTGTAGGAACAACCTTTTTTACCTATTTGTTAAATATGTTTGCTTTAAAAGAGCTCAAGGCATCTACCATTGGAGTGTTTATGTACTTACAGCCACTTATAGGTATTGTTTATGCTGTAATTGTTGGGGCAGATGCCTTGAATCTGGTTAAAATTGTTGCTGCCGGATTAGTGTTTTTAGGAGTGTATTTGGTGAGTAAAAAATAAACTACACCATATTTAAATCGGCTGGCTTAACAGATTGGTTTCTGGTGTCTTCTTTCGTAAGCTCTTTAAAGTT
>JBPEWY010000063.1:0-71632 GCA_052032225.1 Flavobacteriaceae bacterium
GCATAACTAAGCTTAAAATATCTGCTGCAACAGCAACTTTAATTTGGTTTTGTTTTGCTTTTTCTACAAAAGAGGCATAATCATAAACTTGTCCGTGTTTTCCTGGATACTGGAGTATTGCACCAAAAAATTCTGTACTAAAATCAAATTCTTCGTGGTTGCCAGCAACTAGCTCTATACCTAAGGGGAGAGCTCTTGTTTGTAATAATGATAAGGTTTGCGGAAGTATTTGTTCTGATACAAAAAACTTAACTACATTATTTTTTTTCTGTTCTCTGCTTCTTACATCAAACAACATAGTCATGGCTTCTGCAGCAGCAGTACTTTCATCTAACAAAGAAGCATTTGCAATTTCCATTCCGGTTAAATCGCAAATCATGGTTTGGTAGTTAAGCAACGCCTCTAAACGTCCTTGAGCAATTTCGGCTTGGTAAGGTGTGTAAGCTGTATACCATCCCGGATTTTCCAGTATGTTTCGTTTAATTACAGAAGGTGTAATGCTTTCGTGGTATCCAAGACCAATGTATGTTTTGTAAATTTTATTTTTTTTAGCCAGTTCATGAAGGTGGCTTAAAAACTCATTTTCACTAAGGGCTTTAGGTAAATTTAGTGGATTTTTTAACCGAATATCATCAGGGATAGTTTCATAAATAAGTTGCTCCATGTTATCTACCCCAATGGTGCTAAACATTTTTGGTAAATCGGTCTCTCTTGGCCCAATATGGCGTAATACAAAAGAATCGGTTTTCATTAAAAAATAAAATGTGTTGTTTAATTGGCTGCAAAATTACACATTAAATTAATGATACATATGCTTTTGTAGCATTAAAAAGTTACGTTTGTAACTTAGTTATTAACAAGTTACATAGCCGTTAGCTACCTTTGTTACATGCAGTTACTAAAAAAGCTTTTTAACTTTTACATAGATGCCAGCATTCATGTTGCGTTAGCTGTTTTTGCTTTTGTTAAACTAACTCATTTAACTTTAAACCTACCACCGGATAATAGTGTAGCGTGGTTTGCTTTTTTTAGTACAATAGTTAGCTATAATTTTATAAAGTATGGAGTAGAGGCTCAAAAATACATTATTGTTACTACTGTTTATTTAAGGATAATTCAATTAGTAAGTATTATAGCTTTTGGGCTTGCATTATATTATTTTTTTAAGCTGTCTTCAGCAACCTATTTGTACCTGGTAATTTTTTTGTTTTTAACTGCTTTGTACGCAATGCCTGTTTTACCACAAGCTAAAAATTTGAGAAGTTTTAGTGGGCTTAAAATTTTTATTGTTGCTTTAATTTGGGCCGGAGTAACGGTTGTTTTACCTGTGGTTAATTTAAAAGCTACGTTTAGTTTTGATGTTAAGGTTGAAGTGTTTAAACGGTTTTTATTTGTGCTAGTATTAATACTTCCATTCGAGATAAGAGATTTAAAATACGATAGCGCTGCACTTAAAACACTGCCTCAACGATTCGGAATTAAAAGAACTAAACTATTAGGAATTTTTTTGCTTGTTGTTGTGTGGGTAACAGAGTTTTTTAAGGATGACTTTGTATTTAAACAAGTTGTGGTTCTTTTTATTGTACTGGTAATTACTACTGTGTTGCTTTGGTTTACTAAAAAAAAGCAACCCAAATATTATTGTAGTTTTTGGGTAGAAGGAATTCCTGTTTTGTGGTGGATGTTAGCTTGTATGCTACTGTAAATTAGATAAGTGTTTGTTTATTTCTTGTTTAAGCTCTTGTTTTTTGCTTACGCTTAAAACTTTAAGTTGAGCCTCGCTACAAAGTTGGGTAAGCTTTTTATTTTTTTTAGAAAATTGAGCACAAAACTTACAAATAAGCAAATGTAAAAGAAGTTGTAATCGTTCTGAAAATGAGGCTTCGTTGTATTGTTTTTTGTTACAAATTTGTGCTGCTTTCTCGCAAGAAATCATAATATGTTTTTAATTTTATTTAAACCAATTGTCTTGTAAACAAGATATTAAAGCTATACGGGCTCTATGTATTATAACCCAAAGGTTAGACGGTGTAATGTTAAGTTCATTACAAATATCTTTGGTATCCATTCCTTCTATAGTTTTCATTTTAAAAACAGTTGCTTGCTTTTGGGGTAGCTTTGCAATACATTCTTGTATAGCTAAACCAAGCTCTTTATTTTGCAATTTGTCTTCTGCAGTAAAATCAAAAGGATCAGATACTTGTTCTTCTAACCAATTACCATCTTTATTGCTATCAGTACTATAATTAATTTTAACTTCTGCTTTGCCTTTTTTTGAATTTATTTTGCGATAATAATCAATAATTTTTCGCTTTAAAATAGATATTAACCAAGTACGTTCTGCCGCCTCTCCTTTAAAGTTTTTGGCAGATTTTAAGCCTGCTAAAAAAGTTTCTTGTACTAAATCTTGTGCAAGTTCAGCATTATTAACACGAATTATGGCATAGTTATACAGGTAGTCTGCATATAAATCTACCCACAAATCTGGTTGTAGTGTATGGTTAGGACTCTTGCTCATACGTAATGTAAAAATAGAAAAAGTTAAAGGATTATGTATATTCGTAGTAGTTATACTAATTTATTGACTTTATGAGAACGTTTATAAAACTATTAGGATGTTTATTGCTTTGTGTTATAATGTCTTGCGAAGCTCAAAAGAGTAAGCTAGAGAGCATGCCTATAACAGAATTGACTTTTGAAGAGTTTGAGGAAGGTATTTTGCTTGATGTTAGAACAAAAGAAGAGTTTAATGAAGGACATCTTTCGGGAGCATTAAACATTGACTTTTTACAAGACAATTTTGCAGAGCAAGTACATATGTTAAATAAAAAGAAAACGCTGTATGTATATTGCAAATCTGGAAACAGAAGTGCTAAAGCAGCCAAAATATTAATAGATGAGGGTTTTAAACACGTTATTAATTTAGAAGGTGGTATTACAGCGTGGCAAGAAATACAGAGCAAAGTACAATAAAAAAAGCCTCAAGTTATGAGGCTTTTTTTATAAGTCCGGCTCTACGCAATAAAGCTTCAGGTTCGGGTTCTTTACCTCTAAACCTTTTATAAAGTTCCATTGGGTTTTCTGTACCTCCTTTAGATAAAATATGTTCTTTAAATTGACTTGCAACTTTGGCACTAAAAATTCCGTTTTCTTTAAAATACTCAAAAGCATCGGCATCTAAAACCTCTGCCCATTTGTAACTATAATAACCAGCACTATATCCTCCCTGAAAAATATGAGAAAACGAGGTGCTCATGCAGGTTTCCGGGTTATCCGGAAATAGTTGAGTAGGCTTAAAGAGTTCTTTTTCATAAGCTTTTACGTTGGTAACATTTTCCGGGTTGGTAGCGTGCCATCCCATATCTAACATTCCAAAACTAAGCTGCCTAACGGTCTGCATTCCTTCCATAAAGTTTGCAGCTTCTTTAATTTTCTCTATATATTCTGTTGGAATAGTTTCTCCGGTTTGGTAATGCTTGGCAAACAATGCCAACGCTTCTTCTTGATAACACCAATTTTCTAACAACTGGCTGGGAAGCTCAACAAAGTCCCAATAAACACTTGTTCCGCTTAAACTCGGATATGTAGTGTTTGCTAACATGCCATGTAACGCATGACCGAATTCGTGAAAAAGTGTTGTAACTTCATTAAAAGTTAACAGAGAGGGTTTTGTTGGAGTTGGTTTTGTAAAGTTGCAAACTATAGAAATATGCGGACGTTCATTCACACCATCTTTTACATATTGTGGCTTAAATGATGTCATCCAAGCACCATTTCGCTTACCGGGTCTAGGATGAAAATCTGCATAAAACAGCGCTATAAAATTATTGTTTTCATCTAGTACCTTATAAGTTTTTACATCTTCATGGTACACGTCTACTTCTGAAGTTTCCTCAAATCGCAAACCAAAAAGCTTGTTGGCTACTGTAAAAGCTCCTTGTATTACATTAGTGAGCTCAAAGTAGGGTTTTAGTTTTTCATCGTCTAAATTAAATTTTTCTTGCTTTAATTTTTCGGAATAGTATGCATTGTCCCAAATCTCTAATTGATCTATACCATCAATATTTTTTGCAAATTTTGTAAGTTCATTAAACTCCTTAATTGCAGCCGGTTTAGCTTTTACTAATAAATCATTTAAAAATGCTGTAACTTTCTCAGGTTTTTCTGCCATGCGTTCTTCTAAAACGTAGTGTGCATGTGTTTTATAACCAAGTAAATTGGCACGTTTGTAACGTAAAGCAGCAATCTTTAAAACAATTTCTTCATTATTATATTCATTGTTTTTAAATGCTTTACTGCCAAATGCCAATGCCATTTTTTTTCTGAGTTCTCTAGACTTGGCATATTTCATAAAAGGGATGTAGCTAGGGTAATCTAACGTAAAAATCCAACCATCTTTTGATTTGCTTTGAGCTGTTTGTTTAGCAGCTTCTAAAGCACCTTCTGGGATTCCTGCTACATCTTCAGGGTTAGTTAAATGAAGTTCAAAACTGTTGGTTTCTGCCAATACATTCTCACCGAATTTTAAACTTAGTTTAGCAAGTTCTTTATCAATCTCGCGAAGTTCTTTTTTCTTAGCTTCAGGAAGGTTAGCTCCATTTCTGGCAAAACTCTTGTATTTTTTATCTAATAAAGTTTGTTGCTCCGGTGTTAAATTTAGGTTGTCTTTATTTGTATAAACCTCTTTTATTCTGTTAAAAAGTGTTTCGTTTAGCCTAATATCGTTACTAAACTCGGTTAATAGGGGAGAAATTTGTTGTGCAAGTTGTTGAATTTCTTGATTAGTTTCTGCACTGTTTAAATTAAAAAAGATGCTTGTAATCCTGTCTAATTGCTCTCCGGCATACTCTAAAGCTTCTATTGTATTTTTAAAAGTTGGAGGCTCAGGATTGTTAGTTATTTGATCTATTTCTTTCTTAGTTTTTTCTATTTCTGCTTTAATAGCCGGCAAATAATCATCTACCTTTATTTTTGAAAACGGAGCCGAATTATAGGGTGTTTTAAATGGTTTATTTAATATGTTGTGCATAGCGATGTTTTTTGTCGATTAAACAGGTTTTTTATCGATGTTTAAAGTCTAAAAATTCAATCTTCTCGTAGTTACTTTATAACGTATTTATATAGCGCAATTTTTACTCGCCTTTTTTGAATTTTAACCTAACTGAATTACTCGCAATATGCGAGCATAAATAATTGATTAATAGCAGAGAGAACCCTTAGCCTAGCTTCGGGTTTTTTTATTGTTTTATTTGATTAGAGCCTTTAATTACTTTTTCTTTTAATGCTTCTTTATACGCAATAACTTTTTTTAAAACATCAGGATTACTGCTTCCTATTATTTGGGCTGCTAATATGCCTGCATTTTTTGCTCCGTTTAAAGCAACTGTGGCAACAGGAACACCACCGGGCATTTGTAGTATAGAAAGTACAGAATCCCACCCATCTATAGAGTTACTGCTTTTTACAGGAACACCAATAACAGGTAGTGGAGAAAGAGAAGCTACCATGCCGGGCAAATGCGCTGCACCACCGGCACCGGCTATAATTACTTGAATACCTTTTTTGTGAGCATTTTTACCAAACTCAAACATCTTGTCGGGTGTTCTATGAGCAGATACAATATCTACCTCTACAGCTATTGAGAATTCTTTTAAAATATCTATGGCATCTTGCATAACAGGAAGATCGCTTGTGCTTCCCATTATTACCGCTACTTTGCTCATAATTAATTTTTTTAAGGTTTTTATTTGCTAATTACGCGTATTGTGCTTTTTACTTTCTCTGCTATATTTCGGGCTTCATTAATATCTTTATTTACAATGGTTACATGCCCCATTTTTCTGAAAGGTCTTGTTTCTTTTTTACCGTATATATGGGGTGTTACTCCTTGTAAAGCTAAAATATTTTCTATGTTTTTGTAATGAACATTGCCCTTAAAACCTTCTTCGCCTACTAAATTAACCATTACACCGGCAACTTTACTGTCTGTATTACCCAAAGGTAAGTTTAAAATAGCCCTAATATGTTGCTCAAACTGATTGGTGTAACTGGCTTCTATACTATAATGGCCACTATTATGAGGTCTCGGAGCTACCTCGTTAACCAACACAGTATTATCTTGTGTTAAAAACATTTCTACAGCCAATAAACCTACATGCTTAAAAGCTTGAGACACTTTTAAAGCAACCAATTGGGCTTGTTTTGCAATTTCTTTAGGTATTCTTGCCGGACATAAAACGTATTCTACTTGGTTAGCTTCCGGATGAAACTCCATTTCTACCACCGGGTATACAGCTACATCACCATCTGCATTACGAGCAACAATAACCGCCAGCTCATTTTTAAAAGGCACCATTTGCTCTACAATACATTCTACATTTGGTAAACCTTCTAAGTCTGAATAGGTTTTAACTATTTTTACTCCTTGGCCATCATACCCAAACATAGCGCTTTTCCAAACAAACGGAAATTGTAATGTTTCGTGTTGTATTGCTGTTTTTATTTCGTCGGTGTAAGCAAATCTTGTAAATGGTGCTGTTGGAATAGAATGATCTGTGTAAAAAAGCTTTTGTTTGGCTTTGTTTTGAATGATGCGTAAAGTTTTAGAAGAGGGGTAAACAGTAACCCCTTTTTTTTCTAGAGCCTCGAGAGCATCTACATTTACATTTTCTATTTCTATGGTAAGTAAATCTACCTTTTCGCCAAAAGCAACTACGGTTTCAAAATCCATTAAATCTCCAACTTCAAATTTATTACAACCATGTTTTGCTGGAGCATCCGGATTTTTATCAAGTACATGGGTGGTAATATCAAATTTTCGTGTTTCGTATAATAACATTTTGCCAAGTTGGCCACCACCTAATATGCCTAATGTGAAGTTTGATGAGAAAAAGCTCATAGAGCAGTTATCAATTTGTGATTGTGTTGTTTAAAATTGCTACAAAAATACGCTTAATTATGAAATGGTTATGTTGAAAAATTAAAAAAGCAAAATCAAAATAGTATCTTTGCCACTCTAAAAATTAGAATTGTTGATACAACTCGAAGATAAATACTTTATTCCGTTTATTTCATCAGCAGAAATTCAGGAACAAGTAAAAAGAGTTGCCCACGAAGTTGCAGAAGATTTTAAGGATGAGGTGCCAATTTTTATTTGTGTCTTGAACGGAGCATTTATGTTTGCTGCAGACTTCTTAAAAGCCTATCCGTACCCGTGTGAAGTTAGCTTTGTAAAGTTAAGCTCTTACAGAGGTATTTCGTCTACCGGTATTGTAAAAACATTGTTAGATGTGCCGGAAAATGTAAAAGGCAGAAGCGTAGTTATTTTAGAAGACATAATAGATACCGGAAGAACACTTAAAGAGTTGCTACACATATTTTCTGATATTAATGTAAAAAGATTTAAAATTGCAGCTATGTTTTACAAACCTGAGGCGTACAATGGGGAGTATAACATAGATTATGTTGGTATAAAAATTCCGAACAAATTTATTGTTGGCTACGGTTTAGATTACAACGAGCTTGGCCGTAACCTTCCAGATGTTTATCAATTAAAAGAAACACACATGATTAACTTAGTGCTTTTTGGGAAACCCGGAGCAGGTAAAGGAACGCAAGCAAAATTTTTAAAAGACAAATACAATTTAAAACATATCTCTACCGGCGAAGTGTTTAGATATAATATTAAAAATGGTACCGATTTAGGTAAAGAAGCCAAAACATATATAGATAAAGGAGAGCTGGTGCCCGACAGTATTACTATACAAATGCTTGAAGAAGAGGTAAATAAAAATCCTGATGCAAACGGATTTATTTTTGATGGTTTCCCAAGAACCATTGCACAAGCAGAGGCGCTAGATAATTTGCTTAGTGCAAAAGACATGAAAATAGACGCTACCATTGCTTTAGAAGCCGATGAGAACGTGCTTTTACAACGCCTTTTAGAGCGCGGTAAAGTAAGTGGGCGCACTGATGATCAGGATGAAGAAAAAATTAAAAACCGCTTTGAAGAATATAATCAAAAAACAGCACCTCTTATAGACTACTATAAAAAACAAGGGAAATTTTATAGTGTAAACGGTATTGGAGAAATTAATGAAATAACAGATAGATTAAGTAAAGTAATAGATGAGCTCTAACGTAAACTATATACAAAACTTAAACACACAACTCGAGCCACTACGTAAACAAATAGTGGCTCATTCTTTATACAACAATGTACACTCTGTACAAGATTTAACCGTTTTTATGCAATATCATGTATTTGCTGTGTTTGATTTTATGTCGCTATTAAAAGCATTGCAAAACATGTATACACAAACACATGTGCCTTGGACACCAAAAGGAGATCCAAAAATTAGACGCTTTATAAACGAGATAGTTCTTGGCGAAGAAAGCGATTTAGACGCACAAGGAAACACAATGAGCCATTTTGAGATGTATTTGCAGGCTATGCAACAAGCTAATGCTAACACTCAGTCAATTGAAAGTTTTATAGGTGCACTAAATCAACAAAAAAATATTTCAGAAGCTTTACAAATAGCTCAAGCTCCCCAAGCCATTAAAGATTTTGTAAACTTCACATTTTCTATAATTAACACTAACGAGGCTCATAAAATTGCAGCTGTTTTCACCTTCGGAAGAGAAGATTTAATTCCGAATATGTTTTTAAGCTTGGTAAAAAACATACAAAACCAAGTTGCCAATAAGTTAGATAAATTTGTTTATTATCTTGAAAGACATATTGAGTTAGATGGTGATGAGCACGGACCAATTGCTTTACAAATGATTAGTGAGTTGTGTGGAGATGATGCAAATAAATGGGAAGATTGCTTACAAGTTAGCAAACAAGCATTATTACACAGAAAGCAATTGTGGGATGGTGCTTTACAAGAAATAAAAAACAAAGCTGTATTAACAAGCTAAAAAACTAAAACAATGACCGAAGGTAATTTTGTAGATTACGTTAAAGTATATGTAACGTCTGGGAATGGAGGTAAGGGGTCTACACACCTTCGAAGAGAAAAATATGTAGCCAAGGGAGGTCCGGATGGCGGAGATGGTGGTAGAGGCGGTCATGTAATTATTAAAGGAAATAAAAATCTTTGGACACTATATCATTTTAAATTTAAGAAACATTTTAGAGCCGGACACGGAGAACACGGAAGTAAAAACCGAAGCACCGGAGCAGACGGAGAAGATGTGTATTTAGAGGTGCCTCTGGGAACTGTAGTTAGAGATACAGAAACCAACCGGATTTTATTTGAAATAACCGAAGACGGCCAAGAAAAAATTATAGCTCAAGGTGGTAAAGGAGGTAGAGGAAATTGGCATTTTAAAAGTGCAACCAACCAAACTCCTCGGTATGCTCAACCTGGATTGCCTGGTGAAGAAAAACGTATTACGTTAGAGTTAAAAGTATTGGCAGATGTTGGCTTAGTTGGGTTCCCTAATGCAGGTAAATCTACGTTGTTGTCTGTTATTACATCGGCAAAACCTAAAATTGCCGACTACGAGTTTACTACCTTAAAACCTAACTTAGGAATTGTTAAATATAGAGACTTTAAAACCTTTGTAATGGCCGATATTCCCGGAATTATAGAAGGAGCGGCAGAAGGTAAGGGTCTTGGTCATTACTTTTTAAGACACATAGAACGTAACGCAACATTACTTTTTTTAATACCTGCAGATAGTAAAGACATAGTAAAAGAGTATAATATTTTACTGGACGAATTAAGAAGGTACAACCCGGAACTGCTAGATAAAAACAGGCTTATTGCTATTTCTAAATCAGATATGTTAGACAATGAGTTAAAGGCAGAACTTAAGGAAGAACTAGATAAAGTTTTTACAACAACCCCTTATCTTTTTATCTCTTCGGTTGCCCAACAGGGTATTACAGAGCTAAAAGACAAACTCTGGCAAATGCTTAATGAAGAGGCTTAAAAGGGAACGCTTTTTGTGTTATATTTAAATAAAAAACATGAAAGTTAAAGGGGTACTATTAGTATTAGCATGTTTTGTTTTTGGTTGTTCTTCACCAAGAGTAGTATATGATTTTGATTCTCATACTAATTTCAGCACCCTGAAAACCTATGCTATTTATAACCCCCTAGATACAGGACTTAGTGATTTAGACACTAAGAGGTTATTAGAGGTCTTAAACGCATCTCTTGCTAACTTAGGTTTTAAGCACAGCAATAATCCAGACTTTTATATAAACGTAACTACAAAAAAATTAGAAGTTACTCCTAATAGTCAGGTTGGAGTTGGAGTTGGCGGTACAGGACGAAATGTTGGAGGTGGTGTTTCTGTTGGCATTCCTTTAGGAAGCAATATGCCTACAACACAATTTACTTTTGATGTTGTTGATGCATCAACCAATCAACTTATTTGGCAAGCTATTGCCGAACATAAAATTAGCGAAAAGGCATCACCAGACACAAAAAAGGAACAACTAAAAATAGTAGTAAATGCTGTTTTTAAAAACTTTCCTCCATCAAACAAATGAAGCATTTTATTTTAATAATATTTATAACTTTTTGCTTATCGGTCTATAAAACAACTGCACAAGAGCATATAATTGTGCAAGTAGATTCTTTATTAAAAAGAAAAAACTATAATGAAGCTAAACAATTACTTATTACCCAAATTAACACTAATAAATCGGATGATTTAATTGAAAAACTGGGAGATGTATATGGTTTAGAAAAGAATTGGGATAAAGCCATAGAATATTATAAAATGCTAGTTAAAAGCAACCCCAAAAGTGCAAATTATAATTATAAGTTAGGAGGAGTTTTGGGAATGAAAGCCTTGTCGGTAAATAAATTTAAAGCACTTGGGTTAATATCAGATGTTAAATATCATTTTACACTTGCTGCAAACTTAAATAAAGAACACATAGATGTAAGATGGGCACTGATAGAATTGTATTTGCAATTACCCGGAATTTTAGGAGGAAGTATAAAGAAAGCTAAAGAATATGCCTCAGAGTTAGAAAGCCAATCACCAATAGAAGGGTATTTGGCAAAAGCCTATATTGCAGACTACACAAATAATAACAAAGAGCATAAAAAGTGGTCTTTAAAAGCCATTAATCTTGCAGAAAATATTAGTAGTACCTACCCCAGAGTTAATATACACTACCAACTTGGTAAAATAGCTTCAACATACAATGTTGCATTAAACACCGGTTTAAAACATCTTACATGGTTTGTGAAAAGGCATAATCAATCAAATAACATAAAAGTAGAGTGGGCGTACTATCATATAGCTAAAATTTACTTGCTTAAAAACCAACAAGACAAAGCAAAAACTTATATAGCAAAGGCCTTAAAAGTAAATCCTGATTTTAATGAGGCTATAAAACTCAAGAAAAAGTATTTATAGTTTTCTTCTTTGCTGCATAGCACATCAAATAATTATCTTTACCCAAAAATTTTAAATATGCACATTCATTTTATAGCTATTGGCGGAAGCGCCATGCATAATTTAGCTATAGCACTACATAACAAAGGATATAAAATAACCGGAAGCGACGATATTATTTTTGAGCCCTCTAAAAGCCGATTAGAAAGTAAAGGTTTGTTGCCGGAATCTTTTGGTTGGTTTCCTGATAAAATAACTAAAAATGTTGATGCTGTTATTTTAGGAATGCACGCTAAACCCGATAATCCTGAGCTTATAAAAGCGCAAGAATTAGGGCTTACAATTTATTCGTACCCTGAGTTTTTATACGAGCATTCTAAATATAAAACCAGAGTTGTTATTGGCGGAAGCCATGGTAAAACCACTATTACCTCTATGATATTACATGTGTTAAATTATCATAGCGTAACAACAGATTATATGGTTGGTGCTCAATTAGATGGTTTTGAAACCATGGTGCAGCTATCTAATGAAAATGATTTTATTGTGTTAGAAGGCGATGAATATTTATCTTCTGCTATAGATAGGCGACCTAAATTTCACTTATACAAACCCAATATTGCATTGCTTAGTGGTATTGCCTGGGATCATATAAATGTATTTAAAACGTTTGATGATTATGTAGAACAGTTTAAAATTTTTATAGAATCTATAACGCCCGGAGGTATTTTGGTTTATAATGAAGAAGATGAAATTGTTAAGCAATTAGTAGAAGATACAACGGCACCAATTAAAAAATATCCATACAAAACCCCCGACTATTTTATTGAAGACGGCGAAACCTATTTGCAAACTTCAGAAGGGCCATTACCGGTATCTGTTTTTGGAAAGCATAATCTAAATAATTTGGCCGGCGCTAAATGGATTTGCCAGCATATGGGAATAGACGAAATAGATTTTTACGAAGCAATAGCATCGTTTAAAGGGGCAAGCAAACGTTTAGAAAAAATAGCAGAAAACAACAGCTCGGTTATATATAAAGATTTTGCTCATTCACCAAGCAAAGTAAAAGCAACTACACAAGCCGTAGCAGAGCAATATTCTAACAAAAAAATAGTAGCTTGTTTAGAGTTACATACTTATAGCAGTCTTAATGTTAATTTTTTAGAGCAATACAAAGGAACATTAAATGCAGCACAAGAAGCAGTAGTTTTTTATTCGCCTAAAGCAGTTGAAATTAAAAAATTACAGCCGGTTTCTAAAGAGCAAATTGCAAACGCATTTAACAGAACCAATTTACAAGTATTTACAAATCCGGAAGATTTTAAAGCGTTTTTATTTTCTAAAAACTTAGAAAATACAGCTTTGTTGCTAATGAGTTCCGGAGATTATGGCGGGTTAGATTTTAATGAGGTAGCTAACCTGGTTAAGTAATATGTTTAACGTTGGTTGTGGGCTTCATACAGAGCATTAATAAAAGCAGAAATGTCTTTTTTCTGGCTCTTAATAAGCGCTTTTTTTGCAAGCTCTTGATCGGTTTTTAATTTATCTTGAGATAATTTAAACTTGCCTTCCCATTGTGTTATTGCAATTTCAAAACCTACAATGTAAGGTAAGGCAGCATCCATTTTAGGATTATCTGGGGTTAATTTAAACTTATGCTCGGGTGCTTCTAAAAAAGAAGTCATATTTAACATAGTTTGTTTTACTTTTTTTAAATCCGTGTATCGGGTAATAGTGCCTTTTACATGAGCAATTATATAGTTCCATGTAGGCAACTGTTTGGTACTATACACAGAAGGAGATATATAGCAATCAGGTCCATAAAAAATAGCAGTAGCCTCTGCTCCGTCTGTTAAAGTGGCAACCTGTGGGTTGTATTTATCAATATGCCCCACTAATTTACCAAGAGTAGAATCATGCTCTCTCTCAAAAACCAAAGGTATATGTGTTATAAAAGGCATGTTATTTTTTACGGTTATTAATGTAGCAAACGGATATTGCTTAATAACATTAATAACATTGTTGTAATTGTTTTCCTGATGATGTTTTGGAGGATAGTTCACAATAAATAATTAAACACCAAATTGAGTTAAATGATGGTTTAAGTGCTTATACTGCATTTTGCCCCACTGCTCTGTAGTAAATTTTCCAAAGAAAGGATGTGTGGGCCAGTTATTATTATCTTTTAAAGAAACAAAATGATTAATTTGTTTAAGAAGTTCGTTTTTTTCGGTTTCAAACTCATGTTCTGAAGTTATTTTAAAATCAGAAGGCGTTGGAAGATTTTTTTTCCAAGGGGTATCATTGTACATATGCTTTTTGTACATTTTAAATAATAACTTTTTAAAAAAGTTTGGCTTACTTTTTAAAGCCATACTTCCGTCGGCTACTTTAAAAGGTAGTTGGCAATGTTTTAGCATTTGCCCAACACTCATGCTTCCCCATTGGGGTTGCGTGTCTTTAGAGAGCTTTTCTATACGTTCTTTTACTTCGGTAAATGTATCAGCATCAAATAAAGATTTCATTGTATTAGTTTTTACTTTTTTGAAAAGTACAATTTTTTATCTTTATAAAAAAAGTAATCTTGACGCACAAACCCATTTCGTTCTCTATAAAACAATGGTCTGATGAAGATCGTCCCAGAGAAAAACTTCTAAAAAAAGGAACCGCTTCTTTAAGTGACGCAGAACTTATAGCAATTTTAATAGGTAGTGGTAATAAACAAGAAAGTGCTGTAGCGCTCTCTAAACGTATTTTAGCACAAAACAATAACCAATTAAACACGCTCGGCAAACAAACTATACAGCAATTAATGCAATTTAAAGGCATTGGTGAGGCTAAAGCCATTAGTATTGCAGCTGCATTAGAGTTGGGTAAACGACGACGCTCTGAACAAGCTGCACAACTACCCAAAATAATGTCAAGTAAAACAGTTTTTGAATTGTTACAACCTACAATTGGAGAGCTACCTCACGAAGAGTTCTGGATTTTATATTTAAACAATGCCAATAAAGTGTTGCAATCTACACAACTAAGTAAAGGAGGTATTACTGGCACTTTAGTTGATGTTAGGTTGGCTTTAAAACACGCATTAACGCTTGGAGCTGTTGCTGTTATTTTAGCCCACAATCATCCGTCAGGAACATTACAACCAAGCACAGCCGATGTAAAACTTACCCAAAAAATGCAAACAGCATGTAATGCTTTAGATATAGCTATGCTAGATCATTTAATTATAACCGAAAAAACGTACTTTAGCTTTGCAGACGAAGGGTTGTTGTAACTATGGTTTTAATTTTTACTCACAAAGTCACTCCAAGATTAACGTATATAATGAAGCATGTTTTTACCAGAATGCTTCAAATAGAGGTGAATTTTACCACTAAAGTAGAGGAGTTTATAGCACATTCAGGTCCTAAGCTAACCTACTCAAAACAACCATTACAAAACGAATTTTTTATAAAAAGCCACGATTTACTCTTTGAGCAAGGATTAAATGATTATGATGTAAAAGTACAAGACTGGAATGGTGTTCCTTGTTTTTTTGGTGTTCCGGAGCAGTGTAGTTTGCCTTTTGATGTTTTTGCAGCAAGTTTTTATTTGTTAAGTCGGTACGAAGAGTATTTGCCACATGTAAAAGATGAGCACGGAAGATACCCTTACCAAGAAAGTATAGCTTTTAAAAACAATTTTTTACAATTACCTGTGGTAGATATTTGGGTTTTACGATTGTTTGAAGCATTAAAGGAGAGGTTTCCAGAAATACAAAACCCATCAAAGCAATACAATCAAATATCTTTAATAGATGTAGCAGTTTCATCTGAGTTTACCGGGAGGGGTATTATCAGAACAATTGCCGGGTATCTGTTAGACTTGAGTCAATTTAGAATCAAAAGAGTTTTGCAGAGAACGCTGGTTTTACTTAAAATAAAAAAAGATCCGTTTAACAATTTTGATTGGCTTATAGCTTTACATAAGCGGTTTAAAACACACATAATTTTCTTTTTCTTACTGGCAGATTATGCTACTTACGATAAAAATATTTCTGTTAATACAAATAGCTTACGGTATTTAATTAAACATGTAGCAGATTATAGTATAGTTTCTCTGATGGCTTCTTACCAATCTGTAGGTTTTTTAGAGGTTTTAAAACAGGAAAGAAAAAGATTAATAGAGATTATTAACAGACCGGTTAAACGAATTAGGTTTAGGTTTAATAGAATAATAATACCCGAAACGTATCAAGAAATTGTAGAAGCAGAATTTAATGAAGATTATTCTATGGGGTACGATGGTGTTTTGGGATTTAGAGCAGGAACTTGCTCCCCTTTTTATTTTTTTGATGTAAGTCATGAAACCCAATTACCTGTAAAAATTAATCCATTCTGCGTTCATACAACAGCACTCAGTAAAATAGAAACTCAAGATACAATTGTAAAAACAGTACAAGAGCTCAAAAAAAGTGTCAAGTCTGTTAACGGAACATTTATTTCGGTTTTTTTAAATGATTTTCTTGGTACAAAAAACACAGTAAATTGGAAAGAAGTTTATAAAACAATTTTGTCTGATGAAGCTTAGAAACATTATTACAGATGTTTTTTTTGACTTAGATCATACCTTATGGGATTTTGAAAAAAACTCGGCATTAACATTTAAAAAAATACTTAATGAGCATAATGTACCCGTAGCTTTAAATGATTTTTTAGAAGTTTATGTGCCAATTAATTTTGAGTATTGGAAACTTTATAGAGAAGAAAAAATAACTAAAAAAGATTTAAGGTATTACAGGTTAAAAAACACATTTACTAAGTTAAAAATTGAAGCATCAGACGATTTAATTTTCACACTATCTGAAGAATACATAAAATATTTACCATCTTTTGGACATTTATTTAATCATACAACAGAAGTTTTGCAGTACTTAAAAGCTCATTACAAACTTCATATTATAACAAACGGTTTTCATGAAGTACAGCATTATAAACTACGCTCGGCACAAATTATAGATTATTTTACTCACATTATTAATTCAGAAATGGTTGGGGTAAAAAAACCAAATCCTCTTATATTTGAATTTGCTTTACAAAAAGCTAATGTATCACCAAAGCAATCCATTATGATTGGAGATAACTTAGAGGCAGACATTTTAGGAGCTAAAAATGTTGGTATGCATGCGCTTCATTTTAATTCTAACAATCAAAATAAACATAACCACGCACAAATAATTACTAGTCTTTTAGAAATAAAAAACTATTTATAGAGTTATACTATTTAGTAAATAAAGGTATGACTGGTTATGAAGTGTAGTTTACAAAACATTTTTTGCAAAGTATCTTTACAAAAAGGGTTATTATTTACTACTTTTTTGCTCTTATTATCTTGTGTTAAGGATGTAGATTTTAATCAAGCAGAAGACTTTCAGGCTACTCCTGTATATACTGCCAATCTTGTTTTTTTTGAGCTAACTGCACAAGAAATGGCCCAAGCACCACAACCAATAAATGTTACAGACAACACATCGTTTAGGGTTTTAACAGAAGAAGGATTTATACAAGACAATACCATAAGAGCCCAATTGTTTTTAGAGTTTACCAATACAATAGGGCAACCTTTTAGTATTCAAGTAACACTATTAGATGATAACGATCAGGTTACAGATACTTTCCAGATTAATATTCCGGCCTCTTCGGGAGCTGAGGTTGTCAGAAATACAACTAGAGATTACCAAGGTCAAAATTTAGATGCATTTTTACAAACCACCCAAATTGTAATAAATTTTCAGGGTAATGTAACAGCCCAAGATACTGGTACTTTACAATTAAAATCATCAGGAACTTTATATATGTTGTTTGAATGAGAAAACTAACAATTACCATAGTGCTATTATTATGGGGAATGGTTGGGTTTTCGCAAAACAACCAAACCCTGTATGGTTTTACTAAAATCCCACAATCTCTTTTATTAAACCCTGGGGCCGATGTAAATTTTAATGGCTACGTTGGAATGCCGGCGCTTTCAGGAATTCAAATAAATGCAAGATCAAGTGGAATTTCGATTTACGATTTATTTGCAGATAATAACGTAGATTTTAACGTTAAAGTAGCTCAAGCAATTAATGATCTTAATTTTAGAGACGATTTTGGAGTTACCCAACAATTAGAATTAATTTCTGTAGGCTTTAAAGGAAACAGATGGCATGAAAACACATTTTACTCTATGGGAGTATATCAGGAGTTAGATGCCTATGCATTTTGGCCAGATGATCCCGCTGTTTTATTTTATGATGGTAATTTTAATCATATAGGCAGAAAATTTGATTTAGGCCAGATACTTGCCCGAGGAGAGTTACTTACAGTATTTCATTTTGGAATTAATAAAAAAATAAACAAGAAATTACGAGTAGGAGGTAGGGCTAAATTGTACAATAGTATCATAGAAGTTTCTAGCATTAATAACAGGGGAGCATTTACTACAGAATTAGGTTCAGATAATGTATACACACAAACATTAAGTGTAAACATGTCTGTAAAAACTGCCGGTATTAAAGATTTAGACGAGAGTGATAATGCAGGCAAAACATTACTTACAAGGGCTCTTTTAGGAGGAAACTTAGGATTAGGGTTAGATGTAGGATTTACATATAATTTAAATAGACAAGAAAAAATAGCTGCCAGTTTACAAGACATAGGTTTTGTTTGGTACACAAAAAACATAGAAAATTATAACGCATTGGGCTTTTATACCTACCAAGGTATAGAGTTGTTATTCCCGCAAATTGCTAACGCATCTAGCGCAGAAGATTATTGGGAAGATTTAAAACAAGAAATAGAAGAAAGTATAGTATATACTAAAAATAGTTCATCTTACATCAGATTAAGGCCATTAAAACTAAGAGCACTTTACAGTTATGGATTTGGAGAAAGAGAGGTAGAAGAATGTAATTGCCTTTTACCATTAGAGCTTAATCCGTACAGAAATTACGTAGGATTACAGTTATACGGAATCATGCGCCCAAGAGGACCTCAGGTAGCCTTAACCGGATTTTATCAAAAACATTTATTCTCTTTTTTAGACGCTAAAGCAACATTTACGGTAGATAAATACTCGTTTTCTAATTTAGGGTTAGGGGTATCGTCTCAAATTGGTACTATAAATATATATGCTATGGCCGATAATATTTTAAGCTATGGAAATCTTGCCAAGGCTAATGCTATTTCATTTCAATTTGGGATTAACTATATTGCAAAACCTAATGTAAAAAAGAAAATACTATAGCATATGAAAAAGATATTGCTTTTGGGGGTAACACTTTTAAGTTTTATTACAACAGCACAAAAAAGTATAAATAACTACGAGTATATAGTTGTACCGGTTAAATTTGACTTTCAGAAAAGAGACAACCAGCACAGGATAAACACAATTACTAAGTTTTTATTTGAAAAGTACGGTTTTAAAGCCGTTTATAGTAGTAATATGCCTTTGCACATTAAAGCTAATCCTTGTAAAGCGCTACATGCTAATGTTGTAGATAATTCAAACGTTTTTACCACAAAGGTTCGTGTTGAGATTACAGACTGTAATGGGAAAGTTCTTTACACAACACCAGAGGCAGCTAATAAAATTAAAGATTATGAAACGGCTTATAAAACAGCTTTAGAAGAAGCTTTTAAGGATATGGTCATTTTAAATTATCAATATGAGTCTTTAGAGAGTGATCCTGAAGAAGAAATAACTACAGATATAAAATCCGAACCAACTAATAAACCTGAAGAAAAACCTATTAAAATAGTAAAGGCAGAAAACAAACAAGATTCAGAAGAGGTTTTAAACAAGCAGCCTATTTTAAAACCAAATATGCTTTATGCGCAACCTATAGAGAATGGTTATCAATTAATTGATAGTACTCCAAAAGTGGTATATATTATTAAAAAAACAAGTTCTGAAAATGAATTTATTGTTACCAGTGGAGGAATATTAAAAAAAGTAAATGGAGTTTGGATTTTAGAGTTTTACGAAGACAATAAATTACAGCGAAAACAACTAAACATTAAGTTTTAATAGTTGTATTTGTCTTTCCAACGCGTTTTTAAAAAGTCTCTAATAGCTTTTTCTCTGGTATTATTTCCAGGCTCAAATAGCTTTGTGTTTGCAATAGCTTCGGGTAAAAACTCATGTGACACAAAGTTATTCTCATAATCGTGAGCATATTTGTAGTTTTCACCGTAACCAAGCTCTTTCATTAATTTGGTTGGAGCATTTCTAATAGAAAGAGGCACCGGCAAATCGCCGGTTTCACGAACTAATTTTTGAGCGTTTTTAATAGCCATATACGAGGCGTTGCTTTTAGGAGAAGTTGCTAAGTAAATAGCGCACTGGCTTAATATTATACGAGCCTCAGGATACCCGATTGTGGTTACCGCCTGAAAAGTATTATTAGCAATAACCAATGCAGTAGGATTTGCATTGCCAATATCTTCTGAGGCTAAAATTAGCATTCGTCTGGCAATAAACTTAACGTCTTCGCCTCCTTCTATCATCCTAGCCAACCAATATACAGCAGCATTAGGATCACTTCCTCGGATAGATTTTATAAATGCAGAAATAATATCGTAGTGTTGCTCTCCTGTTTTATCATACAAAACAGTGTTTTGCTGTACTTTGTCTGTTACTAATTTATTGGTTATTGTAATAGTAGAACTCTCCTCAGACATTACAATAAGCTCAAATATATTTAGCAATTTTCTAGCATCACCACCAGACAGCCTAATAATAGCTTCGGTTTCTTTTAACTTTATATTTTTTTTAGAAATAACGTCATCTTCTTTAATAGCTCTATGTAACAATGCTTCTAATTCTTCTTTAGAAAAAGGATTTAAAGTATAAACTTGACATCTAGACAGCAAAGCGGGAATAACTTCAAAACTAGGGTTTTCTGTTGTTGCACCAATTAAGGTAATCCAACCTTTTTCTACAGCTCCGAGTAATGAATCTTGTTGCGATTTACTAAATCTGTGGATTTCATCAATAAATAAAATTGGGTTTTTTGTGGTAAATAAACCATCGCTTTTTTTTGCCTTTTCAATAACTTCTCTCACATCTTTTACACCAGAGCTAATAGCACTTAGGGTATAAAACGGGCGACCACTTTCATGAGCAATTATATTAGCTAATGTTGTTTTTCCGGTTCCCGGAGGTCCCCAGAAAATTAGAGAAGGAATCACTCCAGACTTTATTTGTTGTGTTAGTGCACCATTACTACCAACTAAATGTTGCTGGCTTAAATAAGCGTCCAAAGTTTTTGGGCGCATGCGTTCTGCTAACGGTATATTCATAGTGTAAAGGTACTACAAAACCAAAAACTAAAATAGGGTTGTAGTTTAGTTTATATTATCTTTAAATTGTAGAAATGAAAACTTTAGAAACTAAAAATAAGATATACCAAGCTGTATTTATTCCACTTTCATTTGTGTTTTTACTATGGTTTGTTTTTTGGATAGAAACAAATTTTAAGATTGATTTTTCTTCTTATGGTATTTATCCAAGAACAATTAGTGGGTTAAAAGGAGTTCTATTTAGTCCGTTTATACACGGTTCACTTTCTCATTTATACAACAATTCTATACCCCTTTTAGTTTTAGGAGCTTCGCTTTTATTTTTTTATAAGCCTATTAGTGTACGTGTACTTTTATTTGGCTGGATAATGGGGGGTCTTTTAACTTGGCTTGTAGCAAGAGAAGCTTACCACATAGGAGCAAGCTTGTTAATTTACATGTTGGTTAGTTTTATATTTTTTACAGGAATATTATCTAAACATTTTAGATTGGTTGCGCTTTCACTCTTGGTGGTTTTTATTTACGGAAGTATGATGTGGTATGTTTTTCCGATAGAAGAAAAGATTTCTTGGGAAGGGCATTTGTCTGGTTTTATATCCGGTTTAATATTGGCCTTAATTTATGGTAAAAAAATGAAACCAGCTCCAAAATACGATTGGGAAAAACCAGACTACAACGAAGCAAGCGACCCCTTTTTACAACATTTTGATCAAGATGGAAATTTTATTGAAAATAAAGATGAGAGCACTAATGAGACTGAGAGTAAAGTGAAAATTAATTATAATTATAGAGCCAACAAATCAGATAATAATTAACTCATTCTTTGCCTAACTACTTCATAAAGTATAGCTCCACAAGCAACAGAAACATTTAAAGATTCTATTTCTCCTAAAATCGGTAGTTTACCTTTTTCATCAACTATTTTTAAAACTCCTGCAGACACACCAACATCTTCAGCACCCATAATAATGGCTAAAGGTTCTGATAGTGATAATTGGTAGATTGCCTTATCTGTTTTTTCTGTTGCAGCAACTGTTTTTATACCGGATGCTTGTAAATAGTAAACAGCATCTTTAATATGATTTACTTTGCATATTGGGACTTTAAAGGCTGCACCGGCAGAAGTTTTTACAGTATCTGCAGTAACAGGTGCTGCACCCTTTTTAGGAATAATTATACCATGAACTCCTGTACATTCAGCAGTTCTAATTATAGCGCCAAAATTTCTAACATCAGAAATATGGTCCAATACTAAAAAAAGGGGAGTTTCTCCTCTTTCTATTGTACTAATAACTAAGTTTTCAAAATCCGCATATTCAATAGGAGAGGTGATAGCTACAATACCTTGATGATTTTTTTTGGTAAATTTATTGAGCTTTACCAATGGCACATAGCTTCTGGCTATATCGTTTTTATTAAGCAGGGTATTTAACTGGTTAAAAAGCTCTCCTTTAAGCCCTTTTTGTATAAACACTTTTTCTATTGTCTTCCCGGAGTTTATAGCTTCTATAGTAGCTCTTATGCCATAGATTTCATGGCTTTTATTCATAAAATTAATTTTTAGTATTTAATTCAACACCGTAAAGTTCTTCGTTGTTTCTCGCAGCCAACAAAAGTAATTTTTTATTTGATAGCTTTAAGCTTTTAAGTGATTTTACATTCCCCGGAATATATAAACCAGATTCATGAGCAGGAATTGGTAAGTAGCCATCTTTTTTGTTAGATAATAACACCAATCCTGTACCCATATCTAACCTAGGGGTTTCTACTTCTGTATTGTAAATATTACCAATTAAAATAAGATCGTCAAATGAATCATTATTAACATCCTTAACAACTACATCTAAAACAGGGAACATTTGTGCTGCAACTGGAAGTAATTTCTTCTCAAATTTACCGTAACCTTTATTCAATAAAAGCATGCTCCTAAACTCTGTAGCGTCAAAAGATATGGCATTCTTAAGCTTGTCACCATATATTTCATCAAGAGTAGCATTAGCAAACTCACTATACGTTGGAAACTTCTCTATTATAAAAGGCATCTGTTGTGATGAACACTCTCTACCTCTTACGGGAACATATTTATCTTTATATTTTTTACTCAAAACAATATCGAATGTTCCATTATCATCAAAATCATTTCCATAAACTTTAAAAGGCTTGTCTTTGCTTGCTTTAAATTTAATGTTTAATCCAACATTCCCAATAATATAATCAGGCAAACCATCATTATTAACATCTGTTTCTTTAACGGTAAACCACCATCCTTTTTCATTATCTACTCCAATTTCTCTAGATACATCTTTAAATGTACCTTTCATGTTCTTAAAGAAGCCAATGTGAGTCCATTCTCCAACAACAATAAAATCATCCCATCCATCTGCATTAAAATCTGTTTTAATGAGTTTATTTATTATTCCAAAATTCTCAATTTCCGGAGCAATTTCTTTTGTAACATCTTCTAAGTTTTTGTCATTGTTTTCATAAATAAAAGAATTTGCAGGTTTAGGGTATTGTTTTGGTATAATTCTATTACCTACGATAACATCTAAATCACCATCTTTATCGAAATCTAAAGAAATAACTGTTTTTCCGCTTTCTTTGTTGTTTAATAGTGTGTTTTGTGAAAGTTTCACAAAATTACCTTTACCATCATTAATATAAAGTCTGTCAGAGTATCTATCATCTCCTTTTTTAAACTCATTTCCTCCACTTATTACCATTAAATCTAAATCGGAGTCTCCATCAAAATCAAAAAACAAAGATTCCATATCCTCATGTAACCTATCTGCTTCAAATACAGATTCAGATGATTTATAGAAAGTATTTTGATTTGTTTGAATATAGAGTGTACCTGCTTGACCAGCAGCGCCACCAACATAAAAATCCTCTAAACCGTCATTGTTTACATCTGCTACCGAAAGGTGAGGCCCCAGGGTAGATTGTTTGTAAGGAAGTAATATTTCTTCTTCAAAATCATCATAAATATTTTCATTATGTTTAAAATCAATATTATAATTTTTTAAAGAAGCAGTTTTAAAAATTGTACTTTTATTGTTTTTAGGAATTGATTTCTTAATTGCATCTTTTTCATAAAAAACAAGTTCTGTATTTGCTTTTACATTAGTTTTTTGTTCTAATTTTCCTGATGGCCATTCTACAGTGATTGTATCTATTTTACTATAATTACCTAACCCAAAATGTGCAACATTTTCTACTGCAGACATATAGCCTCTCACTCTTTTTGTTTCTGAAAACTGTTTCTTATTGGCATAGGTAATTGTAACTTTTGCAAAAGGCTCTGAGGTGTTGCCTATAGTTTTAACTCTTAGATAGTTACCTAATTTTTTTTCTACAGATAAGTTTTTATATAAAAAAGCATTATCATCTATGTTATTAACTACTAAGTCTAAATCGCCATCATTATCTAAATCACCAATTGCGGCACCGTTAGAGAAAGAATAGTCTGCTAATCCCCAGCTGATTGCTTCATTATTGAAAATCAAACTGTCTTTGCTTTCATATAGAATGTTAGGAAGTTTTTCAGATGGCATTTGATGATACAATTCTTCTTGTACATTTAGAGGAATGTTATTCCCGTACATTTTTTTTGCTTCATTAACTTTCATTCTGAGGTCATTGTCTAATGCATATCTTCTATAGCCATTTGTTACATATATATCTTTTTTTTCGTCATGATTTAAATCTTCTATTAAAACTGTCCAGCTCCAATCTGTATTGGCTGTATTAGAAAGTTGGGCAATATTATGGTATTTACCGTTGCCTAAGTTTAACTGTAAGCTGTTATACATGTATTGATATTGAAACTTGGCTTTTTCAACCAAAAAATTAAATCGATCTACACTCATAGAAGCCATTAGTGTTTTGGATCTAACATGATCTGTAGAAGCCATGTCTAAAACAAAAATATCTTGTAATGCATCATTGTTTACATCTGCAATATCAACACCCATTCCGTAAAAAGAAATTTGATTTGTGGCATCTTTTATTGCATTAGAGAAAGTTCCATTTTTATTATTAATATACATAGCATCTGGTATGTAGTAATCACTTGCAATATAAATATCTAACCAACCATCATTGTTTATGTCACTAACACATAAGCCTAAACCAAACACCGGATTTAAAATTCCCGAAGATTGTGTTACATCGGTAAATTTATTCCCGTCATTTCTGTAAAGTTTTGAGGTATTATAATAAAGTAAATCAGGGTTGTTTGCTAATATTTTAGAGAAGCTTATTGGGTCGTAGCCATATAGCTCGTTTTCATTCATTACAATGCAATCTAAATCACCATCTTTATCATAGTCAAAGAAAGCAGATTGTGTGCTAATACCCATATCTGCCAAACCATATTCTTCTGCACTTTCTTTGAATGTTAAGTTTTGTTGATTTATAAAAAGAAGATTTTTTCTTTGGTCTCTTTTAAATGGGCCTCCTTGCGACACATAAATATCTTTCCAACCATCGTTATTAATATCTACAAAAGTCACTCCATTAGCCCAAAACTTTCCAACATTAATATTTGCTTGCGCTGTTACATCTTCAAATTTTAAGTTACCTTTATTTAAGTACAGTTTATTTTCTACTTGATTTCCACAAAAAAATATATCAAGTAACCCATCATTATTTATGTCTTCAATACCTACTCCTGCACCATTGTAGAAGTAATCAAAATCAAAAAGGTTTTCAAGAGTTTTTATGTTCTCTTTTAAGTTATTTGAGAAATTAATATTGCTTTCAGAACTAGATATTTTTTCAAAAACATTAGTTGAAGCTTGCTCTGTATGATTATTATTTTGATAATTTTTAGTGTTGTTTGATGAATTTTTTTTGCATCCAACAAATAAAATAATAACTACTATTAAGGCTACAGTTTTAGCATTCATGTTGTTATAAAATAAATGGAGTAGGTTTAAACTTAAAATTGTGTTTGCAACAAATATTTTGACCTAAATATAAAAAAACCACCTCAAAAGAGGTGGTTTAAATTTAAAAAACATTGTTTTATAATTATGCCTTTTTAATTAGTTAGCACATAGAGTTACAGGTAATAAACCTGGAGTTCCTTCGCCAACTCCAACGGCAAGTAATAGCTCGTCGTTTGGACCATAAATTTCAAAACTAATTTCTCCATATGTATCACCAGGGAATGTCCAAGTTGCAGATTCAGTTCCAGGAGGAATAGTTACATAAGCTGTTGCGTCAAATCCGTTATTAGGAGTACACAATCCTTGGCTTTCGTCCATTTCACTTCCTGTATTACTTCCTCCGTAAGGAGAACACATACCAACAACTACTATAGTTCCATCAATATCTACATGTATACCGTCTCCACCGTTACCATCATTAGTTTGCCATCCGTCACCAAAGGTGTCATGCATTTCAACTCTGTAAGTACCAGGCTGAGGCGAACATGTAATTAAAGCATTGTATTTAAACGGAGAAGAGTAGAATCCACCGGTAATGATACCTCCGGCACTATCTGCACCGTAAGTTCTACCGTCAGTAAGATTTAATCTTAACTCAACAATGAATACATCTCCAGGGAAATAGTCGTCAGAGTCAAGTCCCATTGCAGTAGCCATTTCTGCAAAAGTTGCAGTAATAGTGCCTCTAGGTAAACCTAATGGACCGGTAGTAAATGCAGATCTCTCTATAGTTTTAACAAAAGCATCATTAACTACAGTTTCACCGTTGTCTGGTGTAAGGTCTCTAATGCTTACGTAAACATCTACGCTTTCCATTAATCCACCATCTTCTTCGTCTTGCGCTTCAACAGTCACAGAGAATTCAGAATCTGGATTACTTGAATTTAGTATAGCGTTTTGAACTTCAATGGTTCTTAATACAGCTCCTCTTTCAGGATCAAGAACTATGTCAACTGTATTTTTGCTATCCTCGCAAGAACTAAAAATTACGAACGAGGAAAATGCTAGTGTTATAAATTTTAATAAATTTTTCATAGTTTTTTAATCTTTTTAATTAGCTGGATTAGTTACGCCAGTATCCCAGAATACTCTTGTAGAGTTATCTGTTCTCTGTTGAATATTAGGATTAGCAATAACTTCGTTTCCAGGATATAAAAATGTTCTTGGGAACGGACCAGGGTTAGGCTCTAAGTTTCTTGCTAATGTTCTTGGGTAGCCTGTTCTACGGATAAAGTTATACGCATCACCAGCACCACCATACATAGCAATAAAGTATTGCTCTCCTAATATGTCAAACTTGTCCTTTTCAACAGGGAAACCAAAGCCATCAGTTCCAGATGATACAGGAGCATTGTTAAACTCATCAACTTTATCAGTAACAAAGTTTTCAACTCTAGTTTCGTCTGGAGCTAAGCTTAAATCTGCACCAGAATCTAATGCGCCGAAAGATTGAACTTTTGCGATAGACTCTCTTATACCAGCTTCAAAATGATCGGCAGCTGCAGATGTGTTGCCAGTAGCTAAATAAGCTTCTGCTCTCATAAACTCAACATATGACGATAAGTAAATTGGCTCTATTCCTTGTCCTCCAGCACCAAGACCTCTACCAACTCTTGCGGTTTCGTATCCTGTTAAAGTTGATTGGTCTGCAGATAAAATTGCATAGTCTGGATTATCATCAAATCTACCACCAGCTGGGTAAACTCCAGAAGCAGTACGTGTAAAGTTATCTGGAGGGGTACCATCATCATCACCATGCATTCTACCCCAGTAACCTAATTTTACAGCACACCAGTATTCTTCATCAGGTGTAAACTCTAAATGAGTTGGCACACTTTCTAAAGAACAAGATAGTGTCTCTCCGTTAGGATCTGCTGTTAAAATATAGAAGTTTCCATCTCCTTCCCATTGTACTATAAAGTTTGCACCAGGGGTATTAGCATTTTGGCGATAGAAATAATAACGTCTTCTAGGATCGTCATCTTCAGTGAAATCTCCCCAAGTCCCTGCCATTAGGTGCATTAACCAGTTAGATTGATAAATGTTAGCTCCATCATCTCTATAATCATTATTATAGTCAGGATGACGAGTGTCTGGATTTTGCTCGTTAGTACCGTACTTAAATTCAAAGTCGTCAGCACTTGTCTCTATTACATTGGTAGCATTAATAACAGCTGTATAATTACCAACTGTTAGGTTAGCTCTCATTTCTAGTGTGTTTGCAAGTTTTATCCACTTGTCTGCATCACCACCATAATAAAGGTCTAAAGCAGTACCTGCTGATGCTCCATTTAAAAGAGACTTAGCTTCGCTTAATAAGTCTAATGCAGCAGCATAAACAGCTTCATCATCATCTAGATTAGGAGTAGGGTATTCTTCTGGGTTATTAGCCTCAGAATAAACAATATCTCCTAAAAAGTCAACAAGTTGCATCATAATATGCGCTTGCATTATTTTAGAAATACCTCTATGAAATGCAAGATCATTGTCTGGTGTTACCAAACCTTCAATAGCTGCAATATCAGGTATTATGTCACTATATAAATCACCCCAAGGGCCATTTAATGTACCAGAACCAAAGTTGTTAAAGTAGTTTCTACCAAACATATAGTCTATTCTGGCAAGGTCTGCACTTCTGTCATTAAATATAATCATCGCATTACGATAATTTAATTGAATGTTGTTCAGAAGTAAATCTGGATCTGCTTTATCCGGAGTTAAAGCATTCGGGTTATCTAGCTGTTCTAACTCGATAGTTTCACACGAGTAAAACAAAGTACCACTAGATGCGAGTAGTAATAATATAAATTTATAAATTCTTTTCATGATATCTTTTTTTTTAGATACTCAACTTTTCTTAAAGGTAGTTGATTTTATCTTATTTAAAATTATTAGAATGACGCTTTCACACTAAATCCAATTCTCTTAGAGCTAGGGCCGTTTAAATAATCAAAACCTCTACCGTTTCCAATACCCACACCTGCAACATTCGGATCGAAATTAGCAGCATCTGGAGTGTTGTATGCATCGTACCATAAATTAAACCCACTAACAGTAAATGAAAGTGAACCAAAAGGTGTTTTTTCTAAGAATTTTTTAGGCATAGAGTATCCTAAAGAAATTTCTTGTAATCTAATAACAGAGCCGTCATAAACAGTAAGCTCTTTTGGACCAAATAGCAAGTTGCTAAAGTAGTACTGAGAGTTGTTTATTTGTATGTTATTTGGCTCTCCTGTTGATTCTTTTACACCAGGTAAAATAAATGTTTCACGTCTGTCCGGGTTAATTAAACCTCTACCTAAAAGTGTAGCAATAGTTGCCGAAGCAATGTCTCCTCCTTTAGTATGACTTATCTGGAAGTTTAAACTAAAGTTTTTGTATGAGAATGAATTGATAAAATTCATTACATAATCAGGGTTAGGATTACCAATGATTGGCGTAATTGAACGTCCGTCAGGTAAAACCACATTATCTTGAATTTTATAGTTACCAGAAGAATCTACTAAAAAGTTACCGTTATCGTCTCTTTCAATTTGAGTACCAACAATAACACCTAATTGCTCTCCTTTAATAGCAGCATTACCTCCTAAGAAAGCAGCAGTAGAACCTGCGAAAATAATTTGGTCGTCTTCTTGCTCGGTTACAATTTGCTCACTCTGAGTGAAGTTAACTCTTGTGTTCCAGTTAAATCCATCGCTTTCTGCACTTCTAAAAATATCTACAGCTAAGTCAGCTTCCCAACCACTACCTTCTACCTTACCTACATTTTCTTGCGTTTGGGTAAATCCAGAACTTGGAGCTAAAGGCTTAAATACGATTAAGTCTTTAGTTGTTCTATCGTAGTATGAAACATTTAAGTTAACTCTGTTATCCCAGAATCTTGAGTCAAAACCAACTTCAAATTCACTAATAAGCTCAGGCTTTAAATTAGGATTAGCTTTAAAGTTACTTACTGTGTTAGTTACAACACCGCTTGTTCCTCCAACAAGACCACCGTTAACTTGAGTGCTTTGTCCAACTGTGTTAACTGTTGGATATCCTGTAGGGAATCCTGCAGACTGACCTAAACCAGCTCTTATTTTAAGATAGTTTAATCCTTTTCCGCTTTCAGATTTTAAGCCTTCAATTGCAGCTGTTGGGATAAATGATGCACTCACACTTGGGTAAAACTTACTGTTGTTTTCTGTTGGCAAGTTAGAAACCCAGTCATTTCTGGCTGATAATGTTAAATAAGCATAGTTATCATATCCAAAAGATGCTTCACCAAATACACCAACAATATTACGTTGTTGCTTGAACTGTATTGGTAATTGGTTCTGGAAGTTAAAGTGTCTGAGAACTCCAAACACTATTTGTCCTGAACTTGCAACACCTTGCTGATCAAACTCCCTTGAACGGCTTGTTGCACCAGCAACAAAGTTTAAGTTAAGCTTTTGATCGCTCGTAAGGTCATAATTACCGCTTAATGCTAAGTAATGATCCCAAATTCTTACGTTGTTATCCCAAGTATCTAGGAAACCAAAAATAGCATCGTCAAAGTTTACACCATTTTTGTTAGAGTGAGCATGGTTTCTTTCGTTATAGAAATCAACACCGGCTCTATAGGATAGGTTTAAATTATCATTGAAATCGTAAGTTAATTGAGCTGTACCAAATACTCTATTGGTTAACTGGCCGTTTTGAGCATTCTTAACTGTCCAACGAGGGTTAATAATATCATTACCGTTTCTATAGTAAATACTTCCTCCGTTTTCAGGAATTTCAAACGGTAATCCCATTAAATCAACATTACGAGGTGTAAAGAATACGTTACCAAATGTAGACCATCCTAATGTACCGTTACCTCTACTGGCAGCAATAGGAGGTGTAATGTATCTTGTTCTTGAAAAGTTTAAGGTACCATTAACAGTAAACTTGTTAGAGAGCTTAGCTCTACCACCTACTGATAATGAATTTCTTCTTAATTCGTTTCCAGGAGTAAATCCTTTATCATCTAAATGACCATAGTTAAGATTGTAAGTTACATTACCATCCGAACTTGCCCCTCTAATGTTTACTGATGTATTACTTACACCACCAGTTCTAAAGAATTCTTCAACACTATCATATGGTCTCCACTCGTAGCGCTGACCGGTATAGGTTTGATTTAGAATGTTGTTTCCGTTTAAGAAGTTATTTAAGAAAGCAGAAGAACCATATGGGTGTTCTACTGTTCCATCCGGCTGAATTATTCCAGCAGGGTCATTTAAATAACCATCAACTCCATCAGGTCTGAATGAAGGTCCCCAGTTACTAAAGAACCATCCAAAAGACTGGTCAAAACCTCCACCGTACTCATCTTGATAATCTGGTAAAGAAGCAATTTCATTGAAGAAATAAGATTGGCTAACAGTAATTTCTGTTTTCTTAGGGCCAGCTCCTTTAGCACTTCCAGACTTTGTAGTAATTACAATTACTCCGTTTCTACCAGCAGTACCATATAAAGTAGCAGCAGCAAGACCTTTAAGTACGTTTACACTTTCTATGTTGTTAGGGTCTAAATCCAAGAATCTAGAAGAACCCGGGTTACCATCTAAAAAGTTACCTTGGGCATTTGTATCACTACTAAAAGGCACACCATCTACAACAAAAAGTGCTTGGTTACTACCATTAATCGAGGTGTAACCTCTAATAATAACGTTGGTAGCAGAACCTGATGTACCACTTTGAGAAGTGATTTGAACCCCTGATGCTTTACCAGATAAAACTCTAGCTACATCACCTTCGGCTCTTTGCTCTAGGTCTTCAGAGTCAACCTCACTTACCGCATACCCTAACGACTTTTTCTCTCTTGTAATACCTAAAGCGGTTACAACCACTTCTTCGAGAGTTTGAGCATCTTGTTGCATCTGTACATTAATGGTGTTTGACGCACCAACAACACGGGTTTCAGTTTTTTGGCCTATGTAAGTAAAAACTAATGTCTGGCCAACATTTGCTTGAATGGTATAGTTACCATCAAAATCTGTTTGGGTACCACTAGTGGTACCTTGAACGACAATATTAACTCCAGGAAGCGGTAGCCCGTCTTGGTCGGTCACCGTACCGGAGATTGTCTTCTGTTGCGCATAGCTTAAATGCACAAAAAACACTAGTAATAGTGTTAGTAATCCACTAAACTTTGTTCTCATTTTTTTTAATTATTTGAATTAGCTGTTACCAAAAATCTTAAATTCATGTTAAAAATCCAATTTTTTTTACACTTAAATAGTTTAAGTGCTTAAAACTTTCTAAAAAATGAATTGAATTTTTGATTTTTTTTTAAAGGATGAAGTGTGATAAAGTAAAGTGTATTATAGTATTTTAGGACTTAGGCTTAGGAATTAAAAATGTTTATTTAATCTCAAAAAAATAATTCTCAAACCTAACTTTCAGCCGTAAAGAGATAAGGAGTATTAGTTTTTGCTATAATCAGAACCAGAAATGCTCTCGCTGAGTATACTCGAAGTATTTGGCTGGTAATTTTTTATTGAGAACGATAGCTTAAATCATTTGTTTTTAAATTGAGATTTGTTGACGTTCCTCTATAGGATCTGTGTTGTATTTTGTAATTTACTACATATTCATTTCATTATCTAATGATTAGAATTTAAATTCTATGTTAAAACGATAATTGGTACAATTTAATTATTGAGTCTGTTTATTGTACTGTAATACAAATAACATGTTAAACTGTAAAGTAATTTTCAGGTAAATAAATATCGTTGTATTAATCTTGTTTTTACAACATTGTATAAAAAAACCACCAAGATTTTCTTGGTGGTTTTATTTTAAAGTTAGGGGGGTATTATCTATCCCACCAAACTGGAGTGTCCATGTTATCTGGACCTTGCTCACTAACTGCTGCATTGTAATTAGCGGCATTTTGAGCAGGCTCTGTGTCTGGATAACCGTGACGAACTGGAATACCGGTTCCGGTTAATGCATCTGGAGCAGGGCTTAGGTTAGGATAGTCTAAACGTCTCCACTCAAACCATGCTTCAAAACCTTGGTAGAATAATGCTAACCATTTTTGCTCTGCAATTAAATTCATGGCATTGTTAGCATCAAAAGCTACATTTGGCTCTGCTAAGTAAGCAGCAATATCTGCTTGGTCTACACCCCATTGCTCCATAGATGAAGTAATTGCCTCTTCGTAGAAAGTTTGAGTGTCTCCGCTAATCCAGCCTAACTCAACAGCTTCAGCTTTTGAGAAAGCTACTTGAGCGTAGGTGAAAACAACACCTGGGAATGTAGGATCTTTAATTAAGGCATCGTTCATGAACGATACATCATCGTTAGGAATATCACCTGCATTTGCAATTCCGTAAGGCATACCTACATATTCTCCGCTACTAACTGCAGGTGCAGCATATTTCTCAATTCTCGGATCGTTTCTGTCTAACATAAAGTCTACGATCACATCACTCATACACTCGTCAGTTCTACCACTGTCAACAAAATCATCTTGCCATGGGTTATCAAAATTCTCGTCAGAGATGAATGGGTGGTAGATGTTTTCTGCAGTGCTAGAGATAGCACCAGGTAATGCTTCTCTAAACTTAGTTGCAGCGTATCCGTTTGGATCTGGATGAACTTTAGACAGACGAAGCGCCATAACTAATTTTAAAGTATTAGCAAACTGAGCCCATCTTGTCATATCTCCATCAAAGTAGATATCTCCAACAGGACCAGCTCCGGCATCCATCATTGCTAAAGCCTCATCAATCTCATTAAATAAAGAGTCGTAAATAAACTCTTGAGAGTCGTACTTTGGTTGTGGGTTGTCTAAACCTTGTAAAGCTTCAGAGTAAGGAATATTACCCCATCTGTCTGTCATGTACTGAAAGTAGTAAGCTCTTAAGATTTTAGCAACCGCAATTTGGTTGTTGTTAGACCCGTATGCAGCCATAGCTTCGGCTGTTTCAGGGTTTGAGTTAACATCGATTATTGTTTTTAAAGACAATAATCTGTTGTACAAGTTACCGTAGCTCCAGTGAATAGTTTGGTATCTAGATTCTTCGGTGTACTGAGTTTGCGACAAGTGTTGTACATAGATAGATGGAATGTTAGTAGTAACAATGTTACCTATGTTAGCTTGCGCATCTACCAGTAAAGATGACGGAACTACAGAAGACACCTGGTTTGTGTTTTTGTTGGTATCTCCAAAATCTGCATCATTACAAGCAGTTAACATTGTAAATGCTGCAGAAGCTACAAATAGTTTATTTAAATATTTTTTCATGTGTTTAATTTTTTAAGATTAGAATGTTAATCTTATGTTCATACCCAGAGTTCTGCTACTTGGTAACTGTCCACCTTCAGCCCAACGATATCCTTGACCAACAGCGCTACCTCCGTTAGTGTTTTCAATCTCTGATGGGTCTATACCTTCAACTTCTGAGTGAATTAACCATAAGTTGTTAGCAAAGAAACTTACTTTAATGTCTTCTACAGGAAGCTTGCTAACAAATCTGTCTGGTAATGTGTAGCCTAAACGAAGTTGACGTAGTTTTACGTATGAAGCATCGTATAACCACATTTCGTGTAATGCGAATGTTCTTCCCCAGTATTCTTGAGCTTCTACATAGTATGAAGCAGGCTCACCTGTTGTAGCATCTACTCCTTCTACAAGAACACCTCCAGAATTGCTTTGAGCATCATTTGCGGCAACTACAGTAGCCTCACCACCAGATCCTACAGGCATATCACGCACAGGGTTGCCTAAAGCGTTGTTACCTACAGTCTCTATACCAAGACCAGAGTAGTTGTTAAACATTTTAGTTACAGAGAAGAACTTACCACCTTTTTGGAAGTCTACACTAAACGATAAATCAAAGTTTTTGTAACGAATAGTGTTTACAAAACCTCCGGTAAAGTCTGGTAATAAGTTACCTAAATATTGGTTTTCTTCATATTGAATCTCACCTGAAGAGTTTATTAACATTCTACCTTGGTCGTCTCTTAAAATTTTTCTTCCATAGAATGCACCCCATTCTTCACCTACGTGAGCTTCAAGTCTTAAACCTCTCCAAGAAGAGGCTAAAACCTCAGTTTCTACATCGCCGTATAATGCTACTACCTCTCTCTTTAAAGTAGCAAAGTTTAAAGAGGTATTCCATTCAAAATCTTCAGTCTTAAACGGAGTTGCGTATAAGGCAACCTCAAAACCGTTAGATTTTGTTTCTGCACTGTTTACGTTAACAGCTGTGTAACCGGTAGTTGCAGATAATGGAGCTGCAACAGGAAGGTCTACATCTCTTCTATCAAAATACGTTAAATCTAAACCTAATCTGTTGTTTACAAATTTAAGCTCTGTACCAATCTCAAGCTCTTTTCTTGTGCCTCCTTTTAAAGTTGGGTTGGCTTGAGTGTAATCTGGGCGTAAAACTGTAGTTCCGTTGTATGAGCCAACAACATCGTATGATGCATTTAGCGCATGAATGCTAGGGAAGCTTGGAGCCTCTGCATAACCTAAACGTAATTTACCAAAGCTTAAAGCTTCAGACTCGAATAGGTTAGAGAATAAGAAACTTAACGATCCTCCCTTTGTATCTACACGGTTGCTGCTTGGGTCTGCAGTAGAGTTCCAGTCCATACGGAAACTACCGTCTAAGTATAAAAGGTCTTTATATCCTAAAGAGGCAGTTGCAAAAACACCTCTGTTTTTTTGCTCAAAGTATCTACTTGTGTAAGTAGGTCTTTCTTTAGAGGTTTCGATGCTGTAGAAACCAGGAATAGTTAAACCAGAGTTTGTGCTGGCATCTACATAGCTGTTTTTAAATTGGTATAATTCTGTACCAATGCTAGCTTTAACATCAAAATCTTCGTTAATGTCCTTATCATAAGTTAACATACCAAAGTACTCTGTAGTACTGATGGTTTGATTTCTCTCTCTGTATGATGGTAAGTTTAATCCACCAAAAGCAGTACGGTCGTTAAATTGGAAAGTGTTAACTGCTTGTCTTAATTCGTTGGTGAATGATAACTCATCAGTAATATCTACAGTAAATCCAATGTTTCCAAAAGTAGAGTTTTTATACTCGTGCTTAAGGTTTTGGTAAACCTCAAAGTACGGAGAATCCCAGTAAAGAGGTCTTAAATCTGTAGTACTACGCATGTTCCAGGTATAGAAGTTTCCGTTTTGGAAATAATTATTCTTTAACCTCTTCATGTCTAATTGTCTCTGGAACCACTGGTTAAAGTTAGAACCAATTCCACCATATCCGTTATCCGGATTGTTTAACGTAGCTCTGTACTGGTAGTTAAAGTTTGCAAAAACTTTAAAGTTATCTGTAATGTTATACTCTGTACTTAAACCGGTTTGAATTAGGTCTCTTCCAGAGTTTGGAGAAACACCAGAGATTTCAACTCTTCTTAAGTTAGCTTTAATATTGTAGTCTTCACCACCTTTAGTAAAGCCTAAGAAAGTGTTACTTGTAATACCGGTTTCGTAAAAATCTTTTACGTTGTCTGGGTTAGGAGACCATGGTCTAAGTTCTCCAAAAGTTGGGCTTCCAGGAATCCAGCTATCCCAGTGTCTTACTAATCTACCATCTAGTCTAGGACCCCAAGACTCGTCTGCTGCATAGTTAGGAATTAATTCTCCGTTTAATGTAGCAAAGTCTTGAGTATAACCACCTCCATACTCGTTTTGGTATTCAGGTAATAAGTAAACGTTGCTTATTTGTACAGATTGATCTAAAGTAAAAGTAGCTTTACCTTCTTTACCTCTTTTGGTAGTAATTACAACAACACCATTTTTACCAATAGGTCCATAAAGTGCTGTAGCTGCACTACCTTTAAGAACAGATAGGTCTGCAATGTCATCGGTATTGATATCAGCTGCGCTGTTTACCTTAACACCATCTACAACGTATAAAAGATCTGTTTCACCTCTTAAACGTACCACGGCGTTGTCAAAACCAGAACTTGGAGCACCAAGCATCTGAACACCAGATACCTTACCGGCAATTGCGTTGTTAATATCAACATCTTTAGCAGTTGTTAACGCTTCGCCCTCAACCGTTTGTTGCGCAAAACCTAAGCTCTTTTTGTCTCTTTTAATACCAAGAGCTGTAACAACTACTTCTTCTAGAGCTTGGGCATCTTCTTGCATTTGTAGGTTAATAGTTGTAGATGCACTAACAACTCTTTTTTCTGTTTTAAGGCCAATGTAGGTAAATACTAAAGTTTGACCTTCGTTTGCTTGAATGGTATAATTACCATCAAAATCTGTTTGTGTACCTGTAGTGGTGCCTTCAACAATAATGTTAACACCAGGTAACGGCACACCGCTTTGATCGGTTACAGTACCCGATACGGTTTTTTGTTGTGCAAAAGAAATCTGCACAACCAACGTTGTTAACAACGTTAATAATCCTGCGATTTTTTTTCTCATTTTTTGAATTTTTGAATTAGCCGGCGCCAAATTAGTGAAAAAGAGAAAAAAAAATCAACTTTTTTTTAAAAAAATCACTTTATATATTATAGCCCTCACCCCTTTGTTTATTAGGGCTTATAGAAATTAAATTAAAAAAGAATTATTGAAACTATGTACTGAATTGATAATCAATTAATTGTGTCTTTTTGGTATAATAAAAACAGTTGTTTCTTGTGTAAAAGGATGTGAAAAACAGCTTAATTTTTTGTGAAATTAACAAGGATTAAAACATTCTTAACAAACTTCAATTAAAAGATATTTGAAAATTAATTACTTAAGGTTTGAATAATTGCAAAATATTATTACCTTTGCCACCCTCTAAAAAGAGGGTTTTTTAACATTATATTGTAAGAGTAAATTATGCCAACAATTTCACAATTAGTACGAAAAGGAAGAGCCAAGATTACTAAGAAGAGTAAATCGGCTGCTTTGGATTCGTGTCCTCAACGTAGAGGAGTTTGTACGCGTGTTTACACTACTACGCCAAAAAAGCCTAACTCAGCTATGCGTAAAGTAGCAAGGGTGAGGTTAACAAACGGTAATGAAGTGAACGCATACATCCCCGGAGAAGGTCACAACCTCCAAGAGCACTCGATAGTATTAGTAAGAGGCGGAAGGGTAAAAGATTTGCCTGGTGTTAGATATCATATTGTACGTGGTGCTTTGGATACTGCAGGTGTTCAAGGTAGAACGCAAAGAAGATCTAAGTACGGTGCAAAACGCCCTAAAAAGTAATCATTAATTATTAATGTAAAGACATGAGAAAAAGACAGGCGAAAAAAAGACCGCTTTTACCAGATCCAAGATTTAACGATCAGCTTGTTACGCGTTTTGTGAACATGTTGATGTGGGACGGTAAAAAGTCTGTTGCGTTTAAAGTGTTCTATGATGCAATAGATATTGTAGAGCAAAAGAAAACAGACGATGAGAAAACTGCGCTAGAAATCTGGAAAGATGCCTTATCTAACGTAATGCCTCATGTAGAGGTGCGTTCAAGACGTGTTGGTGGAGCTACATTCCAAATTCCAATGCAAATACGTCCAGATAGAAAAGTGTCTATGGCTATGAAGTGGCTTATTGGTTTTGCGCGCAAGCGTAACGAAAAATCAATGGCGCAAAAACTAGCTGCAGAGATTTTGGCTGCTGCCAAAGAAGAAGGTGCTGCTGTTAAAAAACGTGTAGATACGCACAAAATGGCAGAAGCAAATAAAGCATTCTCTCACTTTAGATTTTAACTTATAACAAATGGGAAGAGATTTAAAATTTACTAGAAATATAGGTATTGCAGCTCATATTGATGCTGGAAAAACTACCACTACAGAGCGTATATTGTTCTATACCGGTGTTAGTCATAAAATTGGTGAGGTGCACGATGGTGCCGCTACTATGGACTGGATGGAGCAAGAGCAAGAGCGTGGTATTACCATTACCTCTGCAGCAACAACTTGTACTTGGAACTTTCCAACAGAGCAAGGTAAACCAACTCCAGACTCTAAACCTTACCACTTTAATATAATTGATACTCCGGGTCACGTAGACTTTACAGTAGAGGTAAACCGATCGTTAAGAGTTCTTGATGGATTGGTTTTTTTATTTAGCGCTGTAGATGGGGTAGAGCCTCAATCAGAAACCAACTGGCGTTTAGCAGACAACTACAAAGTGCCAAGAATGGGCTTTGTTAACAAAATGGACCGTCAAGGATCTAATTTCTTAGCTGTTTGTCAGCAAGTAAAAGATATGTTAGGTTCTAATGCGGTGCCAATTGTATTGCCAATTGGAGAAGAGGCAGATTTTAAAGGTATTGTAGATTTAGTTAAGAATAGAGCAATTATCTGGCACGAAGAAAACTACGGATCTACTTTTGATGTAGTTGATATTCCTGCCGATATGCAAGAAGAAGTAAACAAATACAGAGCAAACCTAATTGAAGCTGTAGCAGAGTACGATGAAGCTTTAATGGAGAAATTCTTTGAAGATGAAAACTCTATTACAGAAGATGAAATTCATGCTGCGCTACGTGCTGCAGTTATGGATATGAGTATCATTCCAATGGTTTGTGGTTCTGCATTTAAAAACAAGGGTGTACAATTCTTGTTAGATGCAGTTTGTAGATACTTACCTTCTCCTGTAGATAAAGATGCAATTGTAGGTACAGATCCAAACACCGGGAAAGAAATAGCAAGAAAGCCGGATGTTAATGAGCCGTTTGCAGCATTAGCATTTAAAATTGCTACAGATCCTTTCGTGGGTCGTTTAGCGTTCTTCCGTGCTTATTCAGGGCGTTTAGATGCCGGTTCTTACGTGTTAAATACTCGTTCTGGTAAAAAAGAGCGTATTTCTCGTATTTACCAAATGCACTCTAATAAGCAAAATGCAATTGATTTTATTGAAGCTGGTGATATTGGAGCTGCAGTAGGATTTAAAGAAATCAAAACCGGTGATACGCTTTGCGATGAAAAACACCCAATTGTACTAGAAAGTATGGTGTTCCCAGATCCGGTAATTGGTATCGCTGTAGAGCCAAAAACTAAGGCAGATGTAGATAAGTTAGGAATGGCGCTTTCTAAGTTAGCCGAAGAAGATCCAACTTTCCAAGTAAAAACAGACGAAGCTTCTGGCCAGACAATTATTTCTGGTATGGGAGAGCTTCACTTAGATATTATTGTAGATCGTTTACGTAGAGAATTTAAAGTAGACGTAAACCAAGGTCAGCCACAAGTAGAGTACAAAGAAGCATTAACTGCCAAGGCAGAGCACAGAGAAGTTTACAAGAAACAATCTGGTGGTCGTGGTAAATTCGCTGATATTGTATTTACTATGGAACCGGCTGATGAAGGAGTTACCGGTTTACAATTCATCAACGAAATTAAAGGTGGTAACATTCCAAAAGAGTTTATTCCTTCAGTAGAAAAAGGATTCCAAGAAGCTATGAAGAACGGACCGTTAGCAGGCTTCGAGATAGACTCAATGAAAGTTACCCTTAAAGATGGTTCATTCCACCCTGTAGATTCAGATTCACTTTCATTCGAATTGGCTGCTAAATTAGGATTTAAAGCTGCAGCTAAAGCAGCAAGAGCAGTACTAATGGAGCCAATTATGAAGTTAGAAGTGCTTACTCCAGAAGAAAACATGGGTGATATAGTAGGAGACCTTAACCGTCGTCGTGGACAAGTAAATAACATGTCTGACAGAGCGGGATCTAAAGTGATTAAAGCAGAAGTGCCTCTAGCCGAAATGTTTGGTTATGTAACAGCATTGAGAACATTATCATCTGGTAGGGCAACTTCTACTATGGAATTCTCTCACTATGCAGAGACTCCTCCAAACATTGCAGAAGAGGTTATTAAAGCTACTAAAGGCGTAACTGCTTAAAAATTAAGAAAATGAGTCAGAAAATTAGAATAAAGTTAAAGTCATACGATCATAATTTAGTTGACAAGTCAGCTGAAAAAATCGTAAAAACAGTAAAAACTACAGGTGCAGTAGTTACCGGTCCGATTCCGCTACCTACGCACAAAAGAATTTTTACTGTGCTTCGTTCACCTCACGTAAACAAAAAATCTAGAGAGCAATTTCAGCTTAGCTCGTATAAGCGCTTACTAGATATTTACAGCTCTTCTTCTAAAACAATTGATGCGTTAATGAAGTTAGAGTTGCCAAGTGGTGTAGAAGTAGAGATTAAAGTGTGATAAAAACATGGGTCAGACAATATGTTTGGCCCAGTATATATTTTCTCGGGAGTAGAGAAAAGTACATGTCCTTAACGACGGGTTAGGGAAAAACGGCGAAAAAATACATTCACAGGGGTTGAAGTATTTTTTGCCCCTGTTTTTTTAAATAATAGTTTAATATAAATTGTAATTATGTCTGGGTTAATTGGAAAAAAAGTAGGTATGACCAGCATTTTCGATGAAAATGGAAAAAACATTCCATGTACAGTAATCGAAGCTGGACCATGCGTAGTTACCCAAGTCAGAACCAAAGAGGTTGACGGGTATGACGCTCTTCAACTTGGTTTCGATGACAAGGCAGAAAAACGTGCTAATAAGGCTGAGTTAGGCCATTATAAAAAAGCCGGTGTTTCGCCTAAGAAAAAAGTTGTTGAATTCCAAGGATTTGAAGGCGAGTTTAAATTAGGTGACACCATTACGGTAGAACACTTTGTAGAAGGAGAGTTTGTTGATGTAACTGGTACATCAAAAGGTAAAGGATTCCAGGGTGTAGTTAAACGTCACGGCTTTGCCGGTGTTGGTCAAGCAACTCACGGGCAGCACAATCGTTTAAGAGCACCAGGATCTATTGGAGCATCATCTTACCCATCTAGAGTATTCAAAGGAATGAGAATGGCCGGAAGAATGGGTGGAGAAAGAGTAACAGTACAAAACTTAAAAGTGTTAAAGGTTGTACCTGAGAAAAATCTTTTAGTAGTTAAAGGATGTGTTCCGGGTCACAAAAACGCTTATGTAATCATTCAGAAGTAATGGAAGTAGCAGTTTTAAACATAGAAGGAAAAGAAACCGGAAGAAAGGTAAAGCTTTCTAAAGAGGTTTTTGGTATAGAGCCTAACAACCATGCTCTTTACTTAGATGTAAAGCAGTATTTAGCACACCAACGCCAAGGAACACACAAGGCAAAAGAGCGTGGTGAAATAACCGGTAGTACACGTAAGATTAAAAAACAAAAAGGTACCGGTACAGCTAGAGCTGGAAGCATTAAATCGCCAATTTTTGTTGGTGGAGGTAGAATTTTTGGTCCAAGACCAAGAAAATACACTCAAAAGCTTAACAAAAATGTAAAGCGTTTAGCAAGAAAATCAGCTCTTAGTTTAAAGGCAAAGGAGAACGCAATTTTAGTTGTAGAAGACTTCACTTTTGAGGCTCCTAAAACTAAAAATTTCACTAACGTGCTCAAAGCCTTAGGGTTAGAAAGCAAAAAATCATTGTTTGTGTTGGGTGAGTCAAATAATAATGTATATTTGTCGTCGCGCAATTTACAAGGCTCTGAGGTTGTAACCTCCTCAGAATTAAGCACTTATAAAATTTTAAACGCAAACAACATTGTGCTTTTAGAAGGGGCTGTAGAAGGAATTCAAGCGAACTTAACTAAATAAGAAACCAAATGAGTGTGTTAATTAAACCAATAATAACAGAAAAAGCGACCGCTGATAGCGAGTTAAATAACCGCTATGGTTTCATTGTAGACACCAAGGCTAACAAGCTAGAAATCAAAGAAGCAGTAGAAGCTGCTTATGGGGTTTCTGTAGAGAAAGTTCGTACAATGAATTATGGTCCGAAAAGAAGTATGCGCTACACAAAAACTGGTATTCAACAAGCAAAAACTAATGCTTATAAGAAGGCCATTGTACAAGTAGCAGAAGGAGACACGATAGATTTTTATAGTAATTTATAAGATAGATAAAGCTAGAAGATGTCAGTTAGAAAATTAAAACCAATCACTCCTGGACAGCGATTTAGAGTTGTAAACGGATTTGACGCGATTACAACTGATAAGCCGGAAAAGAGTTTACTTGTTCCGTTAAAAAAGTCAGGAGGTAGAAACAGTCAAGGAAAAATGACCATGCGCTACAAAGGTGGTGGTCATAAGCGTAAGTATCGTTTAATAGATTTTAAAAGAGCCAAAACAGGTGTAGAGGCTACTGTACAATCTATACAATACGATCCAAACAGAACAGCTTTCATCGCTTTAATTGAATACAAAGACGGTGAGAAAAGCTACATTATAGCTCAAAATGGGTTACAAGTGGGGCAAACAGTTATGTCTGGTAGCGGTGTAGCTCCAGAAATCGGTAATGCAATGCCGTTAAGCGATGTGCCACTTGGTACCATTATTTCTTGTATAGAATTGCGTCCTGGACAAGGAGCAGTTATGGCAAGAAGTGCCGGTGCTTTTGCTCAATTAATGGCAAGAGAAGGAAAATACGCAACTATTAAGTTGCCTTCTGGAGAAACTAGAATGGTATTAGCAGATTGCTATGCTACAATTGGTGCTGTGTCTAACTCAGACCACCAATTAATAGTTTCTGGTAAAGCCGGTAGAAGCAGATGGTTAGGTAGAAGACCAAGAACCAGACCTGTGGTAATGAACCCTGTAGATCATCCAATGGGTGGTGGTGAAGGTAGAGCTTCAGGAGGTCACCCAAGATCTAGAAAAGGTATTCCGGCTAAAGGCTTTAGAACTCGTTCTAAAACCAAGGCAAGTAATAAGTATATAATAGAACGTAGAAAGAAATAAAAAGAGTAAAAGATGGCACGTTCACTAAAAAAAGGACCTTACGTTCACTATAGTTTAGAGAAAAAAGTTCAACAAAACGTTGAATCTGGAAAGAAAACAGTTATAAAAACATGGTCTAGAGCATCTATGATAACTCCAGACTTTGTTGGTCAAACCATAGCTGTTCATAATGGTCGTCAATTTGTTCCGGTTTACATTACCGAGAACATGGTAGGACATAAGTTAGGAGAATTCTCGCCCACAAGATCATTTAGAGGTCATGCAGGGGCTAAAAATAAAGGAAAAAAATAATAGGAAGCTATGGGAGTTCGTAAAAGAGAAAGAGCAGAGAAAATAAAAGAAGCTAAAAAACAAGTAGCTTTTGCTAAGCTTAATAACTGCCCTACTTCGCCTAGAAAAATGCGTTTAGTTGCAGATTTAATTAGAGGTGAAAAAGTAGAGAAAGCGCTTGCTATATTGAAATTTAGCCAAAAAGAAGCTTCAAGACGTTTAGAGAAATTGTTGTTGTCTGCTATTGCAAACTGGCAGGCTAAAAACGAAGATGCAGACGTAGAAGAAGCAGATCTTTTTGTGAAAGAAATAAGAGTAGATGGTGGAAGCATGCTAAAGCGTCTTCGTCCAGCTCCTCAAGGAAGAGCACATAGAATTAGAAAACGCTCTAACCACGTAACAATCGTGCTTGGAGCTAACAATAACACACAAAGCTAAGATAGAAGTATGGGACAAAAAACTAATCCAATCGGAAATCGCCTTGGTATTATCAGAGGATGGGAGTCTAACTGGTACGGAGGTAATGACTATGGAGATAAACTTGCTGAAGACGATAAAATCAGAAAGTATATCCATGCGCGTCTATCTAAAGCCAGTGTTTCTCGCGTAATTATAGAGCGTACTCTTAAGCTTGTAACCGTTACTATCACCACCGCTCGTCCGGGTATAATTATCGGAAAAGGCGGACAGGAGGTAGACAAGCTAAAAGAAGAGCTCAAGAAAATTACCAACAAAGAGGTTCAGATTAACATTTTTGAAATTAAGCGCCCTGAGCTTGATGCCAATTTAGTGGCTGCAAGTATTGCTCGTCAAATAGAAAGCAGGATCAGTTACAGACGTGCAATAAAAATGGCTATTGCTGCTGCTATGCGTATGAACGCAGAAGGTATTAAAGTGCAAATATCAGGAAGGCTAAATGGTGCCGAAATGGCCCGTTCTGAATCGTATAAAGACGGAAGAATTCCATTGTCTACTTTTAGAGCTGATATTGATTATGCTTTAGAAGAAGCACATACTACCTACGGAAGATTAGGTATTAAAGTGTGGATTATGAAAGGCGAAGTTTATGGAAAGCGTGAGCTCTCACCACTTGTAGGTATGTCTAAAAAACAAGGAAAAGGAGCCGGTGCTAAAAAAGCTCGCCGTAGAAAGTAATTTTAAAAGTTAAGAAAAATGTTACAGCCAAAAAGAACCAAATATCGTAGACATCAGAAAGGTAGAATGAAAGGGATCTCTCAAAGAGGTCACCAACTATCTAACGGAATGTTTGGTATAAAATCATTGGATTCTTCATTTATTACAGCACGCCAAATAGAAGCAGCACGTATTGCAGCTACTCGTTACATGAAAAGAGAAGGGCAACTTTGGATTAAAATATTTCCAGATAAGCCCATCACTAAAAAACCTCTAGAGGTACGTATGGGTAAAGGTAAAGGTGCTCCAGAATATTGGGCAGCTGTAGTAAAGCCAGGTAGAATAATGTTTGAAGTTGGCGGTGTGCCTTACGACGTAGCAAAAGAAGCCTTACGTTTGGCCGCACAAAAACTTCCGGTTAGAACGAAGTTTGTTGTAGCTAGAGATTATTCGGCTTAATTTAGAATTGACAGTTATGAAACAATCAGAAATAAGAGAATTGTCTACAACTGAGCTTCAAGAAAAGCTTGGTGAATTCAAGAAAAAATATGCAGAGTTAAAAATGGCTCATGCCATCACACCGCTCGAAAACCCGCTTCAAATCAGAAACGTAAGAAGAACGGTGGCTCGTTTGGCAACAGAGCTTACAAAAAGAGAATTACAATAATTCTGAAGCTGCTTAAGATGGAAAAAAGAAATTTAAGAAAAGAAAGAATAGGGGTTGTTACCAGCAATAAAATGGATAAATCTATTGTGGTTTCAGAAGTTAAGAAGGTAAAACACCCTATGTACGGTAAGTTCGTGTTAAAGACGAAAAAATACGTAGCACACGACGAGAAAAACGATTGCAACGAAGGTGATACTGTAAAGATCATGGAAACAAGACCTTTAAGTAAAACCAAGTGTTGGAGATTAGTTGAAATCATTGAAAGAGCGAAGTAATTATGGTACAGCAAGAATCAAGACTAAAAGTAGCAGATAATACCGGAGCTAAAGAAGTTTTAGCTATTAGAGTATTAGGAGGTACAAAAAAGAGATACGCTTCTGTTGGTGACAAAATTGTTGTTACCGTAAAAGATGCTACCCCTAACGGAAACGTTAAAAAAGGGCAAGTATCTACAGCAGTGGTAGTACGTACCAAAAAAGAAGTGCGCAGACCAGACGGATCTTACATTCGTTTTGATGACAACGCATGTGTGTTGTTAAACCCAGCAGGCGAAATGAGAGGTACCCGTGTGTTTGGTCCTGTAGCCAGAGAGCTTCGCGATAAGCAGTTTATGAAAATTGTATCATTAGCACCAGAAGTGCTTTAATACATAAAAAAATGATGAAACTAAAAATAAAAACAGGAGATACAGTACGTGTAATTGCCGGAGACCATAAAGGTGCAGAAGGCAAAGTACAATCTGTAGATCGTGTAAAAAACAGAGCCATTGTAGAGGGCGTTAATATGGTTTCTAAGCATGAGAAGCCAAGTGCAAAAAACCCTCAAGGCGGAATAGTGAAGAAAGAAGCTCCAATTCATATTTCAAACTTGTCTTTAATAGATCCAAAATCTAATGAAGCAACAAGAGTGGGCTATGAAATAAGAGACGGTAAGAAAGTAAGAGTTTCTAAAAAATCTAATGAAGTAATTTAGTTATGAGCTACGTTCCAAGATTAAAAAAAGAATATAAAGAGCGCGTAATAGCTGCTCTTAGAGAGGAGTTTGGGTACAAGAACGTAATGCAAGTACCTAAATTAGAAAAGATAGTTATTAGCCGTGGAGTTGGAGCTGCAGTAGCCGACAAAAAGTTAATTGACTACGCTGTAGACGAGTTAACTAAAATTACCGGTCAGAAAGCAGTTGCAACTGTGTCTAAAAAAGATGTTGCTTCTTTTAAGTTACGTAAAGGTATGCCTATTGGAGCCAAAGTTACTTTACGTGGTGAAAGAATGTACGAATTCTTAGATCGTTTAATAACATCTGCATTACCACGTGTAAGAGACTTTAATGGTATTAATGCTACCGGTTTTGATGGTAGAGGTAACTATAACTTAGGTGTTAAAGAGCAAATAATATTCCCTGAGATAGATATTGATAAAGTAAACAGAATCTCAGGAATGGATATTACCTTTGTAACCTCGGCCAAAACAGACAAAGAAGCAAAATCATTATTAAGCGAATTAGGATTACCTTTTAAAAAGAATTAAGTATGGCTAAAGAATCAATGAAAGCCCGCGAGGTTAAAAGACAAAAATTGGTAGCTAAGTATGCTGCTAAACGCAAAGCTTTAAAAGAAGCTGGCGATTACGAAGCACTTCAGAAGTTACCAAAAAATGCGTCGCCTGTACGTTTACACAATCGTTGTAAATTAACAGGAAGACCAAGAGGGTATATGCGCCAATTTGGTATTTCTCGTGTAATGTTTAGAGAAATGGCCAACAAAGGGTTAATTCCAGGCGTTAAAAAAGCAAGTTGGTAACAATAAGATTTAAAAGGATAAGAAGATGTATACAGATCCTATAGCAGATTATTTAACAAGAATTAGAAACGCTAATAACGCAGGACATAGAGTTGTAGAGATACCAGCTTCAAACCTAAAAAAAGAAATAACTAAGATATTATTTGATCAAGGTTATATTTTAAGCTACAAGTTTGAAGATAATGGTCCTCAAGGCACTATTAAAATTGCTTTAAAATACGATAAAGTAACTAAAGAGCCTGTAATAAAAAATTTAAAGCGTGTAAGTAAACCCGGTTTACGTAAATATACCGGTGTAGATGAGTTGCCTAGAGTACTTAACGGTCTTGGTATTGCTATTGTGTCTACCTCTCACGGGGTAATGACTAGTAAGCAAGCTAAGCGTGAAAAAGTAGGTGGCGAAGTATTGTGTTACGTTTACTAATAGTTATAAAAGACAAAGCAAATGTCAAGAATAGGAAATAGTCCGGTAAACATTCCAGAAGGCGTTACAGTAACCATAGAAAATAACATAGTTACCGTAAAAGGTAAACTAGGTGAATTAACACAAGAAATAAAAGACGTTACTGTAAAAGAAGAAGACGGACAGTTAATAGTACAAACCACAGATGGCTCTAAAGCACAAAAAGCTAAGCAAGGTCTATACAGATCATTATTAGCTAATATGGTAGAAGGAGTATCTAAAGGTTTTACAAAAGAGTTAGAGTTAGTAGGGGTAGGTTATAGAGCAAGCAACCAAGGCCAAAAATTAGATTTGGCATTAGGGTTCTCTCATAACATAGTTTTCGAATTGGCTCCAGAAGTTAAAGTTGAGACCATTTCTGAAAAAGGTAAAAACCCTATTGTTAAATTAACCTCTCACGATAAACAATTAGTAGGTCAAGTAGCTGCTAAGATTCGCTCTTTCCGTAAGCCTGAGCCTTACAAAGGAAAGGGAATTAAGTTTGTAGGAGAGCAAATAAGAAGAAAAGCAGGTAAATCAGCTTAATAATTAGCACCATGGCATTATCAAAGACTGAAAGAAGACAGCGAATCAAAAACAGAATCAGAAAAGTGGTTTCTGGTACTCCCAGCAAACCTAGACTGGCTGTTTTTAGAAGCAACAAAGAGATCTATGCTCAGATAATAGACGATACCAACGGGGTAACCTTAGTATCGGCTTCATCAAGAGACAAAGACATTAGTTCTGCTAAAGGAACCAAAACAGAAATTGCAGCCTTAGTAGGTAAAGCAATTGCTGAGAAAGCTATAAAAGCCGGTATAGAGAAAATCTCGTTTGATAGAGGCGGGTATTTATACCACGGACGTGTAAAATCGTTAGCAGAAGGAGCAAGAGAAGCAGGACTTAAATTCTAAGAAATTATGTATCAAAAATACAAGAACGTAGAAACAGTAAAACCAGGCGGATTAGAATTAAAAGACCGTTTAGTTGGCGTACAACGTGTTACCAAAGTAACTAAAGGAGGTAGAGCTTTTGGTTTCTCTGCAATAGTTGTAGTTGGTGACGAAAACGGTGTGGTTGGCCACGGTTTAGGAAAATCTAAAGAGGTAGCAGAAGCTATTTCTAAAGCTGTAGAAGACGCTAAGAAAAACTTAGTTCGTATTCCAATAACTAATGGTACGTTACCACACGAGCAAAAAGGTAAGTACGGTGGAGCACGTGTATATTTACAACCTGCTTCTCACGGTACCGGAGTAATTGCCGGTGGTGCAGTACGTGCCGTTTTAGAAGCAGTTGGAGTACACGATGTATTGTCTAAATCACAAGGGTCATCTAACCCGCACAATGTGGTAAAGGCAACTTTCGATGCGCTACTACAATTACGCGATGCTAAAACAGTTGCAGCTCAGCGTGGTATCTCTTTAGAGAAAGTTTTTAAAGGATAATTATTCAAGGATAGTAATTATGAAAAAAATAAAAATTACACAAACAAGAAGCAGTATTAAGCGTTTACAAAACCAAAAAAGAACGCTTGAAGCTCTTGGGTTACGCAGAATAGGCCAAGTAGTAGAGCACGAAGCTACGCCAAATATCCTTGGTATGGTAAATAAAGTAAAACACTTAGTTTCTGTAGAAGAAGCTTAATAACAACACGTGTGATCATGAATTTAAGCAACTTAAAACCCGCAGAAGGTTCAGTACATAAAGAAGGAAAAAGACTGGGTAGAGGTCAAGGTTCTGGTAAAGGAGGTACTGCTACAAGAGGTCACAAGGGGGCCAAGTCTCGTTCCGGATATTCTAAAAAGATTGGTTTTGAAGGAGGTCAGATGCCACTTCAACGTCGTGTTCCTAAGTTCGGTTTTAACAACCGTAACCGTAAAGAATACGTAGGAATCAATCTTAGTAAATTACAAGACATGGTTGATAAAGGTATTGTAAAAGATACCGTAGATTTGGACATTTTAATAGCAAACAAAGTAATTAAGAAAACCGATCTAGTTAAAATATTAGGAGGCGGTGAACTTAAGGCCAAATTAAAAGTATCTGTACATAAATTTACTGCAAGCGCAAAACAGGCTATAGAAGCAGCCGGAGGTGAAGCAGTAACTTTATAACCAACTATTAACCATGAAGAAATTTTTTGAAACTTTACAAAATATCTGGAAAATAGACGAGTTACGAAACAGAATAATCGTAACCTTAGGGCTACTATTAGTGTACCGTTTTGGAGCTCAGATAGTACTTCCGGGTATAGATGCAGAACAATTATCAGAATTAACCAGCAGAACAGATGGTGGCGGGCTGTTAGGTATATTAAATGCTTTTACCGGTGGTGCATTTGCTAATGCATCGGTTTTTGCATTAGGTATTATGCCTTACATATCGGCATCTATTGTTGTTCAATTAATGGGAATAGCTATCCCTTACCTGCAAAAACTTCAAAAAGAAGGAGAAAGCGGTAGAAAAAAGCTAACACAAATTACACGTTGGCTAACCATAGCTATCTGTATAGTACAAGCACCAACCTATTTAATAGGTTTAGGAGCATTAGGTGTTCCGGATAGCGCCTTTTTATTAGGTAAAGGGTTAGACTTTATGATACCTGCAGTTATTATCTTAGTAACTGGATGTATCTTTGCAATGTGGCTTGGAGAGAAAATTACAGATCGTGGTATAGGTAACGGTATATCGTTACTTATTATGGTAGGTATAATTGCTACATTACCACAATCTTTCGTACAAGAATTTGTATCGAGAGTAACAGAGAATAACGGTGGATTAATGATGATTTTAATTGAAGTAATTCTCTGGTTTGTAGTTATCCTTGCCTCTGTAATGTTAGTTATGGCAGTGCGTCAAATACCGGTTCAATATGCCAGACGTACAGCATCTGGAGGGTACGAGAAGAACGTTTTTGGTTCTAGACAGTACATTCCGTTAAAGTTAAATGCATCTGGTGTAATGCCTATAATATTTGCACAAGCCATTATGTTTGTACCTAGTGCATTAGCCAGCCTATCAGAATCAGATACTGCTAAATCAATACAAGCAGAATTTGGAGATATATTTGGTCTTTGGTATAATGTTGTATTTGCGTTGTTAATTATAGTATTTACCTATTTTTACACCGCAATTACAGTGCCTACCAATAAAATGGCCGACGATCTTAAAAGAAGCGGTGGTTTTATTCCAGGAATACGTCCCGGAAAAGAAACAGCCGACTATCTTGACAAAATAATGTCGTTAATAACCTTCCCGGGATCAGTATTTTTAGCACTTATTGCAGTTTTACCTGCAGTTGTTGTTAAAATAGTTGGAATCCAGCAAGGTTGGGCGTTGTTCTACGGAGGAACCTCGTTACTTATCATGGTTGGAGTTGCCATTGATACCATGCAACAAGTAAACGCCTATTTACTTAACAGACATTATGATGGTTTAATGAAAACTGGTAAAAACAGAAAAGGAGTAGCATAATTTATGGCTAAACAACCAGCAATAGAGCAAGACGGAACCATTATTGAAGCATTGTCTAACGCAATGTTCAGAGTAGAATTAGAAAATGGCCATGTAGTAACGGCTCATATCTCAGGTAAAATGCGTATGCATTACATAAAACTATTACCAGGAGATAAAGTAAAATTAGAAATGAGCCCTTACGATTTAACAAAGGCCAGAATTACGTATAGATATTAAACATTCATTGTAAAGCATAGTTAGATGAAAGTTAGAGCATCACTAAAAAAGAGAAGTCCCGAGTGCAAAATTGTGCGTCGTAAGGGGAGATTGTATGTAATTAATAAAAAGAATCCTAGATTTAAACAAAGACAAGGGTAATTATGGCAAGAATCGCAGGAGTAGACATACCAAAGCAAAAAAGAGGGGTTATTGCATTAACCTACATCTTTGGTATTGGAAAAAGCAGAGCTAAAGAAATTTTAGCTAAAGCCGGAGTAAGTGAAGACACCAAAGTTTCTGACTGGACTGACGAGCAAATTGGTAAAATTCGTGATGCAGTTTCAGCTTACAAAATTGAAGGCGAATTGCGTTCTGAAATTCAATTAAACATTAAACGTTTAATGGATATTGGTTGCTACAGAGGTATTCGTCACAGAGCCGGATTACCGTTACGTGGGCAACGTACCAAGAACAATTCCAGAACAAGAAAAGGTAAGAGAAAAACAGTTGCTAACAAGAAAAAAGCAACTAAATAATAAGTAGTAAATCATGGCAAAGTCAAATACCAAAACTACAAAAAAGCGTAAGGTAGTAGTAGAAGCTACCGGAGAAGCACACATCTCTGCTTCTTTTAATAATATTATTATTTCGCTTACAAATAAGAATGGAGATGTAGTATCGTGGTCTTCGGCCGGAAAAATGGGCTTTAAAGGTTCTAAAAAGAATACACCTTATGCAGCTCAAGTAGCAGCCGAAGATGCAGCTAAAGTAGCTCATGAAGCCGGATTAAGAAAAGTAAAGGTTTATGTAAAAGGACCTGGAAATGGTAGAGAATCTGCTATCCGTTCAATTCATAATTCCGGAATAGAAGTTACAGAAATAATAGACGTAACTCCGTTACCACACAACGGATGCCGTCCACCAAAAAGAAGAAGAGTTTAATTAATTATTGTACAATTACGAGGATTACAGATTATCGAAGGATAAGCCTTAATTCATAATCTCCTCAAAACAAATTATAAGTAAAATGGCAAGATACAGAGGTCCAAAAACTAAAATTGCTCGTAAGTTTGGCGAAGCGATTTTTGGCGATGACAAATCGTTTGAAAAAAGAAATTACCCTCCGGGGCAACACGGCAATAACCGTAGAAGAGGAAAAAAATCTGAGTATGCTATCCAGTTAATGGAAAAGCAAAAAGCAAAATATACTTACGGTATTTTAGAGCGCCAGTTTAGAAATTTATTTGATAAAGCTAACAGAAGCAAAGGCGTAACCGGTGAAGTATTACTACAATTATGCGAGTCTCGTTTAGATAATGTTGTGTTTAGAATGGGAATTGCTCCTACCAGAAGAGCTGCTCGCCAATTAGTATCTCACCGTCATATAACTGTAAACGGAGAAATTGTAAACATTCCGTCTTATAGCTTAAAACCAGGAGATGTTGTTGGAGTTAGAGAAAAATCTAAATCATTAGAAATCATAGAAAACTCATTAGCAAACAACAACTCTGTTTACGAGTGGATTACCTGGAATTCTGAGAAAAAAGAAGGAACTTTTGTAAATATTCCTGAAAGAATTCAAATTCCAGAAAACATAAAAGAACAATTAATAGTCGAGTTATACTCTAAATAATAAAGACAGCAGTCCCATTATGGCATTATTAAATTTTCAGAAGCCCGATAAAGTTATAATGATTGATTCGTCAGATTTCGAAGGTCGATTTGAATTCAGACCTTTGGAGCCTGGTTACGGATTAACCATTGGTAACGCACTACGTAGAGTACTTTTATCATCGTTAGAAGGATTTGCAATCACTTCTGTTCGAATTGATAAAGTAGAACATGAGTTCTCTACCATTCCTGGAGTAGTAGAAGACGTAACAGAAATTATCTTAAACTTAAAGCAAGTACGCTTTAAGCAACAAATAGAAGATGTAGATAACGAGACCGTTTCTATCTCTATTTCAGGAAAAGAGCAATTAACTGCTGGAGATTTCCAAAAGTTTATCTCTGGATTCCAAGTTTTAAATCCTGATTTAGTGATTTGCAACATGGATCCTAAAGTAGCCATAAACATGGAAATCACTATAGAGAAAGGTAGAGGATATGTGCCTGCAGAAGAAAACAAAAAGGCTAATGCACCAATGGGTGTAATTGCTACCGACTCTATATTTACACCGGTAAAAAATGTTAAATATAGCATAGAAAACTACCGTGTAGAGCAAAAAACCGACTACGAGAAATTGGTTTTTGAAATAGTAACCGACGGATCTATTCATCCAAAAGACGCGCTTACAGAAGCGGCTAAAGTACTTATTCATCATTTCATGCTATTCTCTGATGAGCGTATTACGTTAGAAGCAGATGAAATAGCACAAACAGAAACATACGATGAAGAGTCGTTACACATGCGTCAGTTACTAAAAACCAAGCTAATAGATATGGATCTCTCTGTGCGTGCACTTAACTGTTTAAAAGCTGCCGAAGTAGAGACGCTTGGAGATCTAGTAGCATTCAATAAAAACGACTTAATGAAGTTCAGAAACTTTGGTAAAAAATCGTTAACCGAATTAGAAGAGCTGGTTAACAATAAAGGCTTGAGTTTCGGGATGGATTTATCAAAATATAAATTAGACAAAGACTAACTTTCGTTCCTGTGTGGAATAAATAAGCGGAAAGATGAGACACGGAAAAAAATTTAATCACCTAAGCAGAAAAGCGGCCCACAGAAAAGCTATGCTAGCTAATATGGCTTGTTCTTTAATAGAGCACAAGCGCATAAACACTACTGTGGCTAAAGCTAAAGCTTTAAAGCAGTATATAGAGCCGTTAGTAACAAAATCTAAGGCAGAAAACAATACCTCTAAAGAGCGCGAAACTCACAATAGAAGAATTGTATTTAGCTACTTACGTAACAAAAATGCAGTAGCTGAATTATTTGGTACTGTTTCTGCAAAAGTTGGAGATCGTCCTGGCGGATATACCAGAATAATAAAATTAGGTAACCGTCTTGGTGATAATGCAGAGATGGCAATGATAGAGTTAGTAGACTTTAACGAAACTTACAATGCCGGGAAACCAGCTAAGAAAAAGTCTACAAGACGTGGTAGAGGTAAAAAAGCAGCTGCTACAACAGAAGCTGCACCTAAAACAGAAGCTACTTCTGAAAACACAAAAGAAACAACAGAAGATAAAGCTCAAGAATAGTTTTAGTTAAAACAATTATAAAAAAGAAGGATAAACTTGTTATAGTTTATCCTTTTTTTATTTTTACTAAAATTAAAATTTAAGATGAATAAAACAGTAATAATCAGTTTACTCTTATTAGTTGTAAGCAATGTACAAAGTCAAAATGAGAGTGTTGTAAACAATACCTCTCAAACAATACAGAGAGCTAGCAATATTCTTCAAAGTTCATATGGCTCGGCAACGTATTTTTATAACCCTCAAAGAGAAGTTGAAGGCTCTATCTACCTGTTTGATTCATGGGAAAATATGGCTATCATAAAAACTCAGGATGGTAAAAGATATTCTTTAAATAATTTAAACTTAAATGTAAAACACAATGTTTTTCAGTCGTCTTTTAGTAAAGACTCAATTTTTACATTTAATTTTAATAATATAGACAGGATAGTTGTTAATAATAAGGTTTTTAAAAACTATTACTGGAATGATACCAATAGCGTATATGAAATAATTTATGAGTTAGATTCTTTTCAAATTCTGAAGGGGTTTAGTTTACGATTTGTAGAGGGCTCTGCTAACCCAATGGTTAATAGATCAACAGATAAATACATTATAAAAACAGCATATTATATTAGAAAAGACGGGCTTATTAAGCCTTTTAAATTTTCTAGACGAAAAATCCTAAACTTAATTACAACAGACAAAATCAAACAAAAAAAGATAATTGACTATAGTAAAAAAAATAAGTTTAGTTTCTCTAAAGAATATGATGTTAAACGCATTTTAGATTATGTAAAGTCAATATAGAGTTTTAATTGACTAAAAAAGTTGTTTTATTGCGTTTGTTTAATAATCTGGCTGTCAAACACTTAAAAATTCATATCTTTAATAAAATTAAAGTATATGAAAAAGTTTTTGTTGCCAGTTTTTTTATTGTTGTCTTGCAATTTTTTTGCTCAAAGTTTTTTAGAAGCATATGAGTCAACCAGGCATTTAGAGCCGTTTTCAAACAATAATGGCACTACCATCGAAGAGTTTAATAGCTTAACAGGAAATCCGGATGAGTGGTCTAAGATTATGGGAGTGTTTTATGAGTTTGATGATATTAGATTTGGAAAGATAGCACTAGAAGGCTCTGTTTATCTATTTAAAGAATGGAACAATCAAGCTGTAGTTTTAGCTAATAATAAGCGATACAGAATTCCTAATATAAACTTTAATATTAAACAAGGAACTTTTATTTCAAAGATTCAGGGAGATTCTTTATTTGTGTATGATTTTGATAAGGTTGAAAGAATACTGGTAAATAATAGAGTTTTTAAAAAATTATATAGTAGTATTGATAAAGAGAAGAAAATATTTGAAGTCTTGTTTGAGAGTGACAAGCTTTCTTTATTAAAGTCTTATCATACTGTTTTTATTCAAGCTTCGCCAAACCCAATGGTAAACAGACCCTCAAATAAAATAAGACAAGCTTACTCATATTATATTGATGTTAACGGTGATGTAATACCATTTAAATTAAACAAATCTTCATTTAAAAAAATAGTAACAGACAGTGATAAAAAAAAGATGTACGATTTTGTTAAAAAATACAATTTGACTTACAGTAAAGAATCTGATGCAAAAAAAATCCTGTTTTATGTGTTTGGAACGTAACGAAATTTAAAATATTTAAAAATCAAAGAGTTAATTCATGAATTAACTCTTTTTTTATGTCGTTTCGGTACTAAAGATTATTTTTGCAAAACTTTATTTTCTACAACATGAAATATCAATCCAGAAAAAAAGCTTTAATCTTACTAGCAGACGGCACTATTTTTTACGGTAAAGCTGTTGGTAAAGAAGGAAGCGCTTTCGGCGAAGTTTGTTTTAATACCGGAATGACCGGTTATCAAGAGATCTTTACTGACCCTTCATACTACGGTCAGATTATGGTGACAACTAATGCTCATATCGGGAACTATGGAGTTAAAGATGATGAAGTTGAATCAGATGGAGTAAAAATAGCAGGGTTAGTTTGCAAAAATTTTAGCTTTAATTATTCTAGGCCCGGGGCAGATGGTTCTTTAGCAGAATTTTTCGAGAAAAATAACCTTATTGCAATTTCTGATGTAGATACCCGAGCTTTAGTAAGTTATATTAGAGAGAAGGGGGCAATGAATGCTGTTATTACAACAGAAGTAGATAAAATAGATGAGCTTAAAAAAGAACTTGCTAAAGTACCTAGTATGGAAGGTTTAGAGCTAGCCTCTAAAGTTTCTACAAAAGAGCCGTATTACTTTGGCAATGAAAATGCAACCTATAAAATAGCAGCCTTAGATATTGGGATTAAAAAAAATATATTACGCTGTTTAGCAGAACGAGATGCTTACATAAAAGTATTTCCGTACAATGCTACTTTTCAAGAAATGAGCGCTTGGAATCCGGATGGTTATTTCTTATCAAATGGTCCGGGAGATCCAGAGCCTCTAAAAGAAGCACAACAACTTGCCAAAGAAATTTTAGATAGAAACTTACCACTATTTGGTATTTGCTTAGGGCATCAAGTAATTGCATTAGCAAATGGCATATCAACTTATAAAATGCATAACGGACACAGAGGAATTAACCATCCGGTTAAAAACTTACTAACCGGAAAAGGAGAAATTACCTCTCAAAACCACGGATTTGCTATCAGCAGAGAAGAAACAGAATCGCATCCTGATGTAGAGATTACTCATGTACATTTAAATGATAATACCGTAGCAGGAATTAGAATAAAAAACAAACCTTGCTTTTCTGTTCAGTATCACCCTGAAGCAAGTCCGGGACCTAACGATGCTAAATATTTATTTGATGAATTTATAGCTTTAATAAAAAAACATAAACCAGCTAACGTATGAGTATAATTGTAAGTGTACATGCACGACAAATTTTTGATTCGAGAGGAAACCCAACGGTAGAAGTAGATGTAATTACAGAAAGCGGTGCTTTAGGAAGAGCGGCTGTTCCATCTGGGGCGTCTACCGGAGAACACGAAGCTGTAGAGCTTAGAGATGGAGGTAAAGCATACATGGGTAAAGGCGTTTTAAAAGCAGTAGAAAATGTAAACAATACAATAGCACCAGAAGTTGTTGGAGTATCTGTTTTTGAGCAGAATTTTATTGATCAATTAATGATTAATTTAGATGGTACTCCCAACAAATCAAAATTGGGGGCTAATGCAATTTTAGGTGTGTCGTTAGCTGTTGCAAAAGCTGCTGCCAACGAACTTGGTTTACCGCTTTACCGTTATGTAGGTGGTGTTAGTGGTAATACGCTCCCGGTGCCTATGATGAATATAATTAACGGTGGTTCTCACTCCGATGCTCCTATTGCATTTCAAGAGTTTATGATTATGCCGGTAAAGGCACAAAGTTTTTCTCATGCACTGCAAATGGGCTCAGAAATTTTTCATCATCTAAAAAAAGTTTTACATGATAGAGGATTAAGCACAGCTGTTGGAGATGAGGGCGGATTTGCACCAAAATTAAACGGAACAGAAGATGCTTTAGATACCATTATAGCTTCTATAGAGAAGGCAGGATATAAGGCAGGAGACGAGGTTATGATTGCATTAGATTGTGCATCGGCAGAATTTTATGTAGACGGAAAATATGATTATACAAAGTTTGAAGGAAGTAAAGGAGCTGTGAGAACATCCGAAGAGCAAGCACAATACTTAGCCGACTTGTGTTCTAAATATCCAATTATTTCTATAGAAGACGGTATGGATGAAAATGATTGGGAAGGTTGGAAAATGCTAACCCAAAAAGTAGGAGATAAAGTTCAGTTAGTTGGAGACGATTTATTTGTAACCAATGTAGAACGTTTATCTAAAGGAATTAAAAATGGTATTGCTAACTCTATATTAATTAAAGTAAACCAAATTGGTACGTTAACAGAAACAATTGCAGCTGTAAACATGGCTCATAATGCGGGTTATACTTCGGTAATGTCACATCGTTCAGGAGAAACAGAAGATAATACTATTGCCGATTTAGCAGTTGCATTAAACACCGGTCAAATTAAAACTGGTTCTGCTTCAAGATCAGACCGTATGGCCAAGTATAATCAATTATTACGTATTGAAGAAGAGTTAGGAGACATTGCTTATTATCCGCAAGAAAAAGCGTTTAAAGTGAATTAAACACATGTTTTAAAATCATAAATAAAAAAGCGGGCTGTAAAACCCGCTTTTTCTTTTTAAAATCCTCATAAAAAGAGGGTTAACTTAACCTTAAATTAACACTTTATTTTGTAATTTCGCAGGACTTACAAAAAACCTAAACTTCAATAATAATTATGTCAGATATAGCTACTTTACACTTTAAAGATAAGTCGTACGAATTACCCGTAGTAAAGGGTACTGAGAATGAGTATGGTATAGATATTAAAACGCTAAGAGCACAATCTGGATTAGTAACGTTAGATCCGGGGTACAAAAACACAGGATCTTGTGAGAGTGCCATTACTTACTTAGATGGTGAAAAAGGAATTTTACGTTATAGAGGATATGCTATAGAAGAACTTGCAGAAAAGGCAGACTTTTTAGAAGTAGCATATTTATTAATTTTTGGAGAATTACCAACGCGTGAACAATTAGATAAGTTTTACGAAGATATTAAAGAGCACTCTGTAGTAGATGATGATGTTAAAAAAATATTAGATGCATTCCCAAAAGCTGCTCACCCTATGGGTGTTTTATCATCGTTAACGAGTGCACTAACTGCATTTAATCCTTCTTCTGTTAATGTAAATTCAGAAGAAGATATGTACAAAGCAATTGTTAGAATTTTAGGGAAGCTACCTGTTTTAGTAGCATGGACTATGCGTAAAAAGCAAGGCTTACCTCTTGATTATGGCGATAGAAATCTTGGCTATGTAGAGAACCTGCTTAAAATGATGTTTAAAAAGCCTAATCAAGAATATGAGCTAAACCCTATAGTAGTTAATGCATTAGACAAGCTTTTAATTTTACATGCAGACCATGAGCAAAACTGTTCTACATCTACTGTTAGAATAGTTGGTTCTTCTCATGCAGGACTATTTGCTTCTATTTCTGCAGGTATTTCTGCACTTTGGGGGCCACTTCACGGAGGCGCTAACCAAGCAGTACTAGAAATGTTAGAAGCTATTAAGGCAGATGGTGGTGATACCAAAAAATACATGGCGAAAGCCAAAGATAAAAACGATCCGTTTAGATTAATGGGATTCGGACATAGAGTTTATAAAAACTTTGATCCTCGTGCAAAAATCATAAAGAAAGCTGCAGACGAAGTATTAGGAGACTTAGGAATTGAAGATCCGATTTTAGATATTGCTAAAGGCCTTGAAAAAGAAGCGTTAGAAGACGAATACTTTGTTAAGAGAAAACTTTACCCTAATGTAGATTTTTACTCTGGTATAATTTACAGAGCAATGGGAATACCGGTAGATATGTTTACAGTAATGTTTGCTATGGGTAGATTACCGGGTTGGATTGCACAATGGAGAGAAATGAGACTTAAAGGAGAACCAATTGGTCGTCCACGTCAAATTTATGTTGGTCCAACATCTCGTAAGTTTGTACCGCTTAACGAAAGATAATTTTTAATCATACACATTATGCCATTTATCTAATAGTTTATACTATGAAAATAAATGGCATTTTTTTTAAGCTAAATCTGTGATTATGAAAAATATAAAACTCATAAAAAACCGTTCTGATATTGGTGCAGGTACAAGAGGTTCTGATATGGGTATAGATGCAATAGAAATTGCAGCTATTAACCAAAACAATAATTACTTTACTCGTTTTGAATATGTTGATGTAGAAACAGAAAACGAGTCTATTTATAACAAAGTAACTAACTCATTTGCAAAAAGAATTGAGCACGTATACAACCAATGTGAGCGTGTATGTGAGCAAGTAAAAAACACACTGACAGAGAATAAATTTCCGTTGGTTTTATCAGGAGATCACTCTTCGGCATTAGGAACTATAAGCGGAATTAAAGCAGCTTTTCCAAACAAAAGATTAGGTGTAGTTTGGATAGATGCTCATGCAGATTTACATTCTCCTTACACTTCTCCTTCGGGGAATGTTCACGGAATGCCACTAGGTGCAGCCATTGGAGAAAATAATATAGAAAACAAAATAAATACTGTTACAGGGCAAACCACAAAATATTGGGATGCCATAAAAAACATCGGAGTTAAAGGGCAAAAGGTAAACCCTGAAGATATAGTTTATTTTGGAGTTCGTGATACCGAAGAGCCGGAAGATAAACTCATAGAAAAATATAATATCAGAAATTATAAAGTAGAAGAGGTTAGATACAGAGGTTTAGATGTGTGTGTAGCAGAAGCCATAGAGCAACTATCTAAGTGTGACATGATTTATGTCTCGTTTGATGTAGATAGTATGGATTGCGATTTAATATCGTATGGTACAGGAACACCTGTCCCAAAGGGGTTTGATCAGTATGAAGTAATGAATATAATCAACCAAATAATAGCTACAAAAAAAGTAGTTTGCTTTGAAGTAGTTGAAGTAAACCCATTATTAGATCTTAAAGGAAATAAAATGGCAGAAACCGCTTTCGAAGTGTTAGATTCTGCAACCAAAACTATTTTAAAAAACATATAATATATGCAACAAAGCACCAATACTATTGTAATGGTAAGGCCTGCCACCTTTAGAGCAAACGAGCAAACAGCTGCAAATAATTTTTATCAAAAAAAAGTTGCAAATACTTTGCCTAAAGCGCTACTCAAACAGGCTCAAAAGGAGTTTGATGATTTTGTAAAAAATCTTACTCAAGTAGGTGTGCAAGTAATTGTGGTGCCGGGGGCTACCGATGTTGATACTCCAGACGCTCATTTTCCTAACAATTGGATATCTTTTCATGAAGATGGTACAGTTGCATTATACCCAATGTTTGCCCCTAATAGAAGATTAGAACGCAACGAAAAAGTTTTAGAAGAAGTAGAAAATCATGGCTTTAAAATTAACAACATTGTAGACTATACCGAAGCAGAAAAAGATAATGTGTTTTTAGAAGGAACAGGGAGCATGGTTTTAGACCGAGTACATAAAAAAGCATATTGTGCATTATCTGAGCGTGCAGACGAAGATTTATTTATAGAGTTTTGTGAAGATTTTGAATATACACCGGTTATTTTTAAAGCAAACCAGACTGTAAACGGCAAAAGATTACCTATTTATCATACAAATGTTATGATGGCAGTTGCCGATAAGTTTGCAATAGTATGTTTAGATAGTATAGACGATAAAAAAGAGCGTAAAAATTTAATTAAACATCTAAACCAAGACGGGAAAGAAATAATACCAATCACAGAAAGCCAAACTGCTAATTTTGCCGGAAACATGCTTCAGGTTTTAGGAGCAGAAAACAAATCGTATTTAGTAATGAGCACCTCGGCATTTAATAGTTTAACAACTAATCAGAAAAAAAGTATAGAAAAATACAGTACAATTATTCATTCAGATTTAGCTACCATAGAGGCATGTGGCGGAGGTAGTGCCAGATGTATGATGGCCGAAGTGTTTTTACCTAAAGGAGAATCCAATTAACCAATTTGCTGTTTTAAGTTTTTTATTATATTTATTTGATAATCAAAGTACTTAAACGATGAATAAAACGGCAAAAACTATTCTATTACTAGTTGGAATTTTATTAATAGCTTACGGTATTTACAAAATAGTTACTCCCGATGTACAAGGCGAAGTTCTTGGAATGGAATTTTCTGCCAATGATAATGAAATAAGTACAGAGTCTATTGTATTAATTGCTTTAGGAATATTGGCATTGCTAGCGCCACGCTTTATTAAAAGCAAATAATTTTATCATCTTTTAGTTGCCGTTAACTTTTTAAAAAAGCTGTTAACGGCACTTTAATTAATACAGTTGCAGTAATTCTTAATAGAACAGAAAAGTTATTAAAGGTTAATACAGTTTTTGTTTTTACACATCTTACTTCTTAAAGAAATTCTAAAAATGGTTATACTTTTAAAAGTACCATTAAAGCACCACTTATGTGTTCAATTCCGATTGCTATAACTATAAAACCTATAATTCGTGATACTGCATTAATACCAGACGCCCCTAGTCCTTTTACAATGTAATGAGCAGTACGCAATACAAAATATGTTGCAATACATGTACAAAGTATTGCTAAAACTATGGTAGTAATTTGCCAAGTTGTTTGATAAGATTCATAATAACCAATTAAAAGTGATATAGAGCCTGGTCCTGCAAGCATTGGTATAGCTAAAGGTGTTAAAGAAATATCACTTCTATGAAAAGCGTCATCCTTAACACGCTTATCCATTCCTTTATGTTTAGAAAAACTTCCTGTTAAAAGAGCAAAGCCGGACGAAGTTATAATTAAACCACCGGCTATACGAAGTGAAGGTAGACTTATGCCAAAAAATTGCAACAAATAAATTCCTAAAAAGAATGCTATTAGTAAAATTATTAAAACGTTTATAGCTGTAAACAAAGCTGTTTTAGCTCTAACAGTAACACTATCATCTTTTGTTAAACCAACAAATATTGGAACTGTTCCGAGCGGATTCATTACTGAAAATAATGCTGCAAAAATGTAAATGAATAATTCCATTGTTTTTTATGCAAAATTGAAATTTGTTCCCTCTACAAAGCTTATGAATTTGTTAAATTTAAATTACATTATTGTTGTGCATATATTTATTTTAAAGACAACTCATAATGTGCTTTTATTAATAAATAAATGTGGAGTTTATAAAAGAATTCTTAAGTAGTAATAATTATCTTTGCACCTTAAAATTAAAGGGAGTATGAGTATTCAAGAAGTTTTAAGCAATAGCGTTAAGAAAGCTGTTAAAACCATTTTTAATGCCGAATTAAACGAAGTAGAGTTTCAGGCTACCCGAAAAGATTTTGAGGGAGATATTACTGTTGTTGTTTTTCCTATGTTAAGGGTTGTAAAAGGCAACCCACAACAAATAGGAGAAGCTATCGGTAATTATTTGGTAGAAAATGTAGCTGAGGTTAGCAAATTTAATGTGGTTAAAGGGTTTTTAAATTTGGTGATTGCAGATGCTTATTACACTAACTTCTTTAATACTATAAAAGACGAAGATGATTATGGTTTTGTAAAGAATACCACTACTAGCGAAGCCATTATGGTAGAATATTCATCTCCTAACACAAACAAACCACTCCACTTAGGTCATATCAGAAATAACTTGTTAGGATATTCTGTTGCCGAAATTTTAAAAGCAGTCGGTAAAAAAGTTTACAAAACTCAAATTATTAACGATAGGGGTATACATATATGCAAATCTATGCTTGCTTGGCAAAAGTTTGGCAACGGAGAAACCCCCGAGAGTACCGGCCTTAAAGGCGATAAATTGGTTGGTAACTATTACGTAGCTTTTGATAAAGCTTATAAAGAACAAGTTAATGAACTAATAGCAAAAGGTAAAAGCAAAGAAGAAGCAGAAAAGCAGGCTCCTATTTTACTTGAAGCCCAAGAAATGCTTAGAAAATGGGAGGCCGGAGATAAAGAAGTTGTTGCCCTTTGGGAGAAAATGAATGGCTGGGTTTACGATGGTTTTAATGAAACCTATAAAAATTTAGGTGTTGATTTTGATACACTTTATTACGAAAGTGATACCTACTTGCTTGGCAAAAACGTAGTAAAAGAAGGATTAGAAAAAGGTGTTTTTTACAAAAAAGAAGACGGCAGTGTATGGATTGATTTAACCGATGAAGGATTAGACGAGAAATTGGTGTTAAGATCTGATGGAACTGCTGTTTACATGACGCAAGATATTGGTACCGCTATACAAAGAGTTAAAGATTATCCGGATATTACCGGGATGGTTTATACGGTAGGAAATGAGCAAGACTACCATTTTAAAGTACTGTTTTTAATTCTAAAAAGATTAGGATTTGCGTGGGCAGAAAATCTGTATCATTTAAGCTATGGTATGGTTGATTTACCCACCGGGAAAATGAAAAGTAGAGAGGGAACAGTAGTTGATGCCGATGATTTAATTGAAGATATGGCTACTACTGCCGAAGAAATCTCTAAAGAGCTTGGAAAGTTAGATGGTTATTCTGAGCAAGAAAAAAAAGAACTTTATAAAACTATAGGTTTAGGAGCATTAAAATATTTTATATTAAAAGTAGATCCTAGAAAAAGAATTTTATTTAACCCACAAGAGTCTGTAGATTTTCAAGGGAATACCGGTCCCTTTATTCAATATACATACGCCAGAATTCAGAGTATTCTTCGTAAAGCAGATAATGATTATTTAGATGCTACAGTTACTAACGTAACATTGCACGAGAAAGAAAAAGAATTATTAAAAATTATACAACAATTTCCTGAAGCTGTAAAACAAGCAGCTGCTAATTACAGCCCTGCAATTATTGCTAATTATGTATACGATCTAGTTAAAGAGTTTAACTCTTTTTACCAAAACGTACCTATTTTAGGAGCAGAAGATGAGCAAGAAAAAGTATTTAGAGTACAATTATCTAAAAAAGTAGGTGTAATTATAAAGCAAGGGTTTAAACTCTTAGGAATTGGAGTTCCTGAAAGAATGTAGGTTTTAGAAAATAAATTTACCTAATCAAATTATAAGGAAAGCAGAAACTTTTAAATGCTTAAAAGTTTCTGCTTTTATGTTTATTTAATAAAGTTATTAATAACCTCTTCTATTTGTTCTTTACTAGATTGCGGAGGCATTTTAAATAAATGAGAAAAAAGTGGTTTTTTATCTACAGTTGGTTTTAATTGCAGATCTTGATTTTCATTGTAAACTTCACTCCATTTGTTTCTTACTTTAGCCCAAAAATCTTTATTTTCTTTCCACCAATTTTGAGCTGCTTTACATTTAGAGTCATCTACTTTAGTGTATATATCTAACCCTTTTTCTTGAGCTAGTAAAAAGTCATTACCATTCTCATCACGAACTAACTTATCATTATCTTGTTCATGAAGCCAACCGTATGAGGTAATTTCGTGAGTATTGGTTCTTCTCAGCACATTATAATCATTTCGTTTGGTGTATTCTCTTCTGGGTAGGGGAGCATCAGTAGTATTTTTCCAATAGTGCTTACCGTCTACATGTACCCAAGTAGCTGTACCTTCATACCTTGGGCTATCATCTACCTGATATACCTTTTGTGTCCATTGTCCTTTTACTTCATCTTTAGAAAGCTCTTTAAACTTCCAGGTTTTATCTTTATAAAATTCATATAACTTAGTGTTTTCGTAAAGCCAATCTTGTCTCCAATGTTTTACAATCATTGTATCATTTACAATAAGTAAATGCTGCATTACTATTTTATCTGGTGTGTCTTCTACCAGTTCTACCCACTCTAATCCGTATGCGTGTTTTGTAGCCGATGGGGTATAGGAACTATCTTTAGAATAATTAAAAGTTTCGGCAAAATTAAATTTCACCTCGTAACACCCACACATACTTTTAATAGCGTTAATGTCTTGCTGTTTTTTGTTTTGTCCGTAAGTGCTTAATGCTAATAAGCTGATTAACAATGATTTTGCAATGGTTTGTTTCATCTTGATATGATTTTATTGATATTTTCGGCGTCAAAAATATTAAATTTATTTAGATTGAATAAAAATAATTAATAGATTTGCCGAAATTATTTAGAATAATTCTTAATAATGAGGGCATATAAATTGGTTGCTTTTATTTTTATAAGCATAAGTGTTAAAGCACAAGAAAAGCAGTTAGATTCTATTCTAGTAAATCAGCTAAAAGAAGTTGTGGTTACCGCCACAAGAACAGAAAAACAGTTAGAAGCCATTCCATTACCGGTTACAGTAATTAGTAAAAGTCAATTAAAAAAAACAGGTGCATTACGTCTTCAAGATATACTAAATGAACAAACCGGAATTGTATCTGTTCCAGACGAAAGTGGTTTTGTAGGCGTTCAGTTGCAAGGCATTTCTTCAGAGTATATAATGGTTTTAATAGATGGAGTACCTGTAATTGGCAGAAATGCCGGTAATTTAGATTTAAGTAGGCTAGCGGTTGGCAATGTTAAAAAGATAGAAGTTGTAAAAGGTCCATCTTCTGCGCTTTATGGTTCTGAAGCTTTAGGGGGTGTTATAAACATTATAACCGATAAAAAATTTATTGAAAACTTTAAAGGAGAATTAGATTATCGATATGGTAGTTTTAATACAACAGATTTAAATGTAAACTTAAAAGTAAAAGAAAAAGGAGTAGCCTTTAATTTTTATGGCAACTATCTTACGTCAGACGGTTACAATTTATCGTCTAATCAAAATTCGCCTACTGTAAATTCATATCAAAATTTTACTTTAAACAGTCAGTTAACTAACTACTTTTCAGAGAAGTTAAAATTAAATTCTTCGTTTAGATTTTTTAAAGAAGAACAGGATGTAGATGGTATTAGTGAAGAAGAAGATTATAATACACATTTAAAGCTTCAACACAAACCTTCAGTTAATTTAAAGTTTGATTATGAGTTGTACTACACACAATACAAAGCAATCCAAGAGTATTTAATAATAAACACAGAAGAGTCTCTTTTTGAAAGTAGCTTTAATCAATCTCTACTTAGGCCAGAAGTTAGGGGTGTTTACACTATAAACAACAACAGTACAATAATGGCTGGTGTTGGGATGAATTTTGAAAATCTTAATAGAAACTTGTTTAGGAATGAGGTTTCTTTTCAATCAGAATATGTATTTCTGCAATACGATTTTTTCCCGTTAAAAAAGCTCAACATGATAGTTGGAGCTCGGTTTGACAACCATAGTGAATATCAATCACAGTTAAGCCCTAAGCTATCTGCTACCTATGCTTTAAACAATAAAATTTCTATTAAAGGTTCTATTGGTTACGGTTTTAAAGCACCTGATTTTAGGCAGTTGTATTTAGATTTCACTAACAGTAGTGCCGGTTATACCGTTGTTGGAAAAGAAGTTGAACAAGAGGTAATACAGCAGTTAGAAAACAATAATGAGATAACAAATATAACGGTTAATAGGGCTACACTTGGTGGGAAATTAAATGCTGAAAGCTCTGTAGGTATTAATCTTGGAGCTTCTTACCGCAACACCAAATTATCTTTAGATGTAAATTACTTTAGAAACGATTTTAAAAATCTAATAGACACTCGGGTTATTGCTCGAAAAACAAATGGGCAAAATGTGTTTGGATATTACAATATAGACCGAGTTTATACCACCGGAACTGAATTTAACATCTCATATAAAATACTTAATAAACTAACACTATCTGCAGGATACCAGCTATTGTTTGCTAAAGATAAAAAACAAAAGGAAGCTGTTGCTAATGGAAACATTTTTGCTAGACATCCCGAAACATTGCAAACCATCAGATTACAGTCAGCAGATTATTTTGGGCTTCCAAACAGGTCTAGGCATATAGCCAATTTTAAAGCCTTTTATGAGATAAGTAAGTACGATACGAGCATAAATGCAAGATTAATTTACAGAAGCAAATATGCATTAGCAGATAGTAATGGTAATGGTATAATTGATGCTTACGATACATCATTTGTTAAGGGGTATCTATTAGCTAATGTGTCTGCACAGAAAACTTTTAATAACAAATACACACTTCAAGTAGGTATAGATAATTTATTTGATTATACAGACAGGCAAAATATTCCTACCCTTCCAGGAATACAGTTTTTCACGAAAGTTAATGTTCAATTTTAATATAAATAATCATATGAGAAATTTACATGTTTCTTTAGTACTAGTTATTATGTTTTTAGTATCGTGTTCAAAAAACGATGATACAGTTTATTTAACAACAGAGTCTAAAATTATAACCAATTTACATGCGCCTCAACAAGGAGGGCAAGGAGAACCTGTTTCAGGAGAATTCACAAAATTTAATTTTTCTACAGGGCAAACAACAACTAGTGAAACAGCATGGGATATTGCCTTTAGAGGTACTACTATTGCTGTAAACGGTGGGACCAATACAGGCACAGCCGATGAGCCACAACGCACTGGAGAAGCTGCAGTTGCAATTGTTACCGGAACTTTTGATGAGGTAACCAAAGTGCCGGAACAAGCAAATTTTAAACAAGATAGTTCTGAAGGGTTTGCTATACCTTCCGGAAGTAATAACGGATGGTATAGTTATGATTTTTCTACTCATACTATCGCACCAATACCCGGTAAGATTTTGCTGTTTAAAACTCACGATGGCAAGTATGCCAAAGTAGAGATTTTAAGTTATTATAAAGACGGTGATACTACAGGAGAGTCTAGATACTACACCTTTAAATATGTATATAACCCAAATAAAGGACAAAATACTTTTGAAAATGAGTAAGCTAATACCTTTTATCTGGATTTTATTGCGGTTGTTTTTAGGAGGAATGATGATTTATGGCGGAATAGAAAAATTTTCTAAACCAATACCTTCTCCTTTAGAAGTTTTAGAAAAAGCAGAAAAGTTTAAAGATCCTGCGCAAACAAATACATTACAAAAAGTTCTTTATATAAACGGAGCTAAACAAACCGGATATTTTTGGCAGGTTTTAGGAGTTACAGAAATTTTGTTTGGGCTATTAGTTGTTTTACAAGGCACGGCCTTTGTAGGAGCCATTTTTTTACTCCCAATTTCGTTGCATATATTTTTATTTCATCTTTTTTTAGAACCTGACGAGGTTTACGAGTTGGTTTTAACCTCATTACTTTTAATTACTAATATTGCTTTAGTACTTAAAGAAAAAAATAATTGGAAACATTTATTGTGGTTAAAGCCTTTATAAATAATAAAATGCCTGCAGTTATTTGCTGCAGGCATTTTTATTAAAACTGAACCCTAAATGTAAAATTTGGGGTTATCCCTAACGATATGTTTTCTACCCGTTGTACCTCTGTATCTTGCTTATCGTTTAATCTGTAATAAATATTAAGCGTATTTTTTTTGTTAGTTACATTTAAAATTGCAGCACCTAAAGTAGCCTTAACTTTTTTGCTTAGTTTAAAATTATAGGTTGCAGACGCATCAACTCTAAAATAATCATCTAATCTGCTACTGTTTGGTGATCGGTAGTTTATGGTGTTTTCAAATTCTCCCTCAGAAACCGGATTGTCCGGGTCTGGCTCGGTATAAGGTTTTCCGGTGTGCCAATTTAAACCAACACCTAATTTAAAATTGTTGTAAATATAAGTTCCTGCAAAGGTAAGTGCATGGGTAACATCTAAATTATTAGGGAACTCACTCGGAACAATATCCTTAAAAGTGTAGTTGTTACTATTATAAGTGTAACTAAGCCATGTACTGTATTTATTTGTTTTTTTATTTATTAAAAACTCAAGTCCCATCACGTCGTAAAGTCCAATGTAGCCATACGCCCCGGGAGCGTCTTCAAACTGATCTTGGTTTTGAAATCCTTGGTTAGAAGTAGTAACTCCGTTTACTTTTTTATAAAATCCTTCAAGACCAACGTAAAGGCCATTGTTATTGTAATTAAATCCTAAAGAAGCTTGTTTGCTTTTAGTAACCGGTAAATCTGAATTATTTGCTAAAACCCATCTCCTTTTTTCTACACCTAAAAAATCTTGCTCTAAGTCTATAAGCTGATTGGCTGTTTGATTTTTAAATTCTCCCTGAACTTCTATTAAAAAATGAGGTAATAATTCTTGAGAAAAATTAAGTCGAGGTTCAAAAATAAACTCTCCAAATTTCTCAATGTAATTAGCTCGTACACCGGCTCTTAAAAAGGTTTTTTTGTTAAAAGACGTGTAACTTACTTCAGAAAAAATGGCATGATTTCGTAAAACATCTTTATCAATTAATTTAAACTCCGGAATGTTAACATCCTGAGCATTAGTAATACCTACTTCATAAAATTGGTATCCGTTTAAAAGAGTTATGTTATTAAAGGTAAAAAAGGTGTTTAGTTTTATTCCGGTTTCTAAAACTTGGTTGTTTAGTAAAACACGCTGGTCTGTTAAAAGCGTTAAGTTTTTAGAGTCAAGATTGTATTTTGTGTAATAGCTGCTTATTTCTGTAGAAAATTGTTCAGACCATTTGCTGTTTAAACTACCTCCAAATGCTAAATTGTTTTGGTCTAATGTACTCTCTTTGGTTTCACTTTCGTTATTTTCACGAAGCGTTTCGGCGTAATCTAAATTATTATTAATGTTTATAAAGCTAACTCTTAGTTTGTGATTATTGTTTATATCATATAAAAACTTAGCGCTAAAGTCATAAAAATAAAAACTTTCTTTTCTGGTAATATCTTGATCAACTTCTTGGTTTTGTGTATTAGTGATTTTAGAATCCTGAAAAGCTCTGTTAAAATATTGATTATAAGTTGGGGTATTTAAAAAATCTGTTACTGCACGACGACCGGAAAACTGAAAGGCCATTTTCTCTGTAATTGGAATTTGACCATACAAATCGGCACTTACTAAATTAAAACCGGCACCACCAATTGTATTATTGGTAAGTGTGTTTAACGATTTCATGTTAATTGTACCACTAACACCATCTGTAAATTGTGCGCTTGTACCGTTTTTAATTATATCTACACTTTCTGTTAAATACGGATTAAAAGCAGAAATAAGCCCAAAAAAGTGCCCAGATTGATACATTTTAATACCATCCCAAAGCATTAAATTTTGATCGTTAGTACCACCTCTAATGTTTATGTTAGAAACGGTTTCGTTAATACTTTTAATACCGGGCAAAGCTTGAATAGTTTGTAAAACATCAGGCTCAATTAATCCGGGAAGAATTCCAAAATCTGCAGTGTTTAAGGTTATGCTCCCGTCTTGTTGTTTTTGCAAACCGGTAGTTAAAAAATGGTAAACAACTACTTCTTCTAAATGTTCTCTTTTGGGGTTTAAATAAAGTGTTTTACATCGGTTAGTATTTGTAAGTTCGTGAGCATGTACGTAATAGGGCTCATACCCTAAATATCTAATTCTTAATGTAGCATGTAAGGGTACTTGCTCTAAGGTAAAAACACCATCTATATTGGTTATAATTCCTGAGTTATTTTCTAAAACTTCTA
>JBPEWY010000064.1:0-16400 GCA_052032225.1 Flavobacteriaceae bacterium
ATGGTTCAGCCACGGCAGGGAGTGATTACACCTCGGATAGCGGACAGTTATCCTTTACGGGTACCAGCGGAGAAACGCAAACCATTACAATAACTACAACCGATGATAGTTTGGTAGAAGGCGTAGAGACCTTTGTAACCAACTTAAGCAATGCAAGCGGAGGCGTAACTATAAGCACCCCACAGGGCACGGGTACGCTTAATGATAACGATACGGCCGGATATACCGTTAATCCAACATCGTTAACAATTGGTGAGAATGGCGGGCAAGGCACTTTTACGGTAGTATTAACGGCACAGCCGGAAACTAATGTTGTTTTTTCAATTTCAAATAGTAATCCCTCAGAAGGTTCAATTTCTACAAATTCATTAACATTTACAACGGCTAATTGGAATGCACCACAGCCTGTAACTGTTACCGGGATTGATGATAATATAGATAGGGACGGAGATAGTACAACTATCACTGTTTCTGTGAATGATGCGGCTTCAGATGATGCTTTTGATGCGCTTGCTAACCAGGTTGTATCAGTTACTTTTGCAGACGATGATGCAGCAGATATTACAGTAACGCCTACAAATCTTACTATTGCAGAAAATGGTGGGACAGATACTTTTAGTGTAGTTTTAGATACTCAGCCTATTTCTGATGTTGTCTTTACTATACAATCTAGTGATACGGCAGAAGGTACGGTATCACCATCAACATTAACATTTACTCCGAGTAACTGGAATACACCTCAAGATGTTACAGTAACAGGTATTAATGACAATATTGATCGTGAAGATGACAGCGCTACAATTACAGTAGCAGTAGATGATGCTGCATCAGATGACGCTTTTGATGGGCAATCGGTTGCAGTGGCCGTTGTCTTTACTGATGATGATGATGCCGGAATAAATTTAGTTCCAACAACATTAACAATAAATGAAAATGGAGGAAGTGATACATTTCAGGTTTCCTTAACAAGCGAACCCCTTTCTGCAGTTAATCTAACAATTACTTCGTCTGACACTAACGAAGGTACTGTAGATGTAAGTACTATGAGTTTTAATTCGGGTAATTGGAACATCCCTCAAACAGTAATTGTATCTGGAGTAGATGACAGTATAGACAGAGAAAATGATACAGCAATCATAACTGTTTCTGTGGTGAATGCAACATCAGATGATGCTTTTGATGGGGAGTCTGAAGATGTAACAGTTACTTTTACAGATGATGATGAAGCAAGTTTTACAGTTGTACCAACTAGTCTTACTGTTAATGAAAACAATGGTACAGGTTCATTCACGGTTGTTTTAGATACTCAACCCGTGTCTAATGTTGTATTCTCGGTACAATCTAGTGATACAGCAGAAGGAACGGTATCACCATCAACATTAACATTCACTCCATCTAACTGGGATACTCCACAATCTGTAACTGTTACAGGAGTAGATGATAATTTTGTAAGAGCTGGAGACACAACAATAATTACAATTGCAGTTGTAGATGCAAGTTCGGATGATGAGTTTGATTCGCTTGCTAACCAAACAGTTACAGTTACTTTTAATGATAATGATGTTGCCGGTGTAACTATTAATCCGTTAAGTCTTACTATAGATGAAAACGGAGGGTCTGATACTTTTACAATAGTATTGAATACGGAACCTTTAAACGATGTGGTTTTTGATATAGCATCTAGTAATACTGCAGAAGCTACCGTATTACCTTTGTCGGTTACTTTTACAAATGCTAATTGGAACACACCTCAAACCATAACTGTTACAGGGCAAGACGACAGTATAGATAGAGAAGGAGATACTGCAACAATTACAGTAAACAGTAATAACACCTTAACAACAGACAATGCCTACGACAATATTTCTGAATCGGTTACAGCCACATTTACAGATGACGATGAGGCAGATATAACGCTAAGCAGAACAGCTTTTACATTAAATGAAAATGGTGGTTCTGGTACATTTACTGTGGTTTTAGATACACAACCAACCGGAAATGTGGTGGTTAATGTTTCATCAGGAAGTCCATCAGAAGGGACTGTCTCACCTTCAAACGTAACGTTTACTCCAAGTAACTGGAACACGCCACAAACAATTACTGTTACAGGAGTTAACGACAATATAGATAGAGACGGAGATACTACAATTATAACTGTTTCTGTAGCATCTGCACCAAGCGGTAGTGCTTTTGTGGGTATTTCTAAAACGGTAACGGTAACTTTTTCTGATGATGATGGAGTGGGCCTTACGGTAGATCCTACTTTATTATCTGTAAATGAAAATGGGGGCACCGGCACATTTAATGTAGTTTTAGATACTGAGCCGGTTAATTTGGTAGTTGTAGATGTTTTTTCTAATAATGAATCAGAAGGCACAGTAAATATTTCATCACTAACATTTACTCCAAGTAATTGGAATACACCACAAACAGTTACAGTTACCGGAGTAAACGATAACTTAGATAGAGACGGTGATACAGCAGTTATAACAGTTCAAGTAAACGACACAGAAACATTAGATAATACATACGATGGGCTTCAGGAAACGGTTGAAGTTACATTTATAGATGACGATTCTGCCGGAATTACTGTTACTCCAACTTCTTTAACTATAAATGAAAATGGCGGTACCGGAACATTCACAGTAGTTTTAAACACCCAAATTTCTAAAAATGTAGTTTTAAATGTTGCATCAACAAACAATGCAGAAGGTACAGCAAGCCCAAATGTATTAACGTTTACTGCAGCTACATGGAATACACCTCAAACAGTAACAGTTACCGGTGTTAACGATAATATAGACAGAGACGGTGACTCGGCAGCTATTATTATTGCGGTAGATAACCCATTGTCTGAAGACACCTATAATGGTATTTCTGAAACAGTAACTGTAACCTTTATAAATGATGATGTTGATAGTGATAATGATGGATTGTTTGATGAAGAAGAAGAAGCATTGGGAACAGACCCTAATGATCCCGATACAGATGATGATGGTTTAACTGATGGCGATGAAGTAAATAACGATACGAATCCATTAGATGCTTGCGATCCGGATGTAAATCATCCTAATTGTGCTCAAGAAGTAGATATTGCAATCACTAAAGAAGCCAGTACAACAACACCAATATTTAATGAGCAGGTTACGTTCACTATTACTGCCCAAAATTTAGCACTCCGAATAGCCAATAACATTGTAATTAGCGAAGTAATAGAAACAGGTTTTGTTTATGTTTCGCATACAGAAACCTCCGGTGTATATGATTCTGTAGATGGTACGTGGAATATTGCAAGCCTTGCAAGTGGTGAAACAGCTTCGCTAACTATAACTGTTACAGTTTTAGAAGCCGGTAATTTCACTAACACAGCACAACTTACATCTGTAACACCATTAGATGAAAACCCACAGAATGATACCGCTACTGTAACGCTTATTCCAAGAGGAGAAGATTGTGGTAAGGTATATAATATTTTTTCACCTAATGGTGATGGCACTAACGATACTCTTACAATAGAATGTATTCTTGATTTTCCGGAAAGCACATTCGAGGTTTTTAATAGATACGGAAATAAAGTTTATAGTGCTCAGGGGTATAAAAACGACTGGGACGGTTCTTTAAACAACAATGGAAATCCATTACCTATAGGAACCTATTTTTATGTACTTGATTTAGGAGACGGCACACCGGCGCTAAACGGATGGATTCAGATAATTAGATAAGTGTTTATGATACAACAAACTACAACTACGCTACTAAAAGTTGTAAGCACAACATTTTTTTGTTTTGTGTTGCATATTGGTTTTGCACAAAACGAGCCTCAATACACGCAATACATGTTTAATATTGGTAGTTTTAATCCTGCATATGTTGGTACAGTACCAAAAACAGAAGCAACGTTGCTGTACAGAACACAATGGGTAGGTATAGACGGAGCACCAAACACACAAAATTTTACATTAAATTTTCCTTTTTCTAATAAAAAAATGGGCTTAGGGCTTCATGTTTTGCGCGACGCAATTGGTCCTGCTACTCAAACATTTTTTAACGCGTCATATGCTTATATAATTCAAACCTCAGACGATGTTAGAATTTCATTCGGAATAGATGCCGGAGGATCAATGTTAGATATAGATTTAACTAAAGGTGAGTTTGAAAACGATAATGATAATGCCGCTAATTTGGTCCCACAAAATACATTTTATCCAACCGTAGGAGCAGGTATTTTTATGTATGCTAATAATTGGTATTTAGGGCTTTCGGCTCCTAACTTTCTTAGCACAGAAACTTTTGATGAAGAAGTAGCTACGGTTGTAGATGACAACATTCAAGTGAATGCAATTGCAGGATATGTTTTTGATTTATCGTCTTCACTAAAATTTAAGCCTGCTGTTATGGCACACTTTTTAAAAGCTTCTCCGGTTTCATTTAATTTATCGGCTAATTTTTTATATGCCGAAAAATTTATGCTAGGGGCGTCGTACAGAGTAGAAAACGCTTTTAGCGGAGTTGCCGGATTTCAGGTATCAGACGGTGTATTTATAGGGTATGCTTACGATTATACAACCACTGCATTAAATCAGTTTAGTTCTGGTTCTCACGAAATTATTTTAAAAATTGGTTTTGGTGCTGCCACATCAAACACCCCGTCTTCTAAAGGAGATAGAGGAAAACCAAAACAAATACAAACCCCAAGATTTTTTTAAGACCATATAATGAAAAAAACGATACTTTTTATAACGCTTGTTTTAATTGCCAATGTTGTACTAGCGCAACGCTCTTTTTCTAATAAAGGAGATAGATTTTATTTTGAGCTAAAATTTGAAAAAGCTGTAATTGAGTACAACAAGATTGCTGCAAAACAACCTTTAACTAAAGAGCAACAGGTTAATTTAGCCGATTCTTACTACAAAATAAAAAATTACAAAAAAGCTTACGAGATTTATAATAGGCTTTACCAAGATGATAATGCTTTATCTACTTCAGATTATAATAAACTGTTACAATGTTTACTTAAAACTAAAGGTGTAAGCGCAGTAAAACAATTAATGCAAGAGCGAAAAGACTTTTTTTCTGAAACACTACTAAATAATGCAATCAGTAATTTTGATTTATTAGAAAACTACCCTGATAGTTTACCTGTTTTTACTATAACTAAAACAACGATAAACAGTAGAGGATTAGATTTTGCTCCTGCTTTTTATAATGATTTTTTACTTTACACAAGCAGTAAGAATACAAGTTATAAAACATTGTATGAACCAGCTAATGAACCTTTTTTAGATATTTATCAGGCAGAACTTTCTGCAAACGGAAAACTATCAAACAGTAAGTTGTTTGCATTAATACCCAACTCTCCTTTTCACGAAGCAACACCGCATTATGCTGTTGGTTTGCAACAAGTTTTCTATTCGGCTTCTAATAAAAATGGAAAAAACCTTGAATTTAATAGTGAAGGAATTAATGCAATGTCTATTAAAGCTGTGCAAGTAAACAAACCCAATTCGGCCCCAAGAACATTTTTAAAAGATTTAGGAGTATCCTTTTATTATCCGTTTTACGATGCAGAAAACAGTATACTTTATTTTTGCGCAAACTTGCCCGACTCGTACGGAGGAACAGATATTTATTATGTATTTATAAACTCAGACCAAATAATGTCTAAACCCATAAACTTGGGGCCTAATATAAACACTCCCGGTAATGAAGTTGCGCCTTATGTGTTTAATAACGAATTATATTTTTCTTCTGATATTTTTTATGGTTTAGGAGGGATGGATGTTTATAAAGCACCTATTTTAGAAGAGTTAAAGTATGGGCCACCGGTAAATTTAGGTCCGACAATTAACACTGCTTTTGATGAATTTGGATTTATAATTAAAAAACAAGCAGACAACAAATATTTTGGCTTTTTGTCCTCAAACAGAAAAGGAGGTTTAGGAAAAGATGATATTTATGGGTTTACCTTAATAAAATAACAACTCATTATAATAAAAAAGGCTGCCTTTTAGGCAGCCTTTTTTTGCAATTATAATTAACACATTACCTAGTTAGTAACCAGGATTTTGTTCAAGGTTTTCATTAAGGTCTAATTCATTTACTGGAATAGGAAAAATAACTTTGTTCTGACCAGGAGCAGATTCTGCTTCATTTGCCATGCCGGGTCTTCTTAAATTCATGTTGTTTCTAAGAAGGTCCATTCTTCTATGACCTTCAAAACAAAGTTCTTTTCTTCTTTCATTTAAAATATCATCTAAAGTTACGGCTAGTAAATCAGGTAAACCTGCTCGCGAACGTAAAGCATTGATGTCATTTAATGGAGTATCTCCAACCGATGTGCCTCCTCTTAAATTTGCTTCTGCTCTTGTTAAGTACATTTCGGTAACTCTAAACACAGGAGCATTATCTGAATTGTTAATTGCTTCTGGAAATTTACTACTAAATTCTCGTACAGTACCTAAAGCATCTGCTCCGGTTTGAGTTAATTCAGAAAAGCGCAAGTCTCCGGGTTCTGCAGCAAAAGCAGCCAACAGATTGTCTGAGTAAGGGGCATCACCTCTTCCGGTTGGAGTTGGGTTTGATAATCCTGAAAAACCTTGACCACTATCTTGCCCATCTGCTTCTGTATTTACTAAAGTAAAGTAAAACTCACTACTTTGTGTATTATAAAAAGTGTAGTTGTTTGCAAGTGCATAGTTACTATTTTGAATTGCTTGGTTAGCAAAATCGGCAGCTTGAGCCCATTTTTCTTGGTACAGATATAATCTGGCTAAAAATGCTTGGCAAGCTCCTAATGTAGCTATGCTGTTATCTCCGTCTGTTAAATGAGGTAATGCTTCTAATAGATCTTGTTCTATTTGAGCTTGAACTTCATTTAATGTTGCTCTTGCAGGAAACTGTACTTCGCCTTCAAAAGGTTCTAGAACTAAAGGTACAGCTAAAGATGTTCCTCCAGATACTTGAATAGGTTGTGAATACCAGTTAGAGAGGTTAAAGTATACTAAAGCTCTCATAAATTTAGCTTGAGCAATAGCATTATTACGCTCTGCATCTGTAAACGATGGATCATCAACCAAAGGAATATTCTTAATTACTAAATTGGCAGTACCAATGGTTTCATAAGAGTCATCCCACATACCTGCAATAGAGACGTTTGTTGCCAGCGTAGTATAGTTTTTAACTTCGTTATAGGTTGGAAATGACCCTACAAAGTCAATATTATCTGCTTGCCAGTCACCGGCTAACTGCCATGTACCATTAAGCACATCGTCTTGTTGAGCAGCACTATATACTCCGGTTAAAACGCCTAATGCTAATTCTTTGTTAGAAAACGCTACATCTTGTGTTAATTGATCTTCCGGAGCCAAATCTAATTTTTCATCACAAGAGAAGAATGTAGCTGTTGCTAATAGTATTAATATAAATTTATTTTTCATCTTACTTTTTGTTTTTATTAAAATGTTAATCTTGCTCCAATCAAATAAGTTTTAGATTGCGGTGGTGTAAAAAAGGTTTCCCCTTGTCTACCATTTGCTGTTGAATCTGTTACTTCAGGATCAATACCATCTAAATCACTTCCTTTTAAAGTAAATACATTGTTTGCTGTTGCATACAATCTAACACCTTTAAGGAAACCTAATTTGTCGGCAATTTTTGCAGGCAAAGTATACCCTAATGTTATGTTTTTAAGTCTTGCATAAGTACCATCTTTTAACTGTAGCGTTGAACGCTGAGAAAAAGTATTAAATGTAGGACTGCTAAATGAAGGGACATAAGCATTGTCTCCCGGATTTCTCCAAACATCTAGTAAATTTCTTCTATTGTTAAAAGTACTTGCGGGGTTATCTGTAAACCTAAGTCCTGAAATATAAATATCATTTCCAACACTAAAGTTGAAGAAGAAATTAAGATCAAAATCTTTATATCGTAATTGATTTCTAAAACCACCAACAAAATCAGGGTTTGCATCTCCTGCAATAACTCTATCTGCCGAGGTTGGAGTTGTAGTAGGGTTACCGTTTATATCTAACCATTCTGCATCACCTGTTTGTGGGTTTACGCCTTTGTATCTAATTAAATAAAAACTGTTTACAGAGTGTCCTTCTACAGCTCTTTGTACGGTAGTAGCCGATACAAATCTTCTGCCTTGTGCATCTAAGTTAGCACCCGGTAATGATAGCACTTCGTTTTCATTAATACCTAAGTTTAATGAAGAAGTCCAGCTAAAGTTTTCGCCGTCAAAGATATCAACAGACAAATCTATATCCCAACCTCTATTTTCCATTTCACCAACATTATCAATAATAGAGTTAATACCTCCGTTGGTTTGAGGAATAGGAACGTTTAAAATTAAATCGGTTGTCTTTTTATTATAATAGTCAACGTTTAACCTAAATCTGTTATTAAAGAAAGCTGCTTCAAAGCCAATATCATAAGATTCAGATTTTTCCCAGCGTAAATCTGGGTTAGCGGCTCCTAATTGACGGAGTCCTGAAGCACCATTATAGTTAGAAACGATACCACCTCCAAAATTTTCTAAAGAGGCAAAGTTTCCAATTCTGTCGTTACCAGAAGTACCAAAGTTTCCTCTTAATTTTAAGGTGTTTATCCAATCTACATCTTCCATAAAGCTTTCAGAAGAAATTAACCAAGCAGCACCGGCAGCCCAGAAAGTACCATACTTATTGTTTTCACCAAAACGAGATGATCCATCACGTCTTATAGATCCTTCAACAATATATTTGTTATCGTATGAATAATTTGCTCTACCAAAATAACCAACTAATCTGCTTCCTGTTGAAGTGTTATTAGTGGTTCCTGGAGTTGATGCAGATACGGTGTTTATTTGGTCGTCTGAAAGAAACCCGGTAGCAGTAACAGTGGTTGCTCTATTTTCTACCTCTTCATAAGACATACCTGCAACAACCGATAGATCATGAAATTCTCCAAAAGTTGTATTGTAGTTTAATGTGTTTGTAAATACAAACTTATTTAACAAGTTTACAATATCTGAAGCAAAGCCTCCCGGAGAGTTAACTTCAAACGATCTTTGAAATTGCTCTAGAGCAACTCTGTCTATACCAAAATCACTTCTGTAAGTTAAACCATCTAACAGCTTAAATTCTCCAAATACATTACCAACTGTTCTAAAGCTGTTAGCATCATTAATATCTAATGCTTCAATGGCTATAACATTTGCCAAGAAACCGGTATTTACAAAGTTACCATTCTCGTCTGTTGGCTCAACCCAAGGCTGCTGTAAAAAAGATGTAGTTAATGGAGCAAAAGTTGAGTTTTCTGCGCCAACTCTATCATTTTTATTTTCGGTTACACTTAAATTAACACCAACTTTTAACCAGTCGTTTACATCGTGTGTAAGGTTTAATCGGGCACTTAATCTATCTAGATTATTGCCTTTTATAAAACCTTCTTGATCTTTATAGGTTAAACCTACAAAGAAGGTGGTTTTTTCGCTTCCTCCGGTAATATTCATGTTTAAGTCTTTAGATATACCCGTTCTTACTACATTAGAAGGCCAATCGAATGACCCTTGCGGTAAGTCGCCTGTTGAAGCAGCAAAGCCAGCTTCTACCAAAAATTCACGAAACTCATCGGCATTCATCATATCAAATACATCGGTACTTTTTGTCCAAGATGTACTCATATCTAATGTTACTCGGGTATCTTGATTTTTTCTACCAGATTTGGTTGTAATTAAAATTACCCCGTTTGCACCTCGAGACCCGTATACAGCAGTTGCTGCAGCATCTTTTAAAACTGAAAAAGATTCGATGTCGTTTGGATTAATATCTGCAAGAGGGTTTAATCCTTGTCCTCCTTGTCCACCGGTTACAATAGCGTCATTAAGGGGAACACCATCTATAACAATTAATGGTCTACCTCCAGAAGAAATAGATGCTACACCTCTAATTTTAATGACTGGTGCAGCTCCTAAAATTCCAGAAGAATTTACTACTTGAACACCTGATGCTTGCCCTTGTAATAATTCTTGAGGTGATAATGCTGGAATATCTTTTATACTTTCATTGTCTACTGTTGATACACTTTGTACCAGCTTTTGTCTGTTTTGTTGCCCATAAGCAATTACTACTACTTCTTCTAGTGTTTGAGCATCTTCTTCCATCTGAACATTAATAGTGTTTGCAGCACCAACTGTTCTTTCTACTGTTTTCTGGCCGATGTAAGTAAATACCAAAACCTGACCTACATTAACTCTAATGGAATAGTTACCATCAAAATCAGTTTGGGTCCCATTTGTAGTACCTTTTACTAAAATGTTTACTCCGGGTAACGGCATACCATTTTGGTCTGTAACACTACCTGAGACATTTTTTTCTTGTGCTAGAGTGACTGTTATACTAAATAGACATAGCAATAACAGCATCCAGTAATTTTTTACTCTCATAGATTAAAATATTAAAGATTAGTTTTGAATTAGTGCAACTAAGGAAGGAATGTGGAATTAAAGATTATTAAGATGGCTAACTCAAATAATTTGTCTTCAAAAAATAAAATCAAAGTTTAGTGGATTTTTTATAGAAGTACTCATATAAACCACAAACCTTCAGTAATTGCAAAGTAAATTGACTGATATTTTGAGTAGAAAAGGTTAACCCCTATAATAGTTTACCCTTTTTAAGAATAGGGTTAAACGTATTTTAATTTGTGAAGCTTATCTAGATATTCTGTGGGTGTTAACGATGTTTCTTTTTTAAAAGCTTTATTAAAAGTTACTTTATTATTATAACCTACTTCATAAGCAACATCAATAATGTTTAGAGTAATGTGGTAGTTGTTTTTAAGGATAGTTGTAGCTTCTTGAATACGGTACTTATTAATTAGTTCAAAGAAATTCATATTAAAATGCTCATTAATAACTTGAGACGTATTGTGTTTTGTAGTGCCAAGTTTGGCTGCAAGCATTTCAAGATTTAGATTGTTTTCTTTGTATACCTTATACTCGTTAAGCAGTTTAATAAGTTCTTGTTTAAGCTCAATAGAGTAAGCAGGCGTTAAAGCAGATTTTTTGTATTTTTTATCTGGAAGATTATTGTTATTAACTTTTGTTTTTATTGCAGAGTTGGTTTTTTTACCAAAAACTTCCGGAACAGTATAGGCTGTTGATGCTATGTAAAAAATTAAGAGAGCCATTGCTATTACTTGTGGTTGAAACGATGCTACGCCCTCACTGTTTCCAATAAAAATTATACCTAAACCATGAAGTGAGTATACAAACACATACGCAATAAATATATTTTTAAGTTGACTTTGCCACTTTATACTCGCAGCTGTGCTTTCTGTGTTTTGATGCTTATACTTTAAATATAATTTATGAATTAGATAGGCATATACCGATAAAGAAATAATTTTTGCAAGTACAATTAAAGTAGTAGTAACTTTTAAATCGCTATTTCTATTAACCATTAAAAGTAATTTACTTTCTGCATCTAGTGTGTAATACGGAACCAAAATACCAAGCAATATTAAAGTTGGTAAAAAGTGTAAAGCATCTATTGCTGTTAAGTTATAATTTGTGACTCTTTTCTTGAAATAAAAATATAATAGCGGCCCATACAATAAAGAAAAGGTAGTTGTAATGTATAAAAAGTGAGGGGTTTTGTATAAGTAATTTGAAATAAATAAGCTTATGTGTAAAATAAATAAAGAATGTAATAAAACAAATAATCCAATAAAAATGTTAGATGAATGATTGTTATTTATTTTAAAAAGCAGGAGCAATGCTATAAAAACTCCAATACAACCACTAAAAAGGTAAAAAGAAGACCAAAAAGAAACTTTTAATAAGTACTTATGCTCTAGTTTTTTGAAATTTTCTGTAGTTTTTATTTTTTTAAAAAACTGATCATGCAGTATGTTTATTTCTGCAGTGTTTTTTATATGTTTTTCTAGATAGTAAGTGGCTTTATTTGCATCGTTTAAATGCGCATAAAAAAAAGCTAAGTTTTTATAGGCATCTATAGAGTCTATCTCTTTCTCATCTAACCTTTTTTTAAGAAGCTCTATAGAAGTTAGTATATTTTTCTGCTTGTCATTTTGAGCATAAAGAACACTATCTGTTTTAAACTTGGTTTTATAGGTATAGCTATAGGCAGAGAAAACTGAAGCAAGTATAATTGCTACAAAAGCAAAAGTGTGCTTTATTGTTTTGGCTGCCATCTTAAATTAATTAGTAGTTACGTAAGCGAAATAATAAACAAGTTACCACTTATAGACGCCAACGATTCTTAAAAATTACATAAAATAGTATATCCCGATAATAATTTACTTATTTTTATAAGTTTTTTATTACAAAATAGTATTCTATGTTTTTAAAGCAAGTAACTTATGGTATATATGGTGTAATTTGTGGTTATTTTGTTTAGACATTGAAGAAAAGTAGACTTATACTCTAAATAAAAAACCTCGACTATTGTAAAATAACCAAGATTTTATTTAAAATTAATTTCAAAAACTATAACAAGACGTACACTTTAATAGCCGTCATTTTGTTCAATTAAATACTCTTTTTTTTAAAAAAATAGCTAGTTATTCTTTTTTTATAGAATAACTCACACACCTGATTTAAATCATTTTTTGCACTCTATTTTACACCTACCTTTATTCATATAAATCTTGTGCTCGATTAACCCCTTAAATTTTGTTAATGAGTTTCATAAAAATGTTGTAATGAAAAATATTTGTTTTGCTCTATTTGTTTTTTTCTTAGCAGGATGTTCGTCTGTAAAGCTTTCAGAAAGTTGGAAGAGTACTCAATATAAAACGTTTGTTCCTAAAAAAATTCTTGTAGTTGGAGTGACACAAGATCAAACCAGTAGAAAGTTATTTGAAGTACATTTAAACGAAGCACTACAAAAAAGAGGTTTAAAAGCAGAAGAGAGTTTTGTTGTTTGTGAAGCTAATTTTACTGACTCAAAAAAAACCGAACAAGAACTTAAAATGTTAGAAGATGAATTAATTTTTCAAGATTTTGATGCAGTTTTAATTTCGGTAGTTAAAGGAGTTGATGAGCGGGTTTCTTATAACAGAGAATTTAATGACATAAACCCTCAGTCTGATAAATTTAGAGGATACTATTTTTTAAACCAAGATGCTTTTTTTGATACAGGTTATTACGATAGATTTAATGTGTATAATGTAGAAGCTTCACTTTATAATTTAGATCCAGACAGTGAAAGAGCTTTAGTCTGGAGAGCGTCATACGAAATTGTAGACCCAACCCAAATACACAAAACTATTGAGGCATATGTAAAAGCAATTGTTAAGAATTTAGAAGAAAATGAATTAGTTTTAAAAAAGTAAACAAAGCACTTTAAAGAATACATTTATTTTAAAAGTAAAAAAGCCGCTACTTAAAGTAACGGCTTTTAATTTTTATAGAATTAACTATTTAATCTGCCAATCATACAACTGGTATACGATTTTACCTTTTTACTAATTGAATTTGCTTCTCCTTCTGGCGGGTAACCAAGCTTAACCAGCATGTTCTTAACAGCTTGTAATTGCTCTGTTGTACTATAATTAAAAGTAACAGAATTTTGTTCTGGTGTTATGTTTATATTGCTTATGCCTTCAAGCTGCTGCAATTTTTTACTTATAGTATTGGCACAACCACCGCATTTTAAATTTTGAACTAAAATTGTTGTTTCCATTTTTTTTAGGGATAAATTTAAAGGTGAAATTACAAGTAGTCAATGATAAATATCAGGCTTTTGGTCCATTAAACTCAAACCACCACCTGTTATGACTGTAAAACCAAGTTTAGTAAGTGCAGCACCTACTTTTTCTGCTTTTTTATAGTAGGGGTTTGTTTTAGTAAAACGAGCAGAACCAAAAACTGTAATACAATGTCCTATAAAGTGCATTTTTCTGAATGCCCGTATAAATTGATACTGCACTTTAAATGAAAACCATAGTTCTTTAAATCGGTCTTTAGGGCCTTGTAAAAACTTACCTTCTGAAGTTAGGTGATAGTTAGTAGATTTAATTTTCTACTTATTAATCTATTACTATATTTCTAGTTTTTAATTGTTGTTTTGCATGTAGATACCCAATATTAAAAATGGTATCTATGTTGCCTACACTAAAAGTGCTGTAGTTAGCTAATTCTTCTGGATAAAAAATAACATCGCAATCAGAAAATTTTGCAATACAATCACTAGCAGATTTAACTTTATAGGCTCTGTCAACCACTTGGTACGAGTGTTTTAAATCTGAAATAGCTACTTTTTTTAATGGCGTAACATACACCCCAATTATTTTATGGCATTTATCTTTTAAGGGTTCTACCGGAAAATTATTTAATACACCACCATCAATATAATGCTTGCCATTAATTTCTACCGGTGTAAAAACTCCTGGAAAAGAAGCCGAAGCTAAAATGGGTTTAATTAAATTTCCTTTATTAAAATACGTTAATGAGCCGTTAATAATATCTGTAGCTGTTACATATAACGGCTTTTTTAAGGCAGCAAAATTATCTTCCGGAAAATATTTTTTAAAATCTACGTAATACTTTTCACTGTCAAGAATACCAGGCTTACCAAGTGCATAGCGGCTAAATTGAAACATAGGTACAGCCTTAAAAAAATGTAAAATTTCTTGCCATTTATATCCACCGGCATAGAGAGCTCCTACAATAGCTCCGGCACTGGTACCGGAAATTACAGAGGGGTAAATATTATACTCTTCTAATGCTTTTATTACTCCAATATGTGCAGCACCTTTAACACCACCACCAGAGAGAACTAAACCTAATTTCATTTTAAATTAAGTTTAAAATTAAAAATCCGATTAAACCGGCAATAAAAACCAAGCCATAACCAAACAGAACATGCTTTCTAAGTTGTTTGCTTCCGCCCCAAACTGCAATGCCAATTTTAACAATTGTGTTAGATAGTGTTGCTAAGAGTATGGCGTTTTGAGCCGATAAAACATTAATGGTATCACCAGCTAATTTAGATACAGATATTGTTATGGCATCTATATCAGTAAGCGCACTTATTGCACTAGATATATAAATTCCCTTATGCCCATACTCACTACTGGCATAACTAACCAAGAGTAAAATACCGGTATATAAAAAACCAAAAAACAGGGCGTCTTTTATATTTAACGGATCGCCTAGAGGTAGCTTTTCTTTAAACTTTTCGCTGGTTTTACCAGATTTCTGAAAGTATAAAGTAACTCCTATTGCAGCAACAAAAAGCAAACCAATAGGGAATAATAGCTTTGGCAGTAAATTTTTATTAAAAATAAAAACCCATATTAACACTCTAATAATCATTATAGCAGCTGCAGCCATAATAGCAACTGTATAATTTCTTGATAGTGCAGGAGTTTCTTTGCTTTTTTTAGTGAAGGTCCAGGTTACAACGGTACTAGACACCAATCCTCCAACAATTCCGGTAAGTAGTATTCCTCTATCGGTCCCTAAAAACTTCATTAAAATATACCCAATAAAACCAATTCCTGAAGTAAGTACCACAACCCAACCAATTTCTCTTGGATTTAACACCTCAAAAGGGCCCATTTTGGCATTTGGTAAAAAAGGCAAGATTAATAAGGCAATAACTACAAATTGAACAAAAGCAGAAAACTCTTCTTTAGTGATTTGGCCAACAATGTTTTTTAGTTGAAATTTCATTGAAAGCACAACTGTTGCCACAACAGTAATAGCTAAAACAATTTCTATATACCCCAATAATGTTAATGCTCCTAATAAGAAAGCAAGTATTGTTGCAAATTCTGATGTACCACCTAAACTTCCTTTTTTGGCACTAATCCAGTAAGAAGTGGTAACCATAACAAAAACTCCGGCAAAACAGGCAATAAAAACATAGGGAGAAAAGATAAAGCTTAGTAAGGCAGCAATAAAACCTACTAAGCTGATAAGGATAAAAGTACGAACACCGGCAAAAAGCTCTTCTTTTATAGAAAACCCTGAAAATTCACGCTCTAAGCCTAACACAAAACCAATACCAATAGCTACTAATAAACGAGAAAGAAACTCAAGCTCACTTAATGAGAAATTTTCTGTGGCAACAATTAAAGTATCTTTCATGGTTAAATAGCGCTAAGTTTAGGTGTGTAAATTTTTTAAGAAATAGTGTATTAAAAGTAATAATTAAAACTAAGAGTAGGAAAAATAATTATTAAATGGTAGTGCCAGTTTTTACTTTTTAAGTAAAAAATATGAGTTGATTTGATTGTATTTTTGATTAAACTTTAAAAAAGAAAGACAAAACAAAAAACCCCATAAAGACTGGCTTTACAGGGTTTTTAAAGTACTCGGGGCGGGACTTGAACCCGCACGGACATTTCTGTCCATTGGATTTTAAGTCCAACGTGTCTACCAATTC
>JBPEWY010000065.1:0-3174 GCA_052032225.1 Flavobacteriaceae bacterium
GGTATTTTAAATCACTTCAAACGGTTCTTTCAAAAAACAATATAGAAGACTGGAAATCATATTTGCGCTGGACAGTACTTAACAATGCAGCCAATATGCTTTCTGAAGAAATTGAGCAAGCCAATTGGGAATTTTACAGTAAAACGTTGCGTGGAGCAAAAGAACAACGCCCAAGAGAAGAGCGTGCTCTACAAACTATAAATTGGACAATTGGCGAGGCACTGGGTAAATTATATGTAGATAAAAAATTCCCGCCGGAAGCCAAAGCACAGATGGAAGAAATGGTAGCCAATCTAATAAAAGCCTACGAAGACAGAATTAATGCTTTAGATTGGATGGATGAGGCAACCAAACAAAAAGCTATAGAGAAACTTAAAAAAACGCAAGTTAAGGTTGGTTATCCGGATAAATGGGAAGATTACTCTAACCTAGAGATAAAAAGTGTTGAAGAAGGGGGCTCATATTTACAAAATATGATGAACGCCTCTAAATGGAATTTTGATGAAAACATAGCAAAGCTAGATAAACCGGTAGATAAGTCTGAGTGGTTTATGGCGCCTCAAATTGTAAATGCATATTACAACCCTTCGTATAATGAGATTGTTTTCCCTGCAGCTATTTTACAACCTCCGTTCTTCAATTTTAATGCAGATGCAGCTGTAAATTATGGTGGAATCGGTGCGGTTATAGGGCATGAAATCTCGCATGGTTTTGATGATAGCGGAGCTGATTTTGATGCTGATGGTAACTTGGTAAATTGGTGGACAGATAAAGATCTTGAGCAATTTAACAGATTAGGCGATTCATTAGCAGCACAGTACAGCGAGATAGAAGTATTACCGGGAGTTTTTATAAACGGTAAATTTACCTTAGGAGAAAATATTGGAGATTTAGGTGGAGTTAATGCTGCTTATGATGCTTTACAGATTCACTTAAAAGAACATGGTAATCCCGGCAAAATAGACGGGTTTACACCAGAGCAACGTTTCTTTATGAGCTGGGCTACCGTTTGGAGAACCAAAATGAGAGACGAAGCTTTAAAGAACAGAATAAAAACCGATCCGCATTCTCCGGGGATGTACAGAGCAATACAACCGTTAAAAAATATTGATGCTTTTTACGAAGCATTTAATGTAAAAGAAGGAGATGGTATGTACTTACCACCCGAAAAACGAATTAAAATTTGGTAACAAAAAAGGCGCTTTTTAAGCGCCTTTTTTTAATATAAAACCTTATTTCTAATTTTTATTCCCTTCAGGATTATTTTTTCTATTTTCTAAAGCTTGCTTTGCCGTAACAGCCATTTTAAAATTTGGAGCCATAGTAATAGCTTCGTCTAAAGTTGCAATAGCAGCATCTAAATTTGTGTTGTCTTTAGATAGCTGTACAATTGCTTTTAAATAGGTAAAAGCAGCTTTTAAAGAAACCTCATAAGGTGGTTGGCTTTCATAAAAGGCATACTTCATATCATCTTTTACATTAGTCAAACCATATTCAACACTTTTATTAGCACCGTCTGTATCACCAATTTGTAGTTGCAAATCGGCCATTGTGTAGGCAGTGTATGGGTTAGGGTTTCTAGAAAACAAAAGCTCGTAATGCTCTAAAGCAAGTTTGGGCTGGTTAAGCTCTTTTAACGAAACCGCTTTGGTTTCTAATGCTAAATCAGAATCTGCTGTGTTTTTTTTAATTCCAATGGTATTAAGTGCTTGCATATACCTTCCGGCATTAGCGTATAAATAAGCCAAGGTGTCTTTTCTGGCTTGAGAAGGGTTTAAAATATTTAAATGAGTTAGCGCATTTATAACACCTTGCATATCGCCTTGTTGCTTCATTTGCTTATAAAAAGCTTCGTAATGCTGCTGTAATTGTTGGTTGTTTTGAGCAAAACTACTTGCTGCAAAACATACTGTAATAACTAAAAGTAATCGTTTCATGTAGTAATAATTTATTAAGGGCCTAAAGCTATTAAAATTATTTGTAGATACTCTTAAATACTTGCTAAACCATTAAATTAAAACGAAATAGTTTTTTGTATTGCTATTGCATCGTTTAACACAAAAGGCATTGGTGTTGTATTTTCAGGCCTTTCGGGGATACTAAATTGCGGGTGCGAAAGTAAATTATAAGAAGCTTCAAATAAGGTAATATTTACAGGCGTATTTGGTGAAACCGCCAACGTAACTTCGGTGTAAGCATTATCACTTATATGATGCGTAAATATACGTTTAGTTGTATTTATTCTATCAATATATTTTGGTGAAAACACAACACCATTAACTTTGGCAGATAAAACTTCTACTTCATTATTAATAAACAGTTCTAATCGGTTTACATCGCGTTGTGGAGTAATACAAAACTGTAGTAGCCTGTTGTTACCCACTGTGGTATCTTTTATAATTTCTATGTAAGGCTCTTGTATACTTTTTACCGGTGCAGGAGCAGTTTTAGTAAATCCGGTACCGTACTTACTGGTTAATGTGGTTTTTTGTAAAGCATTTTCCTTAATAGAGTCCGGAATGTAATTGCCTGTCCAATCATCAATTACCCTATCGTATGTTGCCCAATAAGCTTTTTGGTTATCGGCATCTAAAACATACAATAAACTGTTTGGTTTTGGAGTATTTACAGTTGGAGTTGCTTTAAAATGAGCTATAAGCAATAAAAGTAGTGTTATAGCAAATGCTAATCCGGAGAGTTGTTTTTTAATGTTGTAAAAAGAAAAATTGCCAACAAGCAATCCAAACAACAATGTGGTAAGTAATGTTGCTGCAATCATCATTTTAAGTCCTAATCCCACCGGAAACATTTGTATAAATGGCGGAAAAATCCACAATGCCGGAACAGACAATACAACCAGCACTAAAAGGTTAGGTTTTTTATCGTTCAATAAAATCCAAAGTACTGCCAGAGCTCCGTAAACCGGAATTATAAAAAAGCTGGCGCCTTTTAAATAAACAGCAATAGCTGAGCAAAGAAGCAACCAGATTGTAATAGGTGCAACCATACTGGCCTGAGCGCTTAGCTTATTAAATTTATGGTATGTAAAAAAACAAACAGCCAGCGTAAGTGCTACAAAGGCTGCAATGTAATAATGACCGTTATACGGGAACCCTTGTAAAATATCATGATACTCAGGATAAATAAGCAATAGAACTTTCCAGGCAAAAAAAC
>JBPEWY010000066.1:0-106992 GCA_052032225.1 Flavobacteriaceae bacterium
CCCATAGAAGCTGCAAGCCCTGTACAAATGGTAGATACCGGGCTTTTTAGAGCTTTAATAGTATCGTAAATAGCAAATCCGGAAGTTACATAACCTCCCGGGCTGTTAATTATTAACTGAATTTCTTTGTTTTCTAGTAAATCTAAATACAATAAACGATCTATTACATGCTTGGCAGAATCATCATCTACCTGCCCCCATAAAAACACTTTTCGTTCGCTAAGTAGCTTATTGTCTATAATATCTTGAGTTTTCTTTGGCTTATAATCCATAGTACACATTAAATATGATTAATCTGAGCTAAAAGTAAGGATTAAAACCCTATTAGGCAACGATATTTTTTTTGTAGTAATTATATAGTTTTTTAGGTGAAGCACCTAACCAATACAGCAAATGAATTACAGCAAAATGAAATTGCAATTTTACCGTACCATTTTTACTGTATTTGCGGGCAGAGGTAGTTACATAATCAGGAATAACTTTAAACGTACTGGCTTTATAAAGTCTGTTTATAAACTCGCAATCTTCGTATACAACATAAGCTGGGTTAAAACCATTTAAAGATTTAAAAATGCCTTGCGTAACAAACAAAGATTGGTCGCCACCCCTGCAAATTCTCAGGTTAAATCTGGTAAACCATTGTGATAGCCTTAAAACCCAATGTTTGCTGTTAAATTTTAACCTAAAACATCCGGCAGTAAACCCTTTATTTACGTAGTTAACAATACGAGCATCAAACCCCTCTGGCGGAAAGGTATCTGCATGCAAAAAGTATAGTATATTTGATTTAGCTGCAATTGCACCTGCATTCATTTGGTTAGCCCTTCCTTTTTTAGAGCTTAATACAGTAACGTGCTTATAAGATTTTGCAATAGTAACGGTATTATCTGTACTGCCTCCATCTACAATAATAATTTCGTTAACAAAGTTGGTGCTATTTGCAGCTAAATAAGGCAGTAATTGTTTTAAATTCTCTGCTTCGTTTAAAACCGGAATAATAACAGAAATCTTATTCATTTAACTGCCAATCGTAAGGTAGATAACTAATTTTAACAGCATCAGAAATCTCAATATCAGAATACTTTTGTATAAAGGTAACAACACCACCGGCTACATCAAAATCATTCTTATACCATTTAAAAATTTTAGATAGTTTTAATTGTGTAGCAGTTATATTGTTTTTTGATGTGTCTGTTATAAATGCTTTAGTGGCAAAATCTAATTGTTGGTATATTTTTTCAGGCAAATAAGCTGTTGTGAGTAGCTTAGGGCAAGAGGCCGATGCACAATTGATGGCAAAATGAATTCTGGGCTCGTTTAGGTTGCGTAAAACGGTATGTTCTATATAATGTAAAGAAATAAGATTGCCGTTTATTGGAATAAATTTTTTGTGCCACACATTGTCTATATCCTTAATGCTTTTTATGGGGTAATTATCTATTACAACTTTTAAGGTAAAAGCATTGTAAGCATTAATCCAGTAGGCTAACTTTTCTTCTTTAGCCCAAGTAGTTTTCGGGCTGTTTTTTACAAGTTCATTTAAATATGCATGAAGCTGTTTTTTGTTTTCTGATAGCTTAGCATAGTTAACCGATCCGTTTTCAGAAACATACTCACTTAAAACAACATCAAACAGTGCGTGATTAACTTTTTGGGAAGTTGCTGTAAATCCAAAAAATAAAACAATACCAAATATTACAATGTTTCTAATCACTCTTTTTTTTAGATAAAGGGTATAGCTCTTGGTTTATAAAATCTTCCGGAAAAGTTTCGTCTCCTTCAAACCCAAGCTCAATATCTCTGCCGGAATGGGGTATGTAATCTGTTTTAAAAATGTAATCCCAAATACTTAATGTTAGTCCGAAGTTAACTCCATACCTTGCATGTTGAGGTAAGTGTTTAGCATGATGCCAAATATGCATTTTAGGATTGTTAAAAATGTATTTTAAAAACCCGTAATCCCACCCCAAATTGGCATGGTTTAAATGGCCAATTGCTAAAGCAAAAAAGTGTACAATTGCTACATCTTGTGCATTAAAACCACCTATTATTGCAATAGGAATATACAGTAAAGATTTATATACAACGGGCTCCATCCAGTGATAACGTAAATGGGCAGCAAACCCCATTTGTTTTACAGAATGGTGTACCTTATGAAAATTCCAAAGTGCCGGCACACGGTGCAATAGCCTGTGGGTGTTCCACTGAACAAAATCACTTACCAAGAAAAAAATAGTTAGCCCTAACCATTTTGGCAGTAGCCCAATATTTACAATTTGAAAATCTGATAGTTGTACGCCAAAAACACTCATCAAATCATTAAACAGTTGCGCTGCAGTATTAGAAAGTGCAATTAAAACTATTAAGTTTAACAGAAAAAAATTAAAGAACATGTAAAAGGTGTCCAGCCAAAAATCTTTCCTGAAAACAGGCTGATTTTTACGCCACGGAAACAAAAGTTCTAAAAGCCAAACAACAACAGAGATAATTATGAGACCATAAAAATAGTTGTCCCAATCTAAAGTGGTTATTTCGTGTTTTAAATAATTAAAATACCCTTTGTATGAGTTTTCTATTATGTTTAGGTATTTTTCCATGCCTTAATTTAGGCTAAATTTTAATGTGGTTTGTATTACGTTATTGTCTCTAAATAAATCATCGCCAATTTTACCATAGTCGTTCATGTAACCAATGCTTAAAGATGTTTTGTTAAGTATTGGATACGATACCCCAACATAAAACCAATTTTGATTAAAATCTCTTGGGACAACTTTTTTTCCTGTTAAAAACCAAATTTCATCAAAAACAGTAAACGATAGTTTTTTGTTTTTTATAGTAAAAAGAGGTAAGCTCCATGTTAAACGATATCGCCAGCGCATAGAAAAATCAGTATCTACCTTTTCATAAACACCCAAGGCAGTTTCTGCAAACTGTTCTATAAAACGTTGCTCAAACCTAAAGCGATGCTTAAATTTAGATTGTCCTGAGCTGTGTTGTAATTGTACTTCTTCCCAAACGTTATTTTCTTGAGCATCAAATGCGTCAGAATAGTTTTTTATATACGAATATCCGGCTGTAAAAGTTACGGTTTCGTTGGCTCTGTAGTTAATTGATGGTCTTACAATAAACTGTTGCCAATCGGTCATAAAATTGGTGCGTCTAATCTGAAATTCATTAAATAAAAACCATTTTTCGTTTAGGTTATAGTTGGTTAATATGGTGTTCCAGGTGCCATACATTTTCTCTGATTGAGCTTGAGCAAAAAATAACGTAGGACTAACAAGTATAAATAACAAAAAAAGTTTTTTCATAATACTGTTAAGTTTATAGCTGTTTGAGTAAGTATTAGGTTTTTTTTAGTTTTTTTAGCAGCATCCGCCACCATCGTAATGCCAAGTAGATTTACTTATAAAAATATCATCACGGTTTAATGCAGCCAATGCTGAAGCTGTTTTATCACAAATGGCAAGAGGCTGATTTTTTAGTAAAACATGACCTTTTCCGTCATCAAAATAATCATCTTCACCAAAATAAATAGCTGCTTTACCTGTAAACACACATGGGCCATCTTCGGGCATTGGGTCTTTAATAGCTGCTACCTCTATAGACTCAATGTAAATTAATTCATCTGTTGGGTAATTTTTAGGATCAAGAATCCTATAGGGTTTTCTGGCTCTAATTTCTATGGTGCCAAAACCGGCATCGGTAAGCATTTTTACATACTCTGCAATGGGTAAACTACCACTTAAACAAAGTGCGCGTAAACGTTCATCGTTTCTAAGGGTTTCATTCATGGGCTGCTCGCAAGTTGGATCGCTCATAACTAAGCGCCCGTGCGGTTTTAAAACCCTATACATTTCGGCAATGGCCTTTTTTAAATCGTCTTCTTTAAAAATATTAAATAAACAGTTTTGGGCAGCAACATCAATGCTATTGTCTTCTACGGGGAGGTTTAGCGCATCGCCCTTTCTTAAATCTACAAACTCGCTTTTAAACCATGGGTTTAATGCTTCGGCTTCTTTAAAGTTTTTGCGTGAGGCTTCTAGCATTTCATCAACAACATCTACGCCAATTACACCTCCTTTTTGACGAGAAAAATACGCAAACTGCAATAGCTCCATTCCGCCACCAACACCTACGTACAGGATTTTAGGATTTCTTACCAAATCTCTAGCATGAACGGTGCTCCCGCAACCATAGTTCATGTCTTGCATAATTTTTGGAATTTTTAATCCGGGTAATTCCCAAACAGGATTGGTGGTGCAGCAAAGTCCAACATCTGGTGTTAACGCTGCTTCTTTATATACATTTTTAGTGGTTTCTAAGTAGCTCATTTTTTTTGATTTACTAAAGTGATTGTAAAAGCCCTCTAAAGAGTTTAATCATTTTGGGTTGGGTGCGTTCTGCAATTTCTATAATTTCTGCTACGCTTATTGGTTTTAAATTATCTGGGTCGCACTCATCGGTTAAAACTGACACCGCTACAACGGGTAATTTTAAATGATTAGCAACAATTACCTCGGGCACAGTACTCATGCCTACGGCATCTGCGCCAATAATTTTTAAAAATCGGTACTCTGCTCTGGTTTCTAATTGCGGACCAACAACCGATGCATAAACACCGTTATGAAGCGTAATGCCTTCTTTTTTTGCAGTCTCTTGTAAAATGTTGCGCATATTGGTGTCGTAAGGATTACTCATATCTACAAAACGTTCACCAAACTCGGCAACTTCTTTAAATGCTAAAGGAGAGCCACCTTGAAGGTTTATGTGGTCTTCTATAAGCATCATATCTCCTTTTTTGTAATCTAAATTAATAGCACCGGCAGCATTAGAAATAATTAAGTGCTTAATCCCTAACTTGTGCATAACTCTAATTGGGTAAGTAACATCTATTAAATTGTAGCCTTCATATAGGTGAAAACGCCCCTGCATTACTACAACTTTTTTGTTTTCTAATGTTCCGTAAATTAGTTTTCCGGAGTGAAACTCTACTGTTGCCAGTGGGAAAAACGGAATGTGGTTGTAGTGCGCTTCTATAGGGTTTTCTATTTGTTCTACCAATTGCCCCAAACCACTTCCTAAAACTATACCAATCTCCGGGTTTATAAACCCTTTGCCTTGTAAATATTCTGTAGTTTTTTCTAATTGCTCTAACGTCATAAGGTTATTTTTTTATAAAAGATTGTAAAATATCTATGTCCTTTATATCGTCGTAAGTATCTATATCATTTTTAACATCAAGCAAATATACATTATGGTTTTTTAAGTCGTTGAGCGTATCTTTTAGCACAGTTTCTGTGCTCCATTGCTTGTTGTTAAAAATACCTTTTGGAATTTGGTTTTTAAGTCCTAACAAATAATAACCACCATCTAAAGCCGGACCAATTACAGCATGGTTGGTTTCTAAAGCATTAAACGCTTTTTCTATATCTTCTTGGCGTAAAGCCAACATATCTGTACCTATTATAATTGCTTTGTTATAGCTATTTAATACATCTTTAAACGCGTTATGCATGCGCTCTCCTAAAGTAGCACCAGACTGTATTTTTTTTTGATATATGTTAGCATCCCACACATCTGTTTTGTCAATAAAATTAGTGTAGTAAACAAATTTTTGGCACGGTATATTTTTAGTGATATTAACCGTGTGCTGTACTAAAAACTTATAAATGTTTAAGGCTGCAGTATCACCAATTGTTTTTGCAAGGCGTGTTTTTACTTTCCCCAACTCGGGATTTCTGGCAAAAATTATAATAGCGCTATCTGTCATAAATTTTATGTCCGTTTTTTAAATACAATCCCCAAAACCAAGAATAAGTATGTACTGAATCTGTAGGTTTATTTTGGTTGTTATAAATGGGGTAGGATTGATTTTTCCATTCTATTATACCTCCGTATAAATTATAAACATTGCTAAATCCTATTTTAACCAACTTTTCAGCTACATCTTCAGAGCGTACTCCTAAAGTACAATAAACTACTACCGGAGTATCCGGATTAGGAATTATGGTTTTAATTTTTTTAGAAGAAATACCTTTGCTACCTATAAAATGTGCATTTTTTAGCCTGCTTACCTCAAACTCTTTTATAGTTCTGGCATCAAGAATAACATAATTTTCAAGGTTGGCAGCTAATTCTTTAGCTTTAATGTAGGGAACACTTTCGGTATTGAGCGTTTTCAATAACAAATTCATAGACTCTTGCGCCCATCCAAACGTAGTAAGCCACATACTTAAAACAATAAAACAGGTTCTCATAATTTATGCAACAGTTCCTTGGCAGCTACTACCTGCTCCGGCAGTACAACCATAACAATGTTGAGAGATTACAATGTTTCTATTTTGTAATTCTGTTTCGTTATAATTAGATATATGGTTTATTTTATTAGCTACTTTTAACCCTAACATTTGGTTAAAATCGCAATCGTACAGCCAACCGTCCCAACTAACCGATAACGTATTGGTACACATAACATTGGTTACAGCAGCCGGATTAAAAGCATCTACTAATGCATACATGTAATCTTCATAGTTTTCTGAAGCAATTAAATATTCTAAAAACCTGCTAATAGGAAGGTTGGTTATCGCAAACAGGTTGTTAAACTCTATATTAAAATCTTCTTTTAGTGCTTTTTTAAAATCACGCTCCATAGCTTCTTGGTTGGTAGGCAAAAAAGCTCCGGCAGGGTTGTACACTAAATCTAACTTTAAACCCGAACCTTCTTTACCATAACCTACGGCATTTAGCATTTTTAGAGCTTGTATGGATTTATCAAAAACACCGGCACCACGTTGACGGTCTGTTTTTTCTCGTTTATAAAAAGGTAACGAAGAAACCACATGAACGTTATGTTTTTTAAAAAACTCCGGTAAATCGTAATATTTTTTATTGGCAACAATAATGGTAAGGTTAGAGCGAACAATAAAATCTTTAATACCGGCTTTAGAAGCCTCTTCTACAAACCACCTAAAATTAGGATTCATCTCTGGGGCGCCTCCGGTTAAATCTAAGGTATGAGCACCTGTATTTTTTATAACTTCCAGGCATTGCTGCATGGTTTCTTTAGTCATTATTTCTTTCCTGTCGGGGCCGGCATCTACATGGCAATGAGAGCATACTTGGTTACACATGTAGCCCACATTAATTTGCAGTATTTCTAATTTTTTAGGTTTAAGCGGAAAATGGTTATGCTGCTTTAATTTCTCGCTAAAGGTAGGGAGCTCACCATTTTTAAAAATACCGTTAGATAATATTTCTAGTTGTTTCTCTGTGTTTGCAAGTTCGTTATGCCTGGCAGTAAGTGATTTAGTGGCCATGTTTACATTGGGTTGTGTTAAAATTACATTGAAAGCTTATTGTACTTATTCATCATCTGTACACCGTGCACTAAGGATGCACCTCCTCTAATAGCACCGGCTACATGTAGGGCTTCCATCATTTCTTCTTTAGTAATACCGCGCTGTAAGCCGTCTCCGGTATAGGCATCTATACAATATGGGCACTGTATGGTATGTGCTACTGCCAAGGCTATTAACGATTTTTCTCTGGCAGACAACGTTCCCTCCTCAAAAACCTTGTTGTAGTACTCAAAAAACTTTTCTCCTAATTCTTGATTCCAATCGGTTATTTTTCCGAATTTTTTTAAATCGGCCGGATCATAATATGTTTTTTGCATGATGCTATTTTATTTTTTTGATTAATTAAGACGAAAAGATATAAATTACTTTACAAATAAAATGTAAAAGGTTTGCTGTAGTAATTTAGTAAGCTGAAAACTAACAAATTAAAATAATGAAAAGATAAAGGGTGAAGATATTAGGTTATTACAACAAAAAAACCCGAACATTTGTTCGGGTTTTTTAACGTGGTGCCTCCAGGAATCGAACCAGGGACACAAGGATTTTCAGTCCTTTGCTCTACCAACTGAGCTAAGGCACCAGTTGCATTTGCGGGTGCAAATATAAATTTAAAAAATAATATTCGCCAAAAAAAATTTATAAAAAATTACGTTTTTTACCTTTGATAATTAATTTTGAATGCGTTATGAATTTAGTTATAGATGCCGGAAATACGTTTATTAAGCTTGGGGTATTTAAAAATAACGATTTAGTTTTAAAAAAAACGTTTAATAAGCAAGGTTTTTTAACACAAATAGAATCGGTTTTTAAACAATATCCCAACATAAATGCAGCCATTGTAAGCTCGGTTACCAATCTTTCTGAGCGTTATTATAAGGCGTTGGCTGTATTTTGTAAAGTGTATAAGGTTTCTGCTAAAACCAATATTCCTTTTATTAACAAGTACAACACTAAAACTACGCTGGGAACAGACAGAATGTGTTTGGTAACGGCAGCTTACTACAAATATTCGCAAACAAATGTGTTAATTATAAGTGCCGGGACTTGTGTTACCTACGATTTTTTATCAGAAAACGGGGCGTATTTAGGCGGAGCAATTTCTCCCGGATTAACAATGCGATATAAAGCATTAAACCAATTTACAGCAAACCTGCCATTGCTTGAACCGGAGCAAATTTCTTTTTTAATTGGAGATAGCACACAAAACAGCATTCACAGTGGTGTAGTTAATGGTATAACTAACGAAATAGATGCAACAATTTCTCAGTATAAAGCTCGCTACAAAGATTTAACAGTTATTTTAACAGGTGGAGACACTGATTTTTTGTCAAAACGATTAAAAAATACCATATTTGCCCATTCTAATTTTCTTTTAGAAGGTCTGAATTACATTTTAGAATACAATAAACGCTAAATGATAAAAAGGGTTTTAACTGTTGTGGCGCTTATAGCCGGTGGGTTAATTTATGCGCAAGACGGAACATCATCGCCATATTCATACTACGGAATAGGTGAATTAAAATTTAAAGGAACCATAGAAAACCAGTCTATGGGAGGGTTAAGCATTTTTACGGATAGTATTCACTTAAATTTGCAAAACCCTGCTGCTTATGCAGATTTAAAACTAACAACGTATACCGGAGGGCTTACACACAATGTAACCAGGTTTAATACCACAGAAACCAAAGAAACTAAAGAAACTACTTCTTTTGATTATTTAGCGATTGGAATTCCGGTAAGCCAAAAAGCTGCAATTGGTTTTGGGGTGCTGCCCTACACAGCAGTAGGCTACGGTTTAGAAACTCTTCAAAATGAAGCAGCCGGTTTAACAGCCACCAGATATAGCGGTGAAGGAGGTATTAATAGAGTGTTTTTCTCTATGGGATATGCCTTAAACAAATCGTTTTCTGTAGGTGTAACCGGTAATTACGATTTTGGTAATGTGCTAAACGAAACTATTAAGAGTGTAGAAAACGTACAGTTAGCAACACAAGAAATAAACAGGTCTGATTTAAGCGGTTTTGATTTTAATTTTGCGTTAAACTTTAAACAGCCAATAAATAATAAATTAACGTTGCGTTCTACGGTAACGTTTTCTCCCGAAGCTAAATTAAACTCAGAAAACAGACGTACATTTTCTACTGTACAGCTTTTAGATAACGGTGCAATTTTCCCGCGCGATATACAAGAGGTAGATTTAGAAGCTCTGGGGCTAAAAGAAACCGAATTAACATTACCAATGAACACCTCTTTTGGTTTAGGAGTAGGCCAAGAACGCAAATGGTTTTTTGGAGCAGAGTATAAGTTTAAAGAAATCAGTAAATTTGACAATCCTTTTATTCAAGTAGAGAATATTAATTATAAAGACGGCTATACTTTTTCTGCCGGAGGTTATTTTATACCAAAGTACAACTCATTTAATAGTTACTGGAGTAGAGTTGTTTACAGGGCAGGAGTTAGGTTAGATAATACCGGCTTAGAGATAGAAGGAGAGCCAATAAACAACTTTGGCATATCTTTTGGAGTAGGTTTACCGGTTGCCGGTTTTTCTAATGCAAATTTAGGTTTTGAAATTGGAAGAAGAGGTACCACAGAAAAAAACTTAATTAGAGAAGATTATTTTAATGTTAGAATCAGTTTATCGTTTAACGATAAGTGGTTCTTAAAACGAAAGTTTGATTAACCAAAAATTTAAAGAGATGAAAAAGAAATTTTACGTATTGGCGGTTAGCGTATTAATGGCTGTTGGTTATGCGAGTGCTCAACAAGCACAAAACCCGGAGTGTATGCAAAATTTATCAATATTCCATCAGCATGTAAAAGTTAAAAATTACGATGCAGCATACACCCCATGGAAAATGGTATACGATAACTGTCCGGATCTTCATGCGGCAACCTATGTAGATGGAGAAAAAATCTTAAAAGACCGTATTAAAAAAGGTGTAGATAAACAAGCTAGTATTACTTTATTAATGGAGATTTACGACAAGTCTCACCAATATTTTAAAGATAAATTTACTTTAGCTAGCGTACTATCTGATAAGGCTATTTTAATGTACGATGAAAAATTAGGTTCTGACGAAGAGCTTTTTAACGTACTTGATAAAGCATTTAACGAAGATCGTAAGAACTTTAAAAACCCTAAAGCTTTATACTTATACTTCTCTACACTAGTAGATTTATATAAAGCAGGTAAAAAAGATTTACAAGCTGTTTTTGATACTTACGATGATGTTACAGAGCGTATAGACGAAGAAAACAAGAAGCTTTCTAAAGTATTAAATGAGTTCGCAGACTTAGACGAAGCTAATTTAAACTCTAAGCAAAAAAGAAAGCTTAGATATGCAACTGTAAACTCAGAAGCATTTGGTAAAATATCAGAAAGTATAGATGGTAAATTGGGTGAATTAGCAAACTGCGAAAACTTAATACCGCTATACCAAAAGAATTTTGATGCTAAAAAAGGTGATTTAAAATGGGTTAAGCGTGCCGTAGGTAGAATGTTTGCTAAAGAATGTACAGACGACCCATTGTTTGTTAAATTAGTAGAGGCACAGAATGCATTAGAGCCATCGGCTAATTCAGAGTTTTACTTAGGAATTCTTAAAGAAAAAGCCGGAGACTCTAAAGGTGCTCTAGGACATTACAACAGAGCGGTAGAGTTAGAAACAGATAACTACGAGAAATCTCAAATTCTTTACAGAATTGCAGTTTCTCAAAAGCGTAGAGGAGCAAAATCTTCTGCCAGAAATTATGCTCAAAAAGCAATTAACCTTAACCCGTCTATGGGTAAAGCATATTTGTTAATTGCTAACCTTTATGCAAGCAGTGCAAACGAGTGTGGCTCTACTCCTTTCGAGAAGAGAGCTATTTACTGGAAAGCAGCAGAAATGGCTAGAAAAGCAGCTCGTGTAGACCCATCTATTGCCGGTACTGCAAAAGCAACAGCTAATAGCTACGAGCAAAGAGCACCTAGTAGAGCCGATATTTTCCAGGCTGGTATGGCCGGAAAAACCATTACGTTTAACTGTTGGGTAGGCGGTAGCGTAAAGGTTCCTAACCTCTAATATGAATCATCTCTTTAAAAACATAAGAGCAGGCGTTGTCACTATTGCTATAGTGACAACGCTTTTTTCTTGTCAAAATAATTATAAAGAGCTGCAACAGTTATCGCAAACTAAAAAGTTTCCGGCAGGGGTGGCTCAAAACTTTACCTTAACATATACAGATTCCGGTAAGGTAAAAGCAATACTTAAAAGTCCGTTAAACAAAGATTTTTCAAATCAGAGTTTTCCATATCAAGAATTTCCCGAGGGTTTGCAAGTAGACTTTTTTGATGACCAAAACAATAAAAGTACCGTTACGGCCGACTACGGAATTATATATAACGCTACAAATTTGGTGAATCTAGAAGGGAATGTAATTTTAAAGACTCACGACGGTAAAGAACTTCATGCAAACCAATTGTATTGGGATCAAAAAAACGAGTGGATTTTCACCGAAAAAAACTATATTTATACAAGTCCGGATTTAAATATGTCTGGAGTAGGAATAGATTTTAATAAAGAGTTTACACGCGTAAATTCGCACAGAAATTCTGGTACTGCAATAATAGAAGAGCAATAACTATGAAATATTTTAAAACATTTAGTGTTGCGTATATAGTAATCGCAATTTTATCGGTAGTAGAAGTTTTCAGACTCTGGAACGCTGATCGCCAACGCGCATACATTTTCATTTTTTTGGCCGTAGGCTCTCTGTTTCTTTTCTTCTTTAAAAGACATTACTACAAAAAGTTTCAAGAGCGAGAAAAAAATAAATAATGGACTACTCCGTCGTTATTATCATTATAAGCCTATTGTTATCGGCTTTTTTCTCGGGCATGGAGATTGCCTATGTCTCTGCTAATAAAATTCACATAGAAATAGAAAAAAAGCAAGATGGTTTTTGGGCCAATATTCTTAGGCGTTTAACCAAAAAACCTTCAAAATTTATTGCTACCATGCTAATAGGTAACAACATAGCTTTGGTGGTCTATGGGTTTTACATGGGCGATTTGCTTATTAATTGGTTTAACACACTTACACCGCAATATGAGTTTGTAAGTTTGCTTTTAACAGAGTTTAGGCTGCTTAGCCAAACGGTTATATCTACACTAATAATTTTAGTAACAGCAGAGTTTTTGCCAAAGGTTTTTTTTCAGATTTATGCCAATACACTTTTAAAGTTTTTTGCCTTACCGGCCTATTTATTTTACCTGTTGTTTAGTGTAATATCTGAGTTTGTAATCTGGGTGTCTGATGTGGTTTTAAAAAAGCTCTTTAAAACAAACGGAGACCAAGTTCAGTTAGCATTTACAAAAGTAGAGTTGGGCGATTATATCTCAGAACAGATGGAGGCAGTAGATGAAGACGATGATGTAGATTCAGAAATTCAGATATTTCAGAACGCATTAGAATTCTCTGAAGTTAAGGCCAGAGAAGTAATGATTCCGAGAACAGAAATAGAAGCTGTAGAACTTCACGAAACTCCCAAAAACTTAACAAAACGCTTTTCAGATACAGGCTATTCTAAAATAATGGTCTACAAGGATACCGTAGATGATATAATTGGGTACGTACATTCTTTTGATATGTTTAAAAAACCCAAAACCATAAAAAGCGTACTAAAACCGGTAGAATTTGTTCCGGAAACAATGTTAATAAGCGATGTACTTAATGCGCTAACAAAAAAACGAAAAAGCATTGCAATTGTGTTAGATGAGTACGGAGGTACATCGGGGATGATTACAGTAGAAGATATTATAGAAGAGCTTTTTGGAGAAATAGAAGACGAACACGATTACACAGAGTTGTTAGAAGAGCAAATAAGCGAAACAGAATACAATTTTTCGGCCAGATTAGAGGTAGATTACTTAAACGAAGAATACAAATTAGAAATTCCGGAAAGTGAAAACTACGAAACGTTAGGCGGATTTATAATGAGCCATACTGCGCAAATTCCCGAAAAAGATGATGTAATTGATATAGATAACTATCAGTTTAAAATTTTAGAGGTATCTAACACTAAAATAGATACTGTACAGCTTAAAATTATAGAGCGAGACTAAACCACGCTATTTTATCTTTTAAACCACTTTTATTATTGGGTAGAAAATGGTATTTTCGCCCACTGAATTTTATAAAAAACGTACAGATGGCAGTTCTTGAAAGCATCAGAAAACGATCATTATTTTTAATCCTTATTATCGGATTAGCATTATTTGCTTTTGTTATTGGAGACGTAATTAACAAAAACAGCTTTAGCGGACCTAAAGCAGGCACTACTGTTGGAGAGATTAACGGAGTTAAAATTTCTCGTGATGAGTTTGTGCAAAAGGTAGAAAACAGTGCCAGACGTTTTGGTACAAACGTATCTACAACCCAAATTGTAAACACCGTTTGGAACCAAGAAGTTAGACAAGTTTTATTATCACAACAAATAGAAGATCTTGGTATAAACGTTGGAAAAGATCAAATAGTTAGCATCATAAAAAATAATCCGGCATTTACGCAAGATCCTACTTTTCAAAATGAAGCAGGATTATTTGATGAGCAAAAATTTATAGAGTTTATTGCCGATTTAAAAGCAAACAATCCTGTTGCATATCAAGGCTGGACATTGCAAGAAGAAGCGCTTATACAAAACGCAAAAGAGCAAATGTATTTTAACCTTATAAGAGCAGGGGTGGGAGCAACGTTAAAAGATGGAGAGCTAGCGTATAAAATGGAAAATGATAAGGTAGATATTAAATTTGCGAGAGTACCTTACACTAGCATCCCTGATAGTACAATTACAGTAAGCAAATCAGAGATAGAGAAATATATAAATGAGCATAAAGACGAGTTTAAAGAAGAAGCTTCAAGAAACATTCAATACGTTTATTTTGAAGAGAAGCCATCTTTAGAAGATGAAAACGAAGCTAAAAACAGTATTGTATCCCTTTTAGAAAACTCAGTAGAGTACAACAGTACAACCGGTACAACCGATACGCTTGCCGGATTTAAAACGGTAACAGATGTTGAGGCTTTCTTGTCTAAACATTCAGACATAAAATATAACTCGGCATATATAACTCGTCAGAACTTACCAAACGAGCACGCCGACTCTATTTTTAACCTTAACAAAGGAGAAATTTACGGTCCTTACAAAGATGCAGGCTTCTTTAAAATCACCAGAATGTTAGATAAAAAAGAGCGTGCTGCAGTTAAGGCCAGTCATATTTTATTGGCTTATAAAGGAGCAGAACGTGCCAGCGCAGAGACTGAGCGCACTAAAGAAGAAGCTCGTGCTAAAGCACAAGAATTAGCAAAAGAACTTAAGAGCAATCCGGATAAATTTGCAGCGTTAGCTAATGAGTTTTCAGACGATCCGGGCTCTAAAAACAGAGGGGGAACGTACGATTTTATTCCGGAAGGGCAAATGGTAAAGCCTTTTAATGATTTTATTTTTAGTAAGCCGGTTGGAGCAATTGATGTGGTTGAAACAGATTTTGGTTTCCACGTAATAAAGGTAGATGCAACATACCCTGGTGTACAAATTGCTACATTGGCCAGAAGAATTGAACCATCTGAAGAAACTATAAACAGTTTGTTTACCGAAGCAACTAAATTTGAAATGGAAGCTGCAGAAAAGAACTTCTCTGAGCTTGCTAAAGAAAACAATTATGTGGTACGCCCGGTAAATAAAGTTAGACCTTTAGATGAAAACTTACCAGGACTGCCAAACCAAAGAGGTATTGTACAATGGGCTTTTGATGAAAACACAGAAGTTGGTGAGGTAAAGCGTTTTAATGTAAACAACGGCTACGCAATTGTACAATTAGTATCTAAAACCAAGGAAGGTTTAGCAAGTGTAGAAGATGCATCTGCACGTGTATTACCAATATTACGCAAGCAAAAGAAAGCTGCTTTAATAATAGAGAAAAACAAAGGAAAATCTTTAGAAAACTTTGCTAAAGATAATAATGTAGCAGTAAGTACAGCGTCTGCTTTAACCATGAAAACGCCAACAATTCCTGGAGCCGGTAGAGAGCCTAAAGTAGTTGGTACTGCATTCGGTTTAGCAGAAGGAGCAACGTCTGATTTAATAGAAGGAGAAAACGGGGTATATATTATTCAGGTTACTAAAAAAACTCCGGCACCAGAATTAGATAACTACTTAACTTATGCCAAATCAGTAGAAATTCAAAACCAAGGAAGAGTTAATACTGCCGTTTACAATGCATTACGTGAAGCTGCAGAAATAGAAGATAATAGAGCAGATTTTTACTAATAAAATAGACTAACCCAAACCGAAAAAGCCTCTGTTTTAAGCAGGGGCTTTTTTTATAGTATTAATTCGTTAAAAGGGATAACAACATCAAACCCTTTTTTGGCAAAATACATTGGAGTAAACTCGTTACCGGTAGCCAGCACAAAATCGCCTCCCCAGGCACCTAAACTTTTTATGCTTCCGGGGTAATCACTAAAAAAAAGGTCTTTAACTTTTTCTAGTTTCAAGTAACTGGCAAGTAAGTTTTCGTGCTCATTTATAGCCTCTTTAAAGGTGTTTATAGATGATGTAGTAGCAATGGTATTTGTTAGTGCAGAAATTTGCTTAATAAGCTCTTTTTTATCGTCAGACTGAATGGTTTTGTAATGTGCTATAGCGTCTTTGCTACTTTGCTTTTTGTTTAGATATACAAAGAAAAGCTGATTGGAAAATTGTGGTTTAAAATTTATGGGTGTTATGGTAGGATTACCATTTTGTAGTGAATACAATATTGGGGTATTGTGCTTGGCACAAGCAATATCATAACCACTCCCTTTAAAGGTTTCTTGCAATAATTTATACGGATTTACATTTGCCCATAAAGAAACATTGTGTATAAGAGTAGAAGAGGTGCCAAGCCCCCAAAGTCTTGGGAAGGTAAGCTTTGTAGTAACTTTAACACCATTACAATTAGTTAAAAACTCGGGGTTAAGCTTTTTGGCTGCTTTTAAAATACAAATTAACCTAAATGTAATGCTGTTAGTTGTATTTATTCCGTCATCAAAAACAGCGCTTAAAGTAAAAGCTTCTGAAAACCAAGGGTTGTTGTTTTCGTCTAAGCTTTCCCAGATAAGTTTACCCGAATCATTATACTGTACAGTTAGGCTTTGCCCCGGTTTTGTGGGTAGTGCCAATGCTTTAGCTCCATCTAACACAACATACTCTCCGGTAAGTAAAAGTTTTCCGTTGCTATAAAATTGCTGTGCCATTATACCTTAGCTCTAAGTTTTTGTAAAGTAGCAACAACTTCGCTGTGGGTAACAGTTTTATCTTTAAAATAATTAATTACCTGCTCTTTTTCGTTTTGTGTTGCCTGAAGCTGGTTTAAAATATTAAGCAAGTGCATTTTCATGTGCCCTTGTTGTATTCCGGTTGTAATTAACGATCTAACAGCAGCAAAGTTTTGGGCCAATCCGGCAACAGCAACAATTTGCATTAAATCTTTGGCTGATGGATTTTGTAAAATGTCTAATGCAATTTTTACTAAAGGATGTAAACTTGTAAGTCCGCCAACAGTACCCAAAGCCAGAGGTACTTCAATCCAGAATTTAAATGTGTTATTTACTATTTCTGCATGTGTTAAACTAGAGTACTTACCGGATTTAGCGGCATATGCATGAACACCGGCTTCTACAGCTCTAAAATCGTTACCGGTAGCTAAAATTACGGCATCTATGCCGTTCATTATTCCTTTGTTGTGGGTAACGGCTCTGTAGGGTTCTGCTTTTGCAATATTTACAGCTTGTACAAATTTTTCGGCAAAAGCTTCCGGAGTAATATTTTTATCTTCGTTTAACTCAGGTATTTCACAAGAAACTTCTGCTCTAACCAAACAGTTAGGCACATAGTTAGAGAGAATACTCATAACAATTTGCAACTCTTTTTCATCTGCCGTAAAACCTTCAAACTTTTGTGCTTGTTCTTTAAACGTTTTGGCAAATTGCTCTAAACAAGAGTTAATAAAATTAGCTCCCATTGCATCTAAAGTTTCAAAAGTGCAATGTAGCTGGTAGTAATTTTCTAACTCAGTAGTTTTATCTACAAGTTCAATATCTAAAATACCTCCACCGCGCTTATTCATATTTGCAGTAATGGCTTTGGTATTTGCTATTAAAGCAGGTTTACATATCTTAAAAAATGTTTGCAAAGCCTCTTTTCGTCCTTTATATATAAAATGTACTTGACCAATTTTTTCTGTACCGATTACTTTAGTTTTAAATCCGCCACGAGTAAGCCAAAATTTAGCAGCTTTACTGGCTGCAGCCACAACAGAGCTTTCTTCTATTACCATAGGAATGGTGTAAAGCTTGTTGTTTATTAAAAAATTTGGAGCTACCCCAAAAGGCAAATAGAAATTGGTTAGGGTGTTTTCTATAAACTCATCGTGTAATTTTTGCAATTGTAAATCGCTATTCCAATATTTTTTTAAAATAGCAATACCATGCTCCGGATTAGAAAAATAGTGATTGGCTAACCAATTAATTTTCTCTTTTTTAGTAAGTTTAGAAAAACCAGAAACGGGTTTCATGAGCTTATAATTATTAATACAGGCGCAAAGATACTAATTAACATAACCAATATTACTTTGGCTAAATATTTGATGACAAAAAAACATTGTGATGGGGTTTAACTAAAAAAGTTTAATTTTTTGTGAATTATTTAGTAAACTTGACGGTTTTAAAATTCAATTGTAAGTAATATGAAACAATTTGTACGCACTCTTTTGGTATTGTTTTTAGTTACCTATACTTCGTACGCACAAGAAAAAATAATCAATTTAGAAGAAATTTGGGGAGGCGCATTCAGAACAGAAGGAATGGATGTGCTCCGATCGTTAAAAAATGGAAAACAGTATGCTGTTTTAAATTTTGATAGAGAAACAAGATCATCTTCTGTAGATAAGTACGATTACAGTACACTGCAAAAAGTTGGTACCATTGTTTCATCGCAAGATTTAGAAGAAATACAATATTTTACATCATACACTTTCAGTAAAGACGAGTCTAAATTAATTTTAGCAACTAACGTAACACCTATCTACAGAAGATCTAGATTAGGAACTTACTATGTTTATGATACAGCTACAAAACAGCTTCAGTTAATTTCAGAAAATAAAATTCAAGAGCCAACATTTTCTCCGGATGCTAAATATGTAGCTTACGGGTTTGAAAACAACCTTTATGTAAAAGATTTAACTACTGGGGTTACTACTCAAATTACGTCGGATGGCGAAAAAAATAAAATCATAAACGGAATTACCGATTGGGTTTATGAAGAAGAATTTGGCTTTGTTAGAGCTTTTGATTGGAATAAAGAAGGTTCTAAAATAGCGTTTATTAGGTTTGATGAAACTGATGTTCCGGAGTTTTCTATGGATGTTTACGGGGATGGCTTGTACCCAACACAACAAACTTTTAAATACCCTAAAGCCGGCGAAAAAAATGCAGAGGTGTCGCTTCATATCTATGATATTATAACCGGTAAAACTACCAACATTGATTTAGGAGAGGTATACTATATTCCAAGAATAAAATGGACCAACGATGCCAACACCCTTAGCGTTCAGGTTATGAACAGGCATCAAAACCATTTGCGTTTACTTTTTGTTAACGCATTAAATGGTGAAGTTAAAACCGTAATGGAAGAAAAAGACGACGCATACATAGATGTTACAGATAACTTAACATTTTTAAATGATAATAGCTTTTTATGGACAAGCGAGAAAGATGGGTTTAACCATATTTACCATTTTAGTAAAACGGGAGAGTTAATTAGACAAGTAACCAAAGGACCTTGGGAAGTAACCAGTTTTTATGGTTTTAATCCCAAAAATGGTAGAGTATACTACCAATCTACAGAACAAGGCTCTATTAACAGAGCTGTTTATACTATTGGTATTAACGGAAAAGGCAAAAAACTATTAACACCATCTGTAGGAACTAACCACGCAACATTTAGTGCAGATTATACTTATTTTATTAATTCTTTCTCTAATGCAACCACGCCATATACTTACTCTTTACACAGTGGTAAAGATGGTGAAAAGCTCAAAGAAATTGTAAATAACAATGCGTTGTTAGAGAAGCTTTCTGAATACAAAATTTCACCTAAAGAGTTCTCTACCATAACCGTTAATGGTAATGAACTTAATATGTGGATGATTAAGCCTGCAGATTTTGATCCTAATAAAAAGTATCCGTTATTTATGTACCAATATAGTGGTCCGGGCTCTCAGCAAGTTAGCAATCGTTGGATGGGAACAAACGATTATTGGTATCAAATGCTGGCACAACAAGGCTACATTGTTGTTTGTGTAGATGGTAGAGGAACCGGCTATAAAGGAGCAGAATTTAAAAAAGTAACCTATAAACAATTAGGAAAATACGAAGTAGAAGATCAAATTGCTGCTGCAAAACAATTAGGGGCATTACCTTATATAGACGAAAGCAGAATTGGAATTTGGGGCTGGAGCTACGGAGGATTCATGTCTTCTAATTGTATTTTAAAAGGAAATGATGTATTTAGTATGGCCATAGCAGTAGCACCGGTTACTAACTGGCGTTTTTACGATACTATTTATACAGAGCGCTATATGCAAACTCCACAAGAAAATCCGGAAGGATATGATGATAACTCGCCAATTAACCATGTTGATAAGTTAAAAGGAGCATATTTGTTAATTCATGGTACAGCCGATGACAATGTGCATGTACAAAATACCATGCAAATGATAGAGGCGCTTGTGCAAGCAAATAAACAATTTGATATGGCTATTTATCCCGACAAGAATCATGGTATTTACGGAGGTAATACACGTTTGCAGTTATATACCAAGATGACAAATTTTATTCATGAGCATCTGGGTAAAAAAGAAGAAGTTAAAGAGCCAGAAACAACAGAAAAAATTAAAGGATAAACCATCAAACTATACTAACTAAACACGAAACTTATGGAATTTAAGTACGGAGGATCTGAAATTAATCAAAGAACAGTATTAGGACATCCATCTGGATTATTTGTGTTGTTCTTTACAGAAATGTGGGAGCGTTTTAGCTACTACGGTATGCGTGCGCTTCTAGTTTTATTTTTAACTACTGCTTTATTAGGAGATAATCCCGGATGGGGATGGGAACGAAGCGAAGCACTTGTTTTATACGGCTGGTACACCGGATTAGTATACTTAACCCCGATTTTTGGAGGATTAATTGCCGATAAAATTCTTGGGTACAGAAAAGCTGTAATTGTTGGTGCTTTTTTAATGACACTTGGGCACGCATCTATGGCGTTAGAAGTTTTTGTAGATGCTTTCTTTTACCTTGGGTTGTTATTGCTAATTCTTGGTAACGGATTGTTTAAGCCAAATATCTCATCAATCGTTGGAAAACTTTATAAAACAGAAGATAAAGATAAAGATGCCGGGTACACAATATTTTATATGGGAATAAATGCCGGCGCTTTCTTAGGAATTTTATTATGCGGTTACATTGGCGAAAAAGTGGGGTGGCATTATGGTTTTGGATTGGCTGGTATTTTTATGTTGTTAGGAATGCTTCAGTTTCACTTTGCACAAGATATTTTTGGCGCAATTGGTCTTAAACCAAAAAAGAAAGGTGATTTAGATGATGTTGTAGAAGATCAATTAGATAAAATAGAAGATAATATAGAAGATGTAAAAGACGAAGCAAAAAAATCTAAAGTTGTAAGAGATAGAATTTTTGTAATATCAATATTCGCTTTATTTACTATTTTCTTCTGGTGGGCATTTGAGCAGGCCGGAGGTTCTATGACTATTTTTGCAAGAGATTATACAGATAGAGCTTTAGAAGGCACAGCAGCCGACACGTTTAAAATAATTAATACCATAATAACCATTGTTCCGATGGTAATTATAACATGGGTATTATGGCTTTTATTTAGAAAAACTTTTAGTGCATTTGCGCTTTCAAATGCCGTTTTAGCCACAAGCTTTGTAATTATTTGGGGAATTGTTATTTGGATGATTGTAAGAGAATTTTCTGTAGAAAACACAGAAGTTCCTGCTTCATGGTTCTCTGTACTAAATTCACTCTTTATAATTACCCTTGCACCATTATTCTCTAAACTATGGCAAACTAAATTTAACCCTTCAGGGCCAATGAAATTTGCTTTAGGGTTACTACTTGTAGGGATTGGTTTTGCAGCATTATCATACGGAGCATGGAATATTCCTAAAGGAGCTCAAGTAGCATCGGTTAGTATGATATGGCTGGTTCTGGCATATTTATTTCATACTATGGGAGAGCTATGTGTTTCTCCGGTCGGATTATCGTATGTTAGTAAGTTAGCACCAGCTAAATTAGTTGGATTAATGTTTGGAATCTGGTTCTTAGCCAATTTCTTTGCTAATTTATTAGGAGGTTTAACAGGAAGCTTTATAGACGATATTACTAAAGAATACTCTATAGCTACCTTCTTCTTAATATTTACGTTAGTACCAATTTTCGCTGCAATTGTAATGGCTGCTATGAATAAAATGCTTATTAAAAAGATGCACGGAATTCACTAAAAAAGTTTAGCGTATTATATAAGCTCCCTTTTTACCCGTATAGTAAAAAGGGAGTTTTTGTTTTATACACGTTTCTTCCCAACGCTTTACAAAACTTTTATAATTACTACCATCTGCTATAATAAGCTCCGGTTGGAGTTTTTGTATTAGCCTATCAAGATGAATTTTAGGTGAAAACGTTAAAACAACAATGTTGGGCTTTACGTTTTTAAGATTATAAATACCAAGACTATCTATCACTAAAATAGTTTTATTGTCTTTAAAGTAAGCTAACTTGGGGTTATTAAAGCTCACCTCTTTTATGTTTTTGGCTGTAGTAAAATTTACAATAGGATTATGGTTGTAATTTGGGTTTTCAGGATTAGCAAATACTGTTAATTTTTGTCCGATTTGTTGTGCTATAACACTAGTTTTATTTTCATGAAAAACTATAATACTGTTTTCTTGAGAGGTATAATAGTTTGTATAAATATAAGTAGCTTGTACTAAAATAATTGAAACAAAAAATAATATACCGTAACGCCACTTTTTAGTAGAAACCCAAGTAAAGAACATTAACAATACTAAAAACAGTAAAAACATTAAAACCTCGTTAAAGAAAATATGTTTTACAACAAAATCTTCTTTATCGCCAATCCAAGCAACAATGTTATTCATTACCTTAATAATTTGTAAATAAGTATTGGCTAAAAAGGCGGGCAGTAAATTAATTGCTCCTAAAAAGATAATTATGATACCAAATCCTAATATGATTCCTAAAAAAGGGACAAGCATTAAATTACTCAAGAAAAATAATCCGGGAAATTGATGAAAGTAGTATAAACTTATGGGTAATACGCCAATTTGAGCCGCAATAGAAACTCCCATTACATCCCAAAAGCGTTTTAAAAACCAATTAGACGGATACCAAAGTTTAAGCAAAAAGGGATGAATTGTTATAATGGCAAATACTGCTGCATAGCTTAATTGAAACCCGACATTAAAAAGAAGCATAGGTTTTCCTAATAATAAAAAGAACATAGAAAGCGCCAACACATTATACATGTTTGTTTGTCTTTTTAAATAAAAGGCGTAAGCAATAAAAGAAAACATGGTTACGGCCCTAATCACCGAGGCAGACAATCCTGCAATAAATGCAAAAGCCCAAAGTAGGAGCACTACAATTATTAATCGTAAAACCCTTCCGTTTTTAAAACGTAAAAGAAAACTAAAACAATAATTAAGCAGCAACAAAATAACACCAATATGTAATCCCGAAACTGCCAAAATATGTAGTGCTCCTGCATTTTTATAGTTGTTATAGGTTTCTTTAGATATGTCTTCTCTTTGCCCAAGTAAAAGCGCTTTAATAATTGCTAATTCTTGTTTTTTAAAACCATTTTTTTGTAAAGATTTTATAATGTTTTCCCTAAAGCTATGCGCCAAACCAAAAATGGTTGTTTTAGAATTTTTTAATAAGAATATTGATTTAGGGTGTGCATAAAGCTGATGATAAATGTGCTGCTTTGCTAAATAGTTTTTGTAGTTAAATTGATGCGGATTTAAAGGACTGTTAATTGTATGTAGCCTATTAATTGTTACAATTTCTTGGTCTACACTAAAGTTTTTTAAAGTACTATCTTTTTCTGCAAGCAATAAAACAGTACCAGAGGTAAGAGTATTGTTTACTTTTAATACAGATGCTAAGTATTTGTGATGATAAATGGTAGGTTTTTCAATTTTTTTAATTTTTAAATAAAGTGTATTTGGTTGTTGGGTTATATATTTAGAATAATGATTTTCTGAATTTTTAGGGTTGTTTATACTTTGCGATAGAATACCTGCAGAGAAGCAAAGCAACAGAATAAGTGTAGTGCCTAAAACACGATTAGCACTCTTAAAAACAAAAATTGTAACAACAATACAGACAATAAAAACTAAGAGTAATAAAAAAGCAGTTGTTAACGCTATATTTAAATAATACCCAAGTAGAATACCAATTATAAGCGATATCAGGAGTTTAAATAACGGGAAGTTAAGTGTTTTCACACTTAAAATATAGTAAAAATATTATTCTAAAATACGTCTTGCTGCTACAAAAGCATAATTCCAGTAGCCTTCAGAGAGTGAAGATACAAGCACACCCCTAGAGGTTGTTGCATGAATAAACTGCACATTGCCATTTGTGACTTTTACAACCAAACCAACATGATTAATACGATTTCTTTTTTTATTGGTTTTAAAAAAAAGTAAATCGCCAACCCTAATTTCATTTTTATTAATTAAAGTTCCTTGTGTAGCCATAGCTCCAGAGGTTCGGGGTAGCGGGTGGTTGTGTTCTTTAAAAGCAACATAAATTAATCCGGAGCAGTCCATGCCTTTTCTGGTTGTACCTCCAAATTTATAGCGTGTTCCGGCATAAGATAAAGCGGTAGAAACAATAGCTTCAATTGTATCAGATGGAGCACTTGTAGTATAATTTTCGGGATTATCTGTTATTACATTTGTAGTATCTTTTTCTGTAGCGCTTACTGTAACGGTATGCTTTTTTTTATGTGTTTTCTTCTTTTTTGAAGCTCCGCAAGAAGCTAAAACACTAAGAGTTAAAGCATAGGCTAAAAATAGTAATACGGTATTTATGTTTGGGTAATAACGTTTATTTAGATATTGCTTCATAAACTAGTTTAGCAACTTTATTACTGGCTCCTTTTCCTCCTAATTTATTTTCTAATTCAAAATAGTTAATAAACACATTTTCTCTGTGAGAAGGATCTAATATTTTACTTAACTCTCTTTTTAAGTTTTTAGTGTTTAATTCATGCTGAATTAGTTCTGTTACTACCTCTTTATCCATTATTAAATTCACTAAAGAGATGTATTTAAGTGTAATTACGTGTTTTGCTATCTGGTACGAAATCCAATTACCTTTATAACAAACAACTTCCGGTACTTTAAATAAGGCAGTTTCTAAAGTTGCTGTTCCGCTAGTAACCAGCGCTGCAGTAGCAATGCTAAGTAAATCGTATGTTTTGTTAGATAATAATTTTACGTTTTTGTTAGTTAAAAACGGATTGTAAAACTCTTCATCTATACCGGGTGCTCCTGCAATAACAAACTGGTAATCAGGAAAAAATTGTACAACCGAAAGCATAACAGAAAGCATTTTCTTTATTTCTTGTTTTCTGCTTCCCGGTAATAAAGCAATTACAGGTTTGTTTGGTATTAAACCATGTTTTTTTGAAAAGTCTTCAGGATTAACCTGAGCTCTATTGGCAATAGCATCTAATAACGGATGTCCAACAAAATGAACAGGAAAATTATGTTTTTGCTCGTAATATGTTTTCTCAAACGGAAGAATAACATACATTGCATCTATACTTTTTCTAATATCTTTTATTCTTCCTTCTTTCCAAGCCCAAATTTGTGGAGAAATATAATAATGTGTTTTAAAGCCTTTTGCATGCGCCCATTTTGCTATGCGTAAGTTAAACCCCGGATAATCAATAAAAATAATTACATCAGGATTAAAAGTTGTAATATCTTCTTTGCAAAACCGAATGTTAGACAGAATGGTTTTTATATTTAGTAGCACTTCTACAAACCCCATAAAGGCTAAATCTTTGTAGTGTTTAGCGAGAGTGCCACCAACAGCGTGCATTAAATTACCCCCCCAAAACCTAAATTCTGCGTTAGGATCTTGCTTTAAAAGAGCTTTCATTAAGTTTGCCCCGTGGAGATCTCCCGAAGCCTCTCCGGCAATAATATAGTACTTCATGCTATATTAATTTAAACACTACAATAGTTAAAGCTGCTAAAAAAGTTGCAATTAAAACACCTCTTGCTCTATATTCTCTGTTAATTTTTAAAAACAAGAAAAAAGCAGCTAAATTTAATAAAGCCCCAAGAGCAATAATGCTGCCTAAATGCCCATCTTCTTTGGCTAATAGTAAAGTGGTTTTAATACTAAGTTTAGAAAATAGTAATATGTATAATAGCATACCTAAAGTATTGCAAATAATACCTACTAAAAAGCCAATAACAATTTCTTTTTTAATCATTTATATATCCCAAGTGTTTATATCTTGAATTGCATGATGAGCAGTTAAATCAAACTGAACAGGAACTACAGAAACATATCCGTTAGCCAAAGCCCACTCATCTGTATCTTGCCCTCTGTCTTCGTTTACAAATGTTCCGGTAAGCCAGTAATACTCACGGCCCATGGGGCTTACCCTTTTATCAAACTCTTCTTCCCAATGCGCTTTTGCTTGTCGGCATACTTTTATCCCTTTTATTTTCTCTTTAGGTAAGTTCGGGAAATTTACATTTAGCACAACATCTTTGGGCATACCATGTTTTAATGCTTCTAGAGTAATTTTCTTTACATGTTCTTTAACAGCGTTAAAATCTGCATTCCAATTATAGTTACATAACGAGAACCCAATGGCAGGAATACCTTCTACACCGGCTTCTACAGCAGCACTCATAGTGCCCGAATAAATAACATTTATAGAAGAATTAGAGCCGTGATTAATGCCACTAACACACAAATCGGGTTTTCTGTGTAAAATTTCATTCACTGCCAACTTAACACAATCTGCAGGAGTTCCGCTACAACTATATTCTTGATGTGTAGCATTTTTTTCTACACTAACCTTACTTAAATAAAGAGTGTCGTTTACTGTAATGGCGTGCCCCATGCCGGATTGCGGGCTATCTGGAGCAACCACAACAATATCACCAATTTCTTTCATTACTTGAATTAAAGTGCGTAACCCGGGAGCGGTTATACCATCATCATTTGTAACAAGTATTAGGGGCTTAGATTCCATTTTTTTAAATTTTGTATGCTAAAATACGTATTTTGAGCGTTAGTACTCATGTTGTCGTTTAACAAAAAATTAGTAGCACCATGTAAGTAATGGCATGGTTTTTTCACTAAATTAGAGCGATTTAAAAAACACGTACCATGGTAAAGAGAAACATAGCCTATTTGTTAATAGCATTTATTGTCTCTGCAGCTTCATGCAGCTTTACAAACAAAACGTTTGAGAATCCTGATAAAGACAAGCTATTAATAGATTTAATTTCTTATGTGCTTGAAAAAGGACACTACAACCCCAAAGATTTTGATGACAAATTCTCTGAAAATGTTTTCGAAGATTTTATAAATAGTATAGATCCATTTAAGCGTTATTTTTTAGCGTCAGATATTAAAGAGTTTGAAAAATACAAACACAAAATAGACGACCAGCTAAAAGAAACAGACATTACCTTTTTTAACATAGTTTACAATAGGCTAATGCAAAGAATGGATGAGGCTAAAAACATGTATAAAAAAGTGCTTGATGAGCCTTTTGATTTTACAAAGGATGAAACCATTAATGTAGACTACGAAAATCAACCTTTTGCCGAAACAAAAAGAGAACTTTTAGACAAGTGGCGTAAACAATTAAAATACGCTACGCTGAACGACTTTTATATAAGGTTAAAAGATGAAGAAAAGAAAAAAGAAAAAGACCCTTCATACACTATGAAGGCAGTTGCCGAAATAGAAAAGGAAGCTCGCGAGACTACTCGTGCTACAATGGATGAGTTTTTTGAGTTTATGGATGAGTTAGAACGCAAAGATTGGTTTGTACAGTATATTAATAACATTGTAGATGAGTTTGATCCGCATACCTTTTACTTTGCTCCAGAAGATAAAGACCGTTTTGATGTAAGCATGTCTGGTAAATACCAAGGTATTGGTGCCAGATTACAAAAAAAGCAAGGTAGGATAATGGTTATTGAGGTAATCTCCGGAGGACCGGTTTGGAGAGATAAATCTATAGAGGTTGGTGATGAAATTTTAAAAGCGGCAGAAGGAGACGGAAAACCAAAAGACCTAACCGGAATGCGTCTGGACGATGCTATAAAATATATTAAAGGTCCTGAAGGCACAGAGGTTAGATTAACAGTAAGACGTGTAGATGGTACTATAGAAGAAGTAAGTGTAACCAGAGGCGTGGTAGAGTTAGAAGAATCATACTCTAAAACTGTTTTAGTTGAAAAAAATCAACGTAAGTTTGGTGTAATTAACTTACCCAAATTTTATGTAGATTTTAATGATTACAATAGTCGTAATGCAGCTTCTGATGTAGCAAAAGAGATTGAGCGTTTAAAAGAGCAAGGCATGCAAGGACTTGTTTTAGACTTAAGAAATAACGGAGGAGGATCATTAAGAACTGTTGTAGATATGGCCGGTTTATTTATTAAAGAAGGGCCAATAGTTCAGGTTAAATCTACCGGAAAAAGAAAAGAAATTTTAAAAGATAGAGATAAGCGTGTACAATGGGACGGACCTCTTGTAATTTTAGTTAACGAACTTTCTGCATCTGCTTCAGAAATTTTAGCAGCTGCAATGCAAGATTATAAAAGAGCCGTTATTATAGGTAGTAAGCAAACCTTTGGTAAAGGAACCGTTCAGAATGTATTAGACCTGAATCAATTTATAAAAGGAAGTGAATTTGGTGATGTTGGCGCTTTAAAACTTACAACCCAAAAGTTTTACAGAATTAACGGAGGGTCAACTCAATTGGAAGGAGTAAAAAGCGATGTGGTTGTTCCGGATCGTTACAGCTACATAGATATAGGAGAGCGTGATGAAGAAAACCCACTTCCTTGGGATAAAATAGAACCTGCACCATATAAGCCTTGGGATGGGTATATAGATTACGAAGAAACTATAGAGAAAAGTGCAGCCAGAATGGCTCAAAACCCATATATTAAAATAATAGATGAAAACGCAAGATGGGTTAAAGAGCAACGTGAAGTAAAAGAGTATTCGCTTAATTTTGTAGAATATTCTAAAGAATTAAGAAGAGATGAGCGTAAGGCAGATTACTTTAAAAAGCAGGCCAACTATCAAAATAATTTAAAATTTTCTCCGCTTCCGTATGAAATTGAGTTGATGGAAAAAGACGAAACGTTAAAAGAAAAGCGTGAGCGTTGGTACGAAAGTTTGTCTAAAGATGTTTATATAGAAGAAGCTATAAATGTTCTGGAAGACCTACAATTAAATAACATACGACGCAAAAATGCATTAAGCGTAAAAAACTAAACAAATTAATTTACAAGATTATAAGCTCTGGGTTTTCTCAGAGCTTTTTTTATATCCATTGGTGAATTCTATTGGCGTCTAATTTTAAGAAAATAAAAAGTAAAATGGTAAAGCCCCATAAGCCGGAGCCACCATAACTAAAAAACGGAAGTGGAATACCAATTGTTGGCAAAAGCCCTATTACCATTCCAATATTAATAGCAAAATGAAAAAATAAAACCGAAACAACCCCATAACCGTAAATTCGGCTGAAATTAGACTTTTGGCGTTCTGCCAAAACAATAAGTCTTAGTAGCAAGACAACAAATAAAATTACTACTATAGTGCTGCCAACAAATCCCCATTCTTCTCCTACGGTGCTAAAAATATAATCGGTGTGTTGTTCAGGCACAAAATCTCCTTTGGTTCTGGTGCCTTGTAAAAAACCTTTCCCCCAAAAGCCTCCAGACCCGATAGCTTCTTCAGATTGATAGGTGTTGTATCCAATGGTTTTTTTAATCTGCTCTAATTTTTCGGGATCTTTTTCAAGTCTTAACCAAAGATTAAACCTGTCTCTGTGGCGTTGTTCAAAAACATGATCAAAAATAAACTGAACAGAAAAAGCAAAACTAATAGCTATAATTAGAGATCCTATAATAGGTAGAACACCAATTTTTAATTGATTTTTTTTAAAAAAAACAAAGGCAAAAATGGTTAAAAGGAAACAAACTATAGATACAGCAATAGGACCGAAAATTAGGGTACAAGCAAACAATAAAACAGCTATAAATCCTATTAATAAATAAAATAAAGGTAAGCCTTCTCTATACAGTACAAAAAAGAATGCTGTATATACTAAGGCGCTCCCAGGATCGGGTTGTGGTATAATTAACAGGGCAGGAGCTAATATTATTAAAAAAGCGTATAGCTGGTGTCTTACTATTTTTATATTGGTCTGAATATCACTTAAATATTTAGCAACAGCTAATGCAGTTGCAGCTTTAGCAAATTCAGAAGGCTGTAATGTCATGTTGCCAATTGCATACCAAGAGGTAGCTCCGTTAACATTTTTTCCTAGCACAAATAAACCAAGCAGTGAGACTAAAGAGAGTAAGTAAATCACGCTAGAAAAACGTTCAAAAAATTTTGCTTCTATTGCTAAAATAAACACTATAAGCACCAAGCTTGTGCCTATAAAAAACAATTGCTTTCCGTATAGTGTAGTTAAGTTTAATAAAGGTAGGTTATCGTTTGTAAGGGTACTTGAGTAAATATTTATCCAGCCTATACCTACTAATAAGAGATAAAGTAAAACTGTTAACCAATCTATACGTTGTACAATGCTATTACTCATTTATAGTAAAAGGTTTACCACTGTATGGTTTTGCATATTCTTCTTCAAGACTTCCGTTAAGCAAAAAATCTTCTAAATCGGTTCTGGTAATAGAGCCTTTCAAATATTTTTCAATCATTAATCCTGCAATTTTACCGGCCCAACGGCTTCCCCAGTAACCATTTTCTACAAATACTGCTATGGCAATCTTAGGGTCTTCTATGGGGGCAAAAGCCACAAAGATAGAATGGTCTGTTAGTTGCACTCTTTTACCGTCTATTTTAGTAAAGTTTTCTGCAGTTCCGGTTTTTCCGGCAATGTTAATACCGGGAATCTGTATCCACTGTGCTGTACCATAATTATACACATCAAACATTCCTTGAATTACCGGATTAAAATGCTCAGAACTAATAGAGGTATAATTAGGACGAGTAAATTTTTCAGGGATTTTTTCACCTTTAATATTTTTTATTATATGTGGAGTGTAATAGTAACCTCTGTTAGCAATAGCAGCTGTCATGTTAGCCAATTGTATAGGGGTTGTTAATACTTCACCTTGCCCTATAGAATTTGATATTGTTGTAGAGGCAAACCACCTGTTTTTTCCGTAACTTCTGTTATAATAGTCAGCGTCTGGAATTCTGCCTTTTTGCCCGGTAGATAAATCATTTCCTAAAAAATTTCCTAACCCAAAACTTTTCATGTGTTTTTCCCAAACAGTTAAACCCTCATAAGATGATGGATATTTTTCTATAATGCGTTTGTAAGTGTTTGCAAAATAAGTATTACATGATTTGTAAAGTCCATTGTTTAGACGTCTTACTCCACCACCACAATGGCATCCCATAAACGCATTAGGGCCTCTACCATACCGAAATCCGTTATAACAGGTAAATGCAGTTTTTGGGGTAATAACACCTTCTTCCAGTCCTGCTAAAGCTACAAGGGCTTTAAACGGAGAACCCGGAGGATACATAGCAAGCAAGCCTCTGTCAAACGTTGGTTTTGCTATAGAATCGTAGTATAATTTGGTGTAATTTTTAGAACGTTGTCTTCCAACAAGTAAAGAGGGGTCATAACTTGGGGCTGTTACTAAGGCTAAAATTTCTCCGGATTTTGGTTCTATAGCAACAATACCACCTCGTTTATTAACCATTAACTTTTCGCCATAAGCTTGCAAATCGGCATCAATAGTAATGTAAATGTCTTTTCCCTGCTCAGGAAGCGTATCGTAAATTCCGTTTTTGTACGGACCAATATCTCTGTTAAAACGATCTTTTTGAATAAATTTTACGCCTTTTCTTCCTCTTAATATTTCTTCGTAAGTAAGCTCAACTCCATATCGTCCTTTTAGTTCTCCTAAAGAGTAGTAGCTGTCTTCTTTTAAATCTCTTTCATTTACTTCGCTAATATAACCCAACACATTAGCTCCGTGTTTTGTTAGGTAGTGTCTTAAGGAACGCTTTTGTATATAAAAACCTTTATACTTGCGCATTTTTTCTTGTAAAGCAGCATATTCTTCTTTAGATAATTGGGCAACAAAAACAGAAGGCAATCTGGGAGAATATGTAAATGCTTTATTTAATTTCTCTATAAAATCTTGTTTGGTAATATTCAGTAAATTACAAAACTCTAAAGTGTCTAACGGTTTTACTTCTCTGGGAATAACCATTACATCGTATGCAGGTTGGTTGGCTACTAATAACTTACCATTTCGGTCGTAAATATATCCTCTATCCGGGTAATCGTAAACAGCTTTAATAGCGGTATCTGAAGTAATGTTTTTAGGCGAAAAGTTAAACAGTTGTAAATACGATAAACGCCCTATATACACTATCCCAATTATAATAATTATAGAAGTGAGCAGTAATTTTCTCATTATTTTCTTGGGCTAAATAGCGGAATTACAATTAAACACAATACCAAGGTAAACCCTCCGGAGAACAAGGTTCTCTTAACAATAGAAAGTATGTGTGTAAAGCTAAAAAAATCTAATGAGAAAAGAATAAAATGATGTGCTAAAATTAGTAATGATAAGTATGTAAAACGCTGAATTGGAGATACATTTTGAAGTTTCACGCCTTGCAATTCATAACTTATGCCAAAAGCAAAGCGTAAAATAACAGGTCTTATGTAGGCAGCAGTAACCGATGCAGCTGCATTTATACCACCGCTATCTGTAAAAAAATCTATAGTTAATCCTAATAAAAAAGCAGCTAATAAAAATAAACCTCGATTGGGTTTTAACGGGTAGAAAAATATAAACAGAATGTATAAATATGGGTTAATGTAGCCTAAAAAATTTATATTGTTTAGAACCACCACCTGAAGCAGAACTAAAGCCACAAACCGAACACTATTTTTAATTAATGTACTATTCATCAGGTAAAAGCTGTTGTAAAGAATCGGCTTCTTTTTTCTGGGTGTTTTTTATAATATATATATTGTCCAAGCGAGTCATATCGTTAAACAACTTGACATTTATAGTGTAATAATTTTTAGCTTCTGTAAGCGCATAGTTTTCTATTACACCAATAGGAATTCCTTCTGGAAATATAAACGACATACCCCCGGTTGTAATCGTATCTCCAATTTTAAGTTCTGCTAATCTTGGAATATCTATTAACTGTACCGTGTAAGGATTTTTAGTGTCCCAAATTAACGTACCAAAATGGTTGGTGTTTTTAATTTTAGCATTAATTTTTGACCGTGTATTTAAAATGGTTTGTGCTGTGGCAAAATTAACCGAAGTATTTTCTATTATCCCCACAATCCCGTTAGGGCTAATAACTCCCATGTCTTGTGTAATGCCATGTTTACTACCCTTGTTTATGGTAATGTAGTTGTTGGGTTTAGAAAAACTGTTTTTTAAAACTTTACCGGAAACAATCACAAAGGGTTTAGCGTAAAAAGCACTATCTATATCTTGGTAAGGAACTACAGAGTCTGTTTTATTAAAAAGCAAAAACCTAAGACGTTGGTTTTCTTTAACCAGTTTTTGATTTTCTTGCTTTAAATTAAAATACGACTTTATATTGGCAACTGTACTATAAATACCACCCGAAAGCCAATTGGCAGAGTTTATAAATTTAGATTGATGGTACGAACGGGATTGTATGGTAAATAGCAACGAAATAAACAGCAAAAACAGATAAAGAAGTAGGTTCTTATTCCGTATTAAAAAGTTTATTATTTGTTGCATTCACCTTTTTTTACTTTATCAAGATGCTTTTATAGCGCTCTAAATTTTTTAACGAAATTCCTGTGCCTCGTACAACAGATCTAAGCGGATCTTCGGCAATGTAAACCGGTAAATCTGTTTTTTGAGATAAACGCTTATCTAATCCTCTAAGCATAGAGCCTCCACCGGCTAAATAAATACCGGTATTATAAATATCTGCAGCTAACTCCGGAGGAGTTTGTGAAAGCGTTTCCATTACAGCATCTTCAACTCTTAAAATAGACTTGTCTAATGCCTTTGCTATTTCTCTATACGAAATTTGTACTTGTTTTGGTTTACCGGTAAGTAAGTCTCTACCTTGAACCGACATGTCATCTGGTGGAGACTCTAAATCTTCGGTGGCAGCTCCTATGGTAATTTTTATGTTTTCTGCAGTGCTTTCACCAACATATAGGTTGTGTTGTGTGCGCATGTAATAAATAATATCGTTCGTGAAAACATCTCCTGCAATTTTAACCGATTTATCGCAAACTATACCACCTAATGCTATTACTGCAATTTCTGTGGTTCCACCACCAATATCAACAATCATATTTCCTTTGGGCTGCATAATATCTAAACCAATTCCAATAGCAGCAGCCATGGGTTCATGTATTAAGTAAACTTCTTTACCATTAACACGCTCTGCAGATTCTCTAACGGCGCGCATTTCAACTTCTGTAATACCTGAAGGAATACACACTACCATTCGTAACGATGGCGGAAACCATTTTTTCTTTAATGCCGGAATGTTTTTAATAAACATGTTTATCATTTTCTCCGATGCATCAAAGTCGGCAATAACACCATCTTTAAGCGGTCTTATGGTTTTAATGTTTTCGTGTGTTTTACCCTGCATCATGGCAGCATCTCTACCCACAGCAATAACTTTACCGGTAGTACGATCTCTTGCTACAATAGAAGGGCTATCTACCACAACCTTGTCGTTATGAATAATAAGTGTGTTTGCCGTACCAAGGTCTATAGCAATCTCTTCGGTTAAGAAGTCAAAAAATCCCATGCGCAATTAGGTGTTAAAGTTTTAGTAATTTAACGAATTCAACAAATGTAACAAAATTAATGTTTAAAATGACGCGTACCAGTAAACACCATACTTAAGTTATTGTTATCGCAATAATCTATACTTAGTTGATCTTTAATAGAACCTCCGGGCTGTATTACAGCTTTAATGCCTGCTTTATGTGCAATTTCAACACAATCCGGAAACGGAAAAAATGCATCGCTTGCCATTACAGCACCATCTAAATTAAAATCAAAACTTTTAGCTTTTTCAATGGCTTGTTTAAGCGCATCTACTCTGCTGGTCTGGCCTGTACCACTTGCGCAAAGTTGCTTGTTTTTTGCCAGTACTATGGTGTTAGATTTTGTGTGCTTACATATTTTAGATGCAAATAATAAATCGGCTATCTCATTACTGTTAGGTTTTTGTTTTGTTACAAATTGTAAATCTGCTTCGCCATCTGTTTTAGTGTCTTTATCTTGAACTAAAACTCCATTTAAACAAGTTCTAACAGTAGTTTTTGGTAGTGCTATATCTTTTTGTTTTAAAATAATTCTGTTTTTTTTCTGTTGAAGCGTTGCAAGTGCTTCTTCACTAAAATCGGGAGCAATTACAACTTCGCAAAATAACTTATGTATTTCATTGGCCGTTTCGGCATCAATACTTTTGTTAGCAATTAAAATTCCGCCAAAAGCAGAAACAGGATCGCCTGCAAGTGCAGCTAAATAAGCTTCTTTTATTGTTTTTCTGGTAGCAACACCACAGGCATTGTTATGCTTTAAAATGGCAAATGTAGGTTCATCGTCTTTAAATTCTAACATTAAATTTACGGCTGCATCTACATCTAATAGGTTATTGTATGATAACTCTTTGCCGTGTAGCTTAGTAAACATGGCGTCTAAATCTCCAAAAAAGAAACCTTTTTGATGCGGATTCTCTCCGTATCTAAGAGCTTTGCCATTAGGTTCACTAATTTTTAATACAGGTTGATTGTGTTGGTTAAAGTAGTTAAAAATAGCCGTGTCGTAATGCGATGAAATATTAAATGCATTGGTAGCAAAATGCTTGCGCTGCTCTAAGGTTGTTGAAGCTCCTGATGTATTTAAAATTGATAAAAAATCACTGTAATCATTAACCGAAGCAATGCATACCACGTCCTTAAAATTTTTAGCTGCAGCTCTTATTAATGATATTCCTCCAATATCAATTTTCTCTATTATTTCTGCTTCAGATGCGCCACTTTCAACAGTCTTCTCAAAAGGGTAGAGGTCTACAATAACAATGTCTATAGACGGAATCTGATACGATTCGATTTCGGTTTTATCTTGCTCAAAATCACGTCTGTTTAAAATTCCACCAAAAACTTTTGGGTGTAAAGTTTTTACTCTGCCTCCTAAAATAGAAGGGTAGCCGGTTAAATCTTCTACGGCAATAACCGGGATTCCTAAATCTCGAATAAATTTTTCGGTTCCTCCGGTAGAATAAATTGTAACGTTTAACTCGTGAAGTTTCTGTACGATTGGTTCTAAGCCATCTTTATTAAAAACAGAAATTAAAGCGGCTTGGGCTTTTTTTGTAGTGCTCATTTAGTGTGTTGTTTATTATGCTGCAAAAGTAATTTTTTTGCCTAAAAGCAACTCTAAATAAGCTATTAAAAATTAATTTTTTTACAGAATTTTAGCCACTTCGCTGTTAACAAATTCAAGAAAATATTCGTCTTCTTTTGTAAACGGATCTGGTGTGTGAGAATCTATATCTATCTGACCAATGTTTTCTCCGTTCACAAAAAGCGGGATTACAATTTCTGCCTTTACATGAATGCTACATGCTATATAATTATCTTGAGCAGAAACATCCGGAACAACAAAATTTTTATTAGATACTGCTACCTGACCACAAATGCCTTTGCCAAAAGGTATAATTGTATGCTCTGTAGGCTCACCGGCAAATGCTCTGAGTTTGAGTTCGTTTTTAGTGCCGTTTTTAAAATAAAAACCAACCCAATCATAATACGATACATTTTCCTGAAGTAGTTGGCATACCTTAGTTAAACGCTCATTTATGGTTAGCGTTTTATCATTTAATATTTCTACAACTTTTGGTTTTAATTCTCTTAAATTCACAGCTAAAAAGTTTGCCTCAAAAATACTAACTTAAAGTTTAGCTAAAACCTTTATGCTTAGTTAAATTTGTTATAAATAAGTATTACAAATAAATAATGTGGTATAAATGAAACAGACATATACAATAACCGGAATGACTTGCAACGGTTGCGTTGAAACCGTTACAGATGCATTAGAACGCTTAGAAGAGATAGCACAAGTAAATGTAGATTTAGATGCAAACCAAGCAACAATTACATTTAATAAAAAAGTTGATTTGCAAACACTCCAAAAAGCTTTACCTAAAAAGTATTCTATTACTAAAAAAGAAACCAATGTTTTTAATACGGTACAAGAGCCGGAAAAATCTATCTGGAAACAGCTTTACCCACTATTTTTAATTTTCTTTTACCTTACGGTAAGTTCTGTTTTACTAAATATAAAACCATGGGATATTCAGGGTTTTATGTTAGATTTTATGGGGCTGTTTTATATAGTATTTAGTTTTTTTAAGTTTTTAGACTTAAAAGGTTTTCCGCCCACTTTTTCTATGTACGATCCGTTGGCAAAAGTGCTACCTGTTTACGGCTGGATTTATCCGTTTATAGAGCTTGCCTTAGGACTAATGTTTTTAATGCGCTTTAATATTGATATTGCACTGTGGGTAACCATTGTTATTTTAGGATTAACAACTATTGGTGTTACCAGAGTGTTATTAAACAAGCAGTCTATACAGTGCGCTTGCCTTGGTACAGCTTTAAAGCTACCCATGACCAAAGCAACTTTTATAGAAAATACTGTTATGCTTGTTATGGCGATAGCAATGTTATTAAGTTAACTTTATTATTTAATAAAAAAAGTCCGCAACATTGTTGCGGACTTTTTTGGTTTTATAAGGAATGCATATTACATCATACCAGGCATTCCTCCGCCACCCATTGGAGGCATTGGGTTTTCTTCTTTAATATCTACTAAAGCACACTCGGTTGTTAAGATCATTCCGGCAACAGAAGCAGCATTTTCTAATGCAACTCTTGTTACTTTCTTAGGATCTATAATACCAGCTTTAAGCATATTTACATACTCGTCTGCTTTAGCATCATAACCAAAGTCGTCTTTTCCTTCCATAACTTTAGCTACTACTACGCTTCCTTCGCCTCCGGCATTTTCTACAATTGTTCTTAATGGAGACTCAATAGCTCTAGCTACTATGTTAATTCCGGTAGCTTCGTCTTGGTTTGTAGCTTTTAAGCCATCTAATGCTTTTTTAGCTCTAACCAAAGCAACACCACCACCAGCTACAATACCTTCTTCTACAGCTGCACGAGTTGCGTGTAATGCATCATCTACACGATCTTTTTTCTCTTTCATTTCTACTTCAGATGCAGCACCAACATAAAGTACAGCTACACCACCTGCTAGTTTAGCTAAGCGCTCTTGTAGTTTTTCTTTATCGTAGTCTGATGTAGTAGTCTCTATTTGAGCTTTTATTTGGTTTACACGAGCTTTAATATTTTCAGGATCGCCTTTACCGTTAACAATAGTGGTGTTGTCTTTGTCTATTGTAACAGTCTCGGCAGTACCAAGCATATCTAAAGTTACATTTTCTAAAGAGAATCCTCTTTCTTCAGAAATTACAGTACCACCTGTTAAAATAGCGATGTCTTCTAACATTGCTTTACGTCTGTCTCCAAATCCTGGAGCTTTAACAGCAGCAATTTTTAAACCACCTCTTAATTTGTTAACTACTAGTGTAGCAAGCGCTTGGCCTTCTACATCTTCAGCAACAATTAAAAGAGGTCTTCCAGATTGTGCAACAGGCTCTAAAACCGGAAGAATTTCTTGTAAGTTAGATATTTTCTTATCGAATAATAAGATGTAAGGGTTATCTAACTCTGCAGTCATTTTATCGGCATCTGTTACAAAGTAAGGAGAAAGGTATCCTCTGTCAAATTGCATACCTTCTACAACATCTACATAAGTGTCTGTACCTTTAGCCTCTTCAACAGTAATAACTCCTTCTTTGCCAACTTTTTCAAACGCCTGAGCAATAAGCTCACCAATAGTATCATCATTGTTAGCAGAAATAGATGCAACTTGTTTTATTTTCTCTGTAGAGTCTCCTACCTGAGTTGCTTGTTTATCTAGGTTAGCAACAATAGCTTCTACAGCTTTGTCTATACCTCTTTTAAGGTCCATTGGGTTTGCTCCGGCAGCAACGTTTTTTAAACCTTCTTTAACGATTGCTTGCGCTAAAACAGTAGCTGTAGTTGTACCGTCTCCAGCAAGATCATTAGTTTTAGAAGCTACTTCTTTTACCATTTGAGCTCCCATGTTCTCTAGTGCATCTTCTAGTTCTATTTCTTTAGCTACAGACACACCGTCTTTAGTAACTTGAGGCGCTCCAAATGATTTGCTTATAGTAACGTTTCTACCTTTTGGACCTAAGGTAACTTTTACAGCATTTGCTAACGCGTCTACTCCTCTTTTAAGGCCATCGCGAGCTTCAATATCAAATTTTATGTCTTTTGCCATTGTTTTAAATTTTTGGTTTTTAGTTTCCGATGTAACGGAAGTGTTTTGTTAGTGAGTTTTATTTTTTAAAGAAAAGATTAAATGATTGCTAGAATATCGCTTTCACGCATCATTAAATAATCTTTGCCATCTAATTTTAATTCGGTTCCGGCATACTTACCATATAAAACAGTATCACCTACTTTTACGGTAATAGGCTCATCTTTTTTACCGGGACCAACGGCAACAACTTTTCCTTTTTGTGGTTTTTCTTTTGCAGTGTCAGGAATAATAATTCCAGAAGCGGTAGTAGTCTCAGCTTCCATTGGCTCTACAAGCACTCGGTCTGCTAAGGGTTTAATATTCACGTTTGCCATTTGTATTGTGTTTTTTAATTTTAGGTTACTTTTAATTACTATTAAAAACAGTTGCTTTTAGGCAGAAACTATGCCAATGCGGTTTAACTGCCATTTTTTAAAACAAAAATGCCAGCTTGTCATTTTCAAGCTGGCATTTTGTGTGTATTGCATTCCTATTTGGTTTACTGTGCACTATCTTTTTCTGTAGTAGTGCCGGTTTGAATAGGAGCAGTATCTTGTGTAGTTTCTATTGCGTCTCCTTCTAAAAGTCTTGAATCTGATCCTTCCGAACCACCTTTAATAGCAATATTAGAAAGTAATATTAATGCTATTAAAATGGTAGCAAGAGTCCAAGTACTTTTATCTAAGAAGTCGCCGGTTTTTTGCACTCCACCAATCATTTGGTTTCCTCCACCTCCGAACGAAGAAGATAAACCTCCACCTTTAGGGTTTTGTACCATAATTACCAGTATTAAAAGTACTGATACAAAAAGTATTAAACCTAAAAAAACATAAAATGTAGTAGTCATTTTTGTATTAATTATTTTGTTGTAATTTTTTTATCGCTCTAATTTGGTCTGCAAAGAAACCACTTTTTTCCGGATATTTCAAACTTAAAATTTTATAGGCCTGAATTGCCTCATCGTACTTTTTTTGCTCTAAATAAACCCTTGCCAAAGTCTCTGTCATTATCTCTTTTTTGGGCTTTGTAGCTTGCTCAGCTAAATTTACAGATGATAGTTTAGATTTTGACGGTACTATTTTAGGGTTTTGTGCAATAAATTTATCTATTAACTCAAACTTTCGTTCTTTATCTGAGTTTGTTGGTGTTGATTCTTTCTCAACAGTTTTAGCAGTAGTTTTATTATTTTCTCGCTCTATAGGTTTTATGCTGGTTAGTTTTAACCATTCTGAAAACGAGTGAAGTTCTGCTTTGTTAAAAGAAAGAGGCTTACCTAACTCTAATTGTTTTTCGGCTTCTTTTCTGTTGGCAAGAAAGTCTGCCATTCGGGGGTCTTTAGGTGTAAAGAGCTCGGGATCTAAAATATGCTCTGCCTCATCTGGGGCAGTAGGTAAGGGTTCTTTATTTTCTACAATGGTTGGTTTTTTTACTACAATTTCTTCGGCTACAACATCTATATTGTTTACATCTAACCATTTACTGTTTATGGTTTTGGCAATTTCGTGTTGCTCAAAAGTTTTAGAGGTAATAAACTCAAATAGAATATGCCTGTCTGTAGTGTAAGCTGCTGTTTTTTTTAAGGTGTCGTTGTATTTAAAACTATCAAGATTTTTTAGTCCTTTTAAATAGACTGCTTTTGGTGCCTGAAAAAAAGGATATTCTGCAATTATATCTTGCAGTTGTTTAACCTGTTCTAAGGTTATTTTCTCAGGTTGTTCTAACAAATATGTAAAAGCAGTAACATTCATTTACCAATTGGCTAACGATTCGTTAAAAATATCTTGTGTTAAGCGTTCAAAAATTTCTTGATAGGCAGCCGATTTAACTTGTTGTATTTGTTGGGTAGCCGGATAATCGTAAAAGAAAGAAAATCTTTTTTCAAAGTCGTTTTCCGGTTTGGTTTTATTATAAAATCTAACATTAACGGTAATGGTTAACCTGTTTTGTGCAGCTGTTTGCTGTGCGGTTGCACTCATAGGCGCAATACGGTAGTCTGTTATTTCTCCTTCGTAAAGTAAATCTCCGTTAGCACTTACCAAATCTAAATTAGTTTGATTTAAAATTAAATCTTGTAGTGCAATGGTAAAATCTCTGTCTAAACCGGGCTCTATAATAGATGCATTGTTCTGAAAAAAGTTTACCTGAAATGTTTTTGCATTACCTACATCGCCACCGGTAAAATTGTAAACTCCGCAACCGGTAACAATTACAAGTAAAAAGATTGCACAAAATTTGGTTAAGCTTATATTTTTCATGTAAAGCAGAAAATTACAAAATTTAATTATAGGTCGTATTGTTTTATTTTACGGTAAAGAGTACGCTCAGAAATGCCCAGTTCTTTTGCTGCAGCTTTGCGCTTACCATTGTTACGTTGCAATGCTTTTTTTATTAGCTCAAGCTCTTTGTCTTGTAAAGATAAGGTTTCTTCTTCCTCTATTTCTTCGGCAAAATGGTATTTGTCTTCTGTAGGTTCCGGTTTTTTTTGTGGAGGTATAACCGGAAGCGCTTCATATGATTCTTCTACGGGAGCACTATCAAAACTTACAGAATCTTTACCGTAAATTTTTTGAATTAGTCCTTGGTTTTCTTCTCGTACTTGCTGGCTATTTCCGCTTTGAATGAGCTCGAGGGTTAGTTTTTTCAAATCGTTTAAATCGCTTTTCATGTCAAAAAGCACTTTGTATAGAATCTCTCGCTCGTTACTAAAATCACTTTCTCTTTTTTCTTTGTTTATTACAGCCGGTAAATTAGTTGTTGCATTGGGTAAATAACTGGCTAAAGTAGCAGCCGAAATGCTTCGGTTTTGCTCTAAAACAGATATTTGTTCGGCTACATTTCGTAACTGACGGATATTACCACTCCATCTGTATTTAAGTAATAGTTCTACCGCATCGTCTTCTAACCTAATGGTTGGCATCTTGTATTTTTGAGCAAAGTCTGAAGCAAATTTTCTAAACAATAAATGTATATCGTCTTTGCGTTCACGAAGTGGTGGAAGATGAATTTCTACTGTACTCAATCTATAATAAAGGTCTTCTCTAAATTTTCCTTTTTCTATTGCTTCAAACATATTAACATTGGTAGCAGCAACAATCCTAACATTGGTTTTTTGAACCTTAGAAGACCCTACTTTTATAAACTCTCCATTTTCTAACACACGCAATAAACGTACTTGCGTTGTGAGTGGAAGTTCTCCAACCTCGTCTAAAAAAATAGTACCGCCATCTGCTTCTTCAAAATATCCGCTTCGGGTTTGGGTTGCTCCAGTAAAGGCACCTTTTTCGTGCCCGAATAGTTCAGAGTCAATTGTTCCTTCAGGAATTGCACCACAGTTTACAGCAATAAATTTACCGTGCTTTCTGTGTGATAATGCATGTATAATTTTTGGGATAGCCTCTTTACCAACACCACTTTCTCCGGTAACTAAAACCGAAATATCTGTAGGGGCCACTTGCATGGCTTTTTCTATGGCACGATTAAGTTTTATGTCGTTACCAATTATACCAAATCGTTGTTTTATGGCTTGTACAGATTCCATTGTATAGTTACGGTTTTTTTTAATTGTTATCGCTTAAGCCAACGGCTTCTCCTAAGAGGGTTGCCGAGGTACAATCGTTAATTTTTACATTAACAAACTGACCAACCTTGTAGTTTTCTTTAGGGAAAACTACTACGGTGTTTTGGCTGTTACGACCCATCCAGTGGGCATCAGATTTTTTAGAAGTTCCTTCTATTAACACTTCTTCTATTTTGCCAACGTGCTGCTGGTTTCTGTATAAGCTGTGTTTTTGTTGTAGATTTATAATTTCTGTGAGTCTTCTTTTCTTAACTTCGTTTGGCACATCGTCTTCCATTTTTCTGGCTGCCAGTGTACCTGGGCGCTCAGAATAAGCAAACATAAAACCAAAATCGTACTTAACGTACTCCATTAATGATAGGGTATCTTGATGGTCTTGCTCAGTTTCTGTTGGGAATCCGGCAATCATATCTTGCGAAATGGCGCAGTCCGGCATAATGGTTTTAATGTTGTCTATAAGCTCCATGTATTCTTCGCGGGTATGAAGACGGTTCATGGCTTTAAGTATTCTGTTGCTACCACTTTGCACCGGTAGGTGAATATATTTGCAAATATTTGGGTATTTAGCCATGGTTTTAATCACATCTAACGTCATGTCTTGAGGGTTAGATGTAGAGAATCTAATCCTCATTTTTGGGTGTGCTTCTGCTACCATTGCTAAAAGCTGGGCAAAATTTACTGCAGTAGCTTTTTGTATTTCTGAAGCTTTATCAAAATCTTTTTTTAGGCCACCACCATACCATAAATAGCTATCTACATTTTGTCCTAAAAGAGTTACTTCTTTATAGCCTTGTTCCCAAAGTTGATTAACTTCTTCTATTATAGATTGCGGGTCTCTGCTTCGTTCTCTACCTCTTGTAAAGGGTACAACGCAAAATGTACACATATTATCGCACCCTCTGGTTATAGATACAAATGCAGTTACACCGTTACTATTAAGCCTTACAGGAGCAATATCTCCGTAAGTTTCTTCTTTAGATAAAATTACGTTTACAGCGTTTCTGCCTTCGTCTACTTCTTTAACCAAATTAGGAAGATCTTTGTAGGCATCGGGGCCTACAACCATATCTACAATTTTCTCTTCTTCTAAAAACTTACTTTTTAAACGCTCTGCCATACAACCTAAAACCCCCACTTTCATACCCGGGTTTATTTTCTTTACAGCATTAAATTGCTCTAAGCGTTTTCTAACAGTTTGCTCTGCCTTATCTCTAATAGAGCAAGTGTTTACAAGCACTAAATCTGCCTCTTCAATATTTTGGGTAGTATTAAAACCTTCTTTTGCTAAGATTGATGCTACAATCTCGCTATCAGAAAAATTCATTTGGCAACCATAGCTTTCTAAATACAGTTTTCGGGTGTTTTTAGCATTTTGCTCTAAAACTACCGATTGCCCTTGCTTGTTTTCATCAATAATCTTCTCCATTGTTGTTGTTTGAGAACCCGTAGGTTAAAATAGACTGCAAAGATAATATTTTATACAGAGTTATGACAAAGTGTCAGCATTATTTTAACAGCATATTTAGATGTTTTAACTTTAGTTCTTATTTTTAACAAAAAAAGTATGAATTATACCAGCCTTCTTGAACGAATTAATGAAAACAAACATGTAGATTTTGGCGAAACGTTTAATAATGCTTTCGAGCTTTTTAAAAAGGTTTTTGCCTACGGTTTGTTACTGGTGGTTTTACAAGTTTTATTTGTATTACCTCTAATAGCAGTTTTATATTTTCCGTTGTTATCTATGGGTATACTAGAGAGCTACGGAGATAGTGTTTATGATAGTAGCTTTGATTTTAAGGCTGTTAGTGCCGGAGTTTTAATTTTATTTTTTATTTGGGCTTTAGCTGTAATCTTTGTTATTCAGGCTATAGCAATGGCGCTTAATGCAGGGTTTTTAAAAATTTGTAAAGCAGCCGATGATGGAGAAATTATAGATATAAAACTATTCTTCACCTATTTTAAATCTACCTATTTAAGCAAACTTTTCGTGTTGTCTATTGCATCGGCAGGGATCTCTATATTAGCTTTACTGTTATGTGTGCTTCCTATATTTTATGTAATGGTGCCTATTTATTTGTTTGCTGTAATTTTTGCCTTCAATCCGGAGTTAAGTGTATCTGAGATTATTAAATCTAGCTTTAAACTTGGCAACAAAAAATGGTTAGTAATATTTGGTCTTATAATGGTTATAGCCGTATGTGTTCAAATATTAGCCTATGTAACATGCGGATTAGGAAGTTTGCTATCTTTCTTTACTATGCTTGCGTTATACAACGTTTACAAAAAAGCTATAGGTTTTAATTAATTATAACATAAAAGAAACTTCAATACATAGTTAGCCAACCTTTTTTATAGAGGGTATAAATTTTTTTACCATACTTTTGCACCAACAAAAAGAGTTAGATGGCAAAGAATTTAGTAATAGTAGAGTCGCCTGCAAAGGCAAAAACAATAGAAAAGTTCTTAGGGAAAGATTACAAAGTGGCTTCTAGTTTTGGGCACATTGCCGATTTGCCTGCCAAAGAGCTTGGTGTAGATGTGGAAAAAGACTTTAAGCCTAAATATATTGTTGATAAAGACAAAAAAGCAGTTGTAAAAAAGCTTAAGGACCTTGCAAAAGAAGCCGATACGGTTTGGTTGGCAAGTGATGAAGATAGAGAAGGAGAGGCGATTGCCTGGCATTTAGCAGAAACCTTAAAATTAGATCCGAACAAAACCAAGCGAATTGTTTTTAACTCTATTACTAAAAATGCCATACAGAAAGCTATAGAAAACCCTAGAGGCATAGATTATAATTTGGTTAATGCCCAACAAGCCAGAAGGGTTTTAGACAGGTTGGTGGGGTACGAGCTGTCTCCGGTACTTTGGAGAAAAATTAAAACCGGTTTGTCTGCCGGTAGAGTTCAATCGGTTGCCGTACGATTAATTGTAGAAAGAGAACGCGAAATTCAAGAATTTGTACCGGAAGCTTCGTATAGAGTTGTTGCAGAATTTAGTACAGAGAACGGTAAATCGTTTAAAGCAAAACTTAATAAAACATTTGCTTCTAAAGAGGAAGCTAAAGCGTTTTTAGAGCAAAACATATCAGCTGTTTTTTCTGTTGAAGCGTTAGACACAAAACCTGCAAAAAAATCACCTGCAGCACCTTTTACTACATCAACATTACAACAAGAAGCATCCAGAAAATTATATTTTTCGGTAAGCAAAACCATGTCGTTAGCCCAGCGCTTGTATGAAGCCGGATTAATAACATACATGCGTACCGATAGCGTAAACCTATCGCAAGAAGCAATTAATGCTGCTAAAACCGAAATAGAAAAAGAGTTTGGTAAAGAATACAGCAAGCCTCGAAATTTTGCAACTAAAAATAAAAGTGCTCAAGAAGCACACGAAGCCATCAGGCCAACAGATATTTCTAAACATAGCATTGCAGCAGATAGAGACCAGGCAAGACTTTACGAGTTAATCTGGAAACGTACCATTGCATCGCAAATGACCGATGCTAAATTAGAGCGTACGCAAGTAACTATTGGGGCAAACACGCACAACCAGAAGTTTACGGCCAATGGCGAAGTTTTAAAGTTTGACGGGTTTTTAAAGGTTTATATAGAAGGAACCGATGAAGAAACAGAAGAAGAAGAAGGAATGCTTCCGGCTTTATCTGTAGGAGAACAGGTTGTTAAAAATTACATTACAGCAACAGAACGTTTTACCAGACCACCTTACAGGTACACAGAAGCCTCTTTAGTTAAAAAGTTAGAAGAGTTAGGTATTGGCCGTCCGTCAACCTATGCGCCAACAATATCTACTATTCAAAATAGAGGGTATGTACAACGAGGAACAGTAGAAGGAACCGAAAGAGAATACACTCAACTTATACTAACTAACAGTGATGTAAAACAAAAAACGCTTACAGAGACAGTTGGCTCAGATAAAGGTAAACTGGTTCCTACCGATATAGGTATGATTGTAAATGATTTCTTAGTGAATCATTTTTCGAATATTTTAGACTATAATTTTACAGCTAAAGTAGAGCAGAGTTTTGATGATATTGCTTCGGGTGATCAAGATTGGACAGAAATGATGAAGCAGTTTTATAATGATTTTCATCCGCAAGTTCAAGACGTTCAAGAAAATGCCGAAAGAGAATCCGGAGAGCGTATATTAGGAACAGACCCGGAAACAGGAAGACAAGTAAGTGTTCGTTTAGGAAGGTTTGGCCCTATGGTACAATTAGGTACAGCCGAAGATGAGGAAAAGCCTGTTTTTGCCAGCCTTCTACCAAATCAATCCATAGATACACTAACTTTTGAGGAGGCTTTAGATTTATTTAAACTACCAAGAATTTTAGGAGAATACGAAGGGCAAGAAGTTGCCGTAAATGTTGGTAGATATGGCCCATACGTAAGGTTTGGCAAACAATTTATTTCGCTGGCTAAGGGAGAGGGCGTTTTTGATGTTACCTTAGAAAGGGCTATAGAACTTATAAAGCAAAAACAAAAAGCCGATGCGCCTATAGCCAATTATAAAGGTAAAGAAGTAACCAAAGGAAAAGGTAGGTTCGGGCCCTTTATAAAATGGGACGGCATGTTTATTAATGTTGGAAAAAAGTATGACTTTGATAACCTTTCTGAAGACGATATAAAAGAACTGATAGAAGATAAATTAAAAAAAGAAGCCGAAAAACTTATTAAAGAGTGGCCCGAAGAAGGCATTGTTATAGAAAAGGCAAGATGGGGCAGATCGGTTATAAAAAAAGGAAGAAGTAAGGTAGAACTTAACAAAGATGTAGATGCCTCTAAACTAACTTTAGATGAGGTAAAAGCACTTTTAGAAAACAAAAAATCTAACACCAAAAGCAAAAAGAAATAATGGGTTTTGAGTTTTTATCGCCAGTAGAAGATGTAGTTTTAGCACACACGGCGCTTCTGCCAAAACAATCTATAGGCAAATCCATTAGTAAACATACTCAAAACAGTTTTCCGGATTTAGAGCAAGTTAACATAGCTTTAATTGGTATTCCGGAGATTAGAGGCTTATACCAAAAAGAACATGAGCCGTTAAATTTGGCTCAAGTAAGACTAGAATTTTACAAACTTTTTTTAGGTAATTGGGATGCCTCTATTGCAGATTTAGGAAATCTTATTCCCGGAGCTACAGTAGAAGACACTTATTTTGCGGTTAAAGAGTTAGTAGCATCTTTAGTAAAACAAAAAGTTGTGCCTCTTTTAATAGGAGGCGGTCAAGATATTACCTATGCTGTTTATCGTGCGTTCGATACGCTTGAGCAAATGGTTAATTTGGTAGCAGTAGATTACAAGTTTGATTTTGGTGAAGCCGATGAGCTCATATCGTCTAACTCTTATATGAGTAAAATTATAACCAACCCCCCAAACAACTTATTTAATTTTAGCAACCTTGGTTACCAAACCTACTACAATGCACAAGAAGAAATAGACCTCATGGAGCGTTTATTTTTTGAGGCGTACAGGTTAGGAGAACTCATAGACGATATTACCCTGGCAGAACCCGTTTTACGCGATGCAGATATTGTTAGTATAGATATCAGATCGGTTAAAGGGGCAGACCTGGGCAACCCTCTTCAATCACAGCCTAACGGTTTTGATAGCAGAGAAATTTGTGCAATTGCCAGGTACGCCGGTATAAGCGATAAAGTTTCTGTTTTTGGAATTTTCGAGTTGTTAAATGCTTTACCTACATCGCAATTAACAGCTCAAATACTTTGGTATTTTATAGAAGGATATAACTTTAGAGCTAATGAATACCCTTTTGCTACAAAAGAAAATCTCACAAAATATATTGTTCCGGTAGAAGAAGAAGAACTACATTTTTACAAGAGCAATAAAACAGAACGTTGGTGGATAGAAATACCATCAATGCTTACTTCACATAATAAAATAAATTCCCTTGCGTTATTACCTTGCAGCCATAAGGATTATTTGGATGCGTGCAACCAAATTATTCCTAACAGATGGTGGAAAGCTTATAAAAAAAGCTTGAACTAAAAGTTCATTAAAATAATAACACAATTTTTTAAAAAATTAAAGCTGCCCTACACAATAATTTGTGCTAAATGTAGTTTTTCACAAACACAAATTATGATAGTAAGCTTTAAAGCTATAACCTAAATTTAACCTAACGTATGAGAAAGCTGTTGTTTTCATCTGTAGCCCTCGTAATACTTTTAACAAGCTGTGGTTCTAAAGACAAAGGAGAACTTGTTGGTGTAAGAGGAAAAAAATGGTTCCCCGAAAAACCTTATGGTATGACTTTAATACCCGGAGGTGCATTTATTATGGGGAAATCAGAACAAGATATGGCCCAAGTGCTAAATGCCCCCACAAAAACAGTTACGGTACGATCGTTTTATATGGACGAGACAGAAATCACAAATAGTGAGTACCGTCAATTTGTAGAGTGGGTAAAAGATTCTGTAGTTAGAACACGCCTGGCAATTTTAGCCGATGAGCTTGGAATGACTCCGGACGATGGCGGTATTGGTGAATTTGCATTTAAAGATGCAGATACAGCAAACCTTTCTGTTTACGAAAAGTATATGTTAGAAAACTACACCGGATTTGGCGAAACCGGTTATGAGGGTAGAGCTTTAAATAAAGATGTAGATTTAATTTGGGACACTAGAGATTACCCTGATGAATACTACGCAGAGGTAATGGACTCTATGTACATACCATTAGAAGAATCATATAATGGGCAACGTACCATAGATGTAGATAAATTAATTTTTAAATACACCTGGATGGATATTCAGGCAGCAGCCAGAGCTAAAAAAGGCAAAAGAAGAGACTTCATTAAAACTGAAGAAATTAAAATTTATCCGGACACTACCGTTTGGATAAAAGATTTTGCATACTCATACAATGAGCCTATGCATAATGATTATTTCTGGCATGATGCTTATAGTGATTATCCTGTTGTAGGAGTATCTTGGAAACAAGCTAAAGCATTTTGTGCTTGGAGAACCAAGTATAAAAATGACTATCAAAGAAGCAGAGGTAAACAACACGTTAACCAATTTAGATTGCCAACAGAGGCAGAATGGGAATATGCTGCGCGTGGTGGTATCGAGTCTGGAACATACCCATGGGGTGGTCCGTATGTGTTAAGCGATAGAGGATGCTTCTTGGCAAACTTTAAACCACAACGTGGTGATTATGCTGCAGACCAAGCACTCTACACAGTAGAAGCAAAATCATACGAGCCTAACGATTATAACTTGTACAATATGGCAGGAAACGTATCTGAGTGGACGAACTCTTCATACGATCCGGGATCATACGAATACGTATCAACAATGAACCCTAATGCTAATGACGATAATAACAAGCGTAAGGTTATTAGAGGAGGTTCATGGAAAGATGTTGCTTACTTCTTACAAGTAAGTACAAGAGATTATGAATATCAAGATTCAGCGAGAAGCTATATAGGATTTAGAACTGTACAAGATTATATGGGTACAGATGTTACACAAAACTAATTATTACATAAAAAACTTACTATTTACTTAACTTAAATTTATTATTATGGCACAATCAAAATCATCAAAGAAGCTATTTAACATGGCTTACGGACTGGGAGCTTCGATTGTAATTATTGGAGCGCTTTTTAAAATTCTTCACTGGGAGTGGGGACCACTAACCGGAGGTTTACTCCTTGCAATTGGTCTTATTACAGAAGCAGTAATTTTTGCTATTAGTGCTTTTGAACCGGTAGAAGATGATTTAGACTGGACAAAAGTTTACCCTGAATTAGCAGGAGGAGAAAGTAAAGGAAGAAAGAATGATGCTCAACAAGCTAAAGAAGCAGAAGGATTACTTTCTAAAAAATTAGACGAGTTACTTAAAGAAGCTAAAATAGATTCAGAGTTAATGGCAAGCTTAGGAAACAGCATTCGCAATTTTGAAGGTGCTGCCAAAAGCATTACCCCAACTGCCGAAGCCCTGACATCTACCAAAAAATATTCAGAAGAATTAGCATTAGCTGCTGCTCAAATGGAGTCGCTTAACAGCTTGTACAAAGTACAATTAGAAAGCGCAAGCCGTCAAGCAACCATTAACGAAGAAGTTGCAAATAATGCCGGTAAACTTAAAGAGCAAATGGAGTCTTTGGCTTCTAACCTATCTTCATTAAATGGAGTTTACGGTGGAATGTTATCTGCTATGAATGTGAAGTAATTTATTTAACTAAAACTTACCTTAACTAAAAACCTCACAAGATAATGGCAAGCGGAAAACTTTCACCACGTCAGAAAATGATTAACCTAATGTACCTGGTTTTCATTGCAATGCTGGCGTTAAATATGAGTAAAGAGGTGCTTACGGCTTTTGGTTTAATGAACGAGAAGTTAGAAGAGTCTAACAAGAAAACTACGGCTAATAACCAAGCGTTTTTTAAAGGCTTAGAAACCAAAGCATCAGAGCAACCTGAAAAATTTGGACCTCTATTTGAGGATGCCAAAAAGATAAAAGAACTATCGGCAGATTACTATGCTTATCTAGAAAATCTTAAAAATAAGATGACAGAAAAACTAGATGCCGATAAACGTACCGACTACGAAACCATGGATAAGTCTGATTATTTAGACAATATTTTCTTCCAAGGAGATAATTACTCTAAAGAAGGACAAGAATTCATGGATAGAATGACCCAGTATAGAGATCAAGTTGCTGCAATTTTAGGAGACGATTTTAAAGAAACTAAAGAGGCAGTACTTAACAGATTTAATACTGGAGAAGACGGTAAAGTTAAAAACAGAGATGGTAAAAAAATAGATTATCTAAACTACCATTTTGAAGGATTCCCGTTGGTAGCATCGCTTACTAAAATTACCCAAATGCAAGCAGATATTAAAGCAACCGAAGAAGATGCTTTATCTGCAATGCTACAAGGGCAGCTTACCAGCGAGATTTCTATGACCAACTATACTACCTTGTTACAACAACCTAAGTCTGCATATTATGCCGGCGAAACTTTTGACGGGGCTATAGTATTAGGTCGTACAGACGAAACCACAAAGCCAAACGAAGTACACCTTACTTTAGATGGTAGAAAACTAGAGCAAGGTAAAGACTTTGAGCTAGATGGTGGGCAGGTAAAACTTAAAGTAAATGCCGGTAGACCGGGCGATCATAAATTAGAAGGTAAATTAGTGTTCTTACAAGACGGAGAACCAATAGAAGTACCTGTATCGCAAACATTTGCTACAATTACAAAACCTAATGCAGCAGTAATCTCTGCAGATAAAATGAATGTAGTTTATAGAGGAGTTGCCAACCCAATGACAATTTCTATTCCTGGAGTTCCGGACAACAAAGTAAGTGCATCTGCTCCCGGTTTAAAAAGAGTTTCGGGGAGCAAGTTTGTAATGAACCCAGGAAAAGGTAGAACCGTAAATATCACAGCAAGTGGTACGTTACCAGATGGGCAAACCATTAAAACTACATCGCAATTCAGAATTAAAGATATACCAAGACCTTCAGGAACTATTCGTGGAGAATTTGGTGAGGTTAAAATGCCACGTTCTAACTTAGAAATATCTACAGTTGGTGCATTGCTGGAAGATTTTGATTTTGACTTGAACCTTGCTATAAGCGGATTTAAGTTTAAAGTTCCCGGACAACCAACCGTACAAGTTAGAGGTAACAAATTAGATGCTCGTGCAAAAGCTGCACTAAAAAGAGCTAAGCGTGGTGATGCCGTTCAAATATTCGATATAGAAGCTTATATTACCAATAACAGAAGCTACAAGTTAAAGAAAGTGTCTCCTGTTGTTATAGAGCTTACAAACTAAAACATAGATAAAGTTACTTGTGTTATGAATTGGAAAAACAAAATACTAACCGGTCTAGCCTTAGTGGTAACCCTTAGTGGGTTTTCGCAGGCCAATATCTTAAATGCTAAAAGACCAGAAGAAATTGGAGTTAAAACAGAGGCTCAAAAAATAGCCGATAATGATGCTCCGCTTCCGTATGGCTATGTAGACGACAGAGATATTTTATGGGCTAAGACTGTTTGGGAAAAAATAGATTTAGACGAACGCGTTAACTTTCCGTTTTATTATCCAATAGATACTGTAGATATTGGAGCTAACAGACGCTCATTATTTGATGTGCTGATGAAAAACATCAAAAACGGTAAAATAAAAGACATCTATGCAGATTCTTACTTTACCGAGAAAAGAAAGTTAAGCGATCTTGAAGCTACTTTGGTTAGAGTAGATACTACAGACCTTGGTTATGAGCAGCTTAATGCAGGCGAGCAAGTTTCTCCGGAATATATAAACAGAAGAGAGCTTACTGCTGCAGATATAGAAGCTTGGCACATTAAAGGAATCTGGTATTTTGACAAGCGTCAAGGTGAGTTAAAATACAGACTCTTAGGTTTGGCACCGGTGGCTCCAGACGTTAACTTTATAGACAGTGAGCAGTCTGATATGGTTGAGCTTTTTTGGATATGGTTTCCGGGAGTTCGAGACATTTTGCACGAAGCCAAAGTGTTTAACCCCAGAAATACAGCCCAACCACTATCGTTTGACCATATGTTGAACTCCAGACGTTTCAATGCAGTAATTTACAAAGAAGATAATGTTCACGGAGATCGTGCCATAAAAGATTACATTACAGATAACGCCTTGTTCCAATTGTTAGAAGCTCAAAAAATAAAAGAGCGTATTCGAAACAGAGAGCAAGATATGTGGAGCTATTAACCCAACTGGTTTAGTTAGATTTCCAATTCAAAATAATAATTTAAAAAACGCCCAAGCTGGGCGTTTTTTTATTTTTGTGCTATGAAAGTAAACACAATTGTTGTGGGATTTGGGTTGGCCGGTATGGCCATAACGCATAAATTATTGGCAGCAGGTAAAACAGTTTTGGTTTTTGATGAGGATAGTGAACAAGGGTCATCGGTTGTTGCCGGAGGGTTGTATAATCCTGTTATTTTAAAACGATTTACGTTAGCTTGGAAAGCAACAGAGCAACTACATGAAGCATTACCCTTTTACAGAGAAATAGAGAATAAATTCAAAAAAAACTATATTCAACCATTAGGGGTATGTAGAAAATTTGCATCGATAGAAGAACAGAATATGTGGTTTGTAGCAGCCGATAAGCCATCTATACAACCTTATTTAAATACAACATTGGTTAAAAACAATAACCCTTATATTAATGCACCTCTTGGCTTTGGCAGTCTGTTTAATACAGGAAGATTAAAAACTTTAGAGTTACTATCAGACTACAAAGAGTATTTAACAGAGATAGGAGCTTTTAAAAAAGAAGCTTTTAACTATGCTAAACTTAAGATAACATCTAATACTGTTTTGTATGATGAAGTTGAAGCCGATTCTATTGTTTTTTCTGAAGGCTTTGGGCTGAAAAAAAATCCTTTTTTTAAACAACTGCCATTAATGGGTACTAAAGGAGAGCTTTTAACTATTAAAGCCCCCGATCTTAACTTAGATTTTGTATTAAAATCTACGGTGTTTTTAATACCACTTGGTGATGGTTTATATAAAGTTGGGGCAACGTACAATTGGGATGATAAAACTACCAAGCCAACAATACAAGCAAGGGAGTTTTTAGAAAATAATCTTAAAAAACTAATTACGTGTAATTATCAAATTGTTAATCAAGAAGCAGGAATAAGACCTACTGTTAAAGATAGAAGACCATTAATTGGCCAGCATAAAAACTATAAAAATATGTATGTTTTAAACGGGCTTGGTACGCGTGGTGTAATGTTGGCTCCTTACACAGCTTCTATTTTATTTGATTGTATAACAGCGCAAAAATCAATCCCTAAAGAAGTAAATATAACCCGTTTTGTTACATAGCTTTTTTTAGAGAATCTTTTTTACGGGGCTCGTACTTTATAAAAAAGTTAATCCAAATATTTCTGCTTAATCGCATTATAACCGGCATAAAAGCTATTAGCGTTCCCACAATAGCAAAAAAAGAAGTTTTAAGAGTAGCGCCAATAAAAACATACGATATTATAAAAGCAGCTACTGCAAAGGCAACTCCAACAGCATAGCTAACATACATTGCGCCATAAAAAAATGAAGGTTCAAAATTGTATTTAAGTCCACAATTAGAGCACTGCTCATTCATTTTTAAGGTGTTAGAAGGAGCATATAAATTTTTACTGGTGTACATATGCTCTTGGTGGCAACGAGGGCAAGTTCCTGTTAAAATGCTGTAAATTTTGGTTCCTTTTTTTAACATTTGCATTTAGTTTGTACAAATATACTACAAACCATACAGTAACTTTGTAACTCAAGTAACATTTATGTTAAGTGTAAATAATGTATCGGTAGTATTTGGAGGTGAGACCCTTTTTGAAGATTTTTCATTTAGATTAAACCCGGGAGATAAGGTTGGATTAATAGGTAAAAACGGCGCAGGAAAATCTACTTTACTAAAAATATTAGCCGGAGAACAACAACCAGATTCGGGAGAAGTCTCTACAGATAAAGAGGTGTCAGTAGGTTTTTTAAAGCAAGATATAGATTTTAGCTACGGAAAGACCGTATTAGAAGAAACATACCGAGCATTTTCTAACATAAAAAAAATTGAGCAAGAAATAGAGGCTATAAACAACCAATTAGCTAACCGAACAGATTACGAAACAGAAAGCTATAATAATCTCATTATAAAACTCAATGAGCTTAATCATCAATACGAGGTATTAGGAGGTTATAATTATGTAGGTGAAACCGAAAAAGTTTTACAAGGACTCGGGTTTTCTCGTGATGATTTTAATAAACTAACCGATACTTTTTCTGGTGGTTGGAGAATGCGTATAGAGCTTGCCAAGTTGCTATTGCAAGACAATCAAGTGTTGTTGTTAGATGAGCCTACAAACCATTTAGATATAGATTCTATAATTTGGTTAGAGCAATTTTTAAAAGCTTACACAGGCGCAGTAGTTATAGTTTCTCACGATAAGATGTTTTTAGATACTGTAACCAACAGAACCATAGAGATATCTTTAGGGAAACTATATGATTTTAATAAGCCCTATTCTAAATACATAACTATTAGGGAAGAGATGCGTGAACAGCAACGTAACGCACAAAAAAATCAGCAAAAACAAATACAGCAAACAGAGAGATTAATAGAGCGCTTTAGAGCCAAGGCATCTAAAGCTACAATGGCGCAATCATTAATTAAAAAGCTCGAAAAAATTGATAGGATTGAAGTAGATGATGAAGATACTGCCGTAATGAATTTACAATTTCCGGTAGCCGTACAGCCCGGAAAAGTTGTTATTGAAGCAAAAAACGTAAGTAAAAGCTATAGTAGTAAGCAGGTGCTTAAAAACATTAACTTGCTTATAGAAAGAGGTAGTAAAACAGCATTTGTTGGACAAAACGGACAAGGGAAAACAACTTTAGCTAAAATTATTGTTGGAGAAATAGATTTTGAAGGTGAATTAAAATTAGGGCATAATGTTAAAATAGGATATTTTGCTCAAAACCAAGCTGAATATTTAGATGGTAACAAAACCTTGCTCGAAATAATGGAAGAAGCTGCTAACGACTCTAACAGGGCAAAAGTTAGAGATATGTTAGGAAGTTTTTTGTTTAGCGGAGACGATGTAACTAAAAAAGTAAAAGTGCTTTCGGGAGGAGAACGTAATAGGTTGGCACTGTGCAAAATGCTATTAGAGCCTTTTAATGTTTTAGTAATGGATGAGCCTACAAACCATTTAGATATTAAGTCTAAACAAGTGCTTAAGCAGGCTTTGCAAAACTTTGAAGGAACTTTACTTGTGGTGTCTCACGATCGTGATTTTTTGCAAGGACTAACCAATAAAGTGTACGAGTTTAAAAATAAAGGTATTAAAGAATATTTAGGCGATGTAAATTATTACCTTGAAACCAGAAATGTTGAGAGTTTTAGAGAGATAGAAAAACAAATACAACCAAAAGAACAAGCCAGTACAAAACAAGTTGCAAGTGGTAAATTATCTTATGAAGCTCAACGAGAAAAAAAGGCTATAAAAAATAAAATCAACAAAATAGAAAATAAAATAGCCCATTTAGAAACAGTTATTGCAGAGTTAGATGCAAAATTAGCGGCCAATTATGATGAGGTTTCTGCCAATCCGGATTTTTTTAAATCGTATGAACTCAAAAAACAAGAGTTAGAGAGTTTAATGTTAGAGTGGGAGCAATTACAAGAGCAATTAGAAAGTATTTAATTTTATGTTACTGCATGAATACATTTGCCCATATTGTTGGCAAATAAATACCATAAATATAGATACATCTGTAAACAACCAGACGTTTATAGAAGATTGCCAAGTGTGTTGTAACCCAATAGAATTTAGCTTTACGCTACATAAAAACGAGCTTAAAACAGCCTATGTAAAAAAAGCGTAATAACTACTACTCGTTAATTAAATATTCTAATTTTTTAATATCTAAGAGCTTAATTTTTTTGCCTTCAAAAGCAATTAACCCTTCTTTCTTAAAACTAGAGAGTAGCCTGATGGCAGATTCGGTTGCGGTACCAACCATATTAGCCATTTCTTCTCTAGAGAGTTGTATGTTTAACACGCCATCATCATTAATCCCAAAGGTGTCGTATAAATAAAGTAGTGCTTCTGCTAAACGTTGCTTTACATTGTGTTGTGCCATATTTACAACGGCATCGTTAGCTTCTTTTAAATCGTCACAAACATCTTTTATCATCTCTTTAGAAAACCTAACATTTTTAGCTAAAGCATTTACAATCTCTGCTTTAGGAATAAAACAAACCTCCATATCGTTTACGGCAGTAGCAGTTAGGTTAACGGCTTCGTTACTTAAAACACTACGTTGCCCAAGTAAATCGCCTCGAGAGATAAATTTTAAAATTTGCTCTTTTCCGTTAGGACTTAATTTTGTGAGTTTGCAGGCACCTTGTTTTATACAATAAACACCGTGTAAATATTCTCCTTCTTTAAAAATAACAGTTCCTTTTTTTACTGTTTGTGAAGTTTTACATTCAGACATCGCAACCAGTTCATCTTTAGTTAATGCTTTTAAAGAACTTAACTGCCTGACAATGCACTGTTCACATTTGCTCATGGTAAAATAATTTGCTCTGCCTAAAATACAAAACGTATGATAAATATCATATTTTTTTAAACTAAGTATTACAACCTTTGCTGCAGGTAATTGAGCAAATATGAATTCTACTTGTTTTCACTGTGGTAATCTCTGTGAAGCCGAAGCATTGGTATATGATAGTAAAGACTTTTGCTGTAATGGCTGTAAAACGGTTTACCAGATTTTATCTGAACACGATTTAACCTCGTATTATGATTTAGAAAAAAGCCCAGGGGCAAGACCCAAATTAAGTGAGGGTAAATTTGATTTTTTAGACAACCAAAAAGTAGTAGAGCAGCTTTTGGAGTTTAATGATGCCGATGTTCAGATTATTAATTTATACATTCCGCACATTCACTGTAGCTCGTGTATTTGGGTTTTAGAAAACTTAAATAAAATAAGTAAAGCCATAACAAGTGCTCAAGTAAATTTCCCTAAAAAAACAGTCAGAATTTGTTATAGCCCTTCTAAAATAACATTAAAAGAGGTTGTTATTTTATTAGCCAATATTGGTTATGAACCCTATATAAGTTTAGAAGATTATACTAAGCCTAAAAGAAAGCAAAACTCAAGCATGTTGTACAAATTAGGCGTTGCCGGTTTTGCTTTTGGCAATGTCATGCTGTTGTCTTTTCCGGAGTATTTTGAGGTAAATGAGTATTGGTTAAACCAGTACAAACCTTTTTTTAGGTGGATTATGTTTGCCATGTCTGTACCGGTTGTTTTTTATGCAGCACAAGATTATTTTATATCGGCTTATAAAGGACTACAATCTAAATTATTAAATATAGATGTTCCTATAGCGTTAGGTATATTGGTATTGTTTTTTAGAAGCGTTTTTGAAATTACTACAAACACCGGCCAAGGTTTTTTTGATAGTTTAACCGGACTTGTATTTTTCTTATTACTAGGGAAGTTTTTTCAGCAGAAAACATATAATTTCTTATCGTTTGAGCGAGATTATAAAAGTTATTTTCCTATCGGAGTTACTAAAATTAGCAGTGATAAATCAGAAACAAATATTCCGGTTTACGATATTAAAAAGGGCGATAGGCTTTTAATTAGAAACCAGGAGCTATTGCCGGTAGATGCTATTTTAATTTCTGAAAAAGCAAAAATAGATTACAGTTTTGTAACAGGCGAATCGCAACCGGTAACAAAACAAAGTGGCGACAAATTGTTTGCCGGAGGAAAGCAATGCGAAGGAGCCATAGAAGTAGAAGCCATAGCTACGGTATCGCAGAGTTACTTAACACAACTATGGAGCAATAAGACATTTTCTAAAGACAAAACGCAAGGTTTTAAAACACTTACAGATGCAGTTAGCAAATATTTTACAATTGCATTGTTGTTGATAGCTTTTGTAGCAACAACCTACTGGATTTTTACAGATTCCTCTAAGGCTATAGGCGTGTTAACGGCTATTTTAATAGTTGCGTGCCCATGCGCATTGGCATTATCTGCTCCGTTTACGTTAGGAAACATGCTACGAATATACGGTCAGAAAAAATTCTATTTAAAAAATGCCCAAGTTATAGAGCGTTTGGCGCAAATAAATACAGTAATATTTGATAAAACAGGAACAATAACAAAATCACAAGAAAGTGCAATAACCTACCACGGAGAGCCTTTAACTAAACAAGAAGAAGCGCTTTTGCGTTCCTCTTTACGAAACTCTAACCACCCGTTAAGCCGGCAATTGTATAGTTTGTTAAAAGAACATAACATTGTTAGCTTAAATCATTTTAATGAATATACCGGTAAAGGAATTGAAGCAGCCAAGGACGGAGCTTCTGTAAAAATAGGTTCAGAGCAGTTTGTTACCGGTAAAACCTCATCGCAAACAGCACTGCAAACGGCAGTACATATAAGTACCAACAACAATTACAAAGGAAAATATACTTTTTATAATAAATACAGACCCGGAATAGCCAAGCTTTTCAAAGCATTAAAAAAACAGTATGATTTAGCAATACTCTCCGGAGATAATGAAAGCGAAAGAGAAAACCTAAAAAAAATACTGCCGACTAAAGCTAAAATTTTATTTAACCAAAAACCCGACGATAAGTTAAACTACATAGCATACCACCAAAAAGAAGGAGCTAATATAATGATGGTGGGAGATGGGTTAAATGATGCCGGTGCCTTGCAACAAAGCAATGTTGGAGTTGCTGTGAGTGAGAATGTAAATGTGTTTTCTCCGGCATGCGATGCTATTTTAGATGCTAATAAACTTACCTCTTTAGCTTCGTATTTATGGGCTTCTAAAAAGGCAGTACAGGTTATTAAAGCCAGCTTTGTGCTATCGTTTTTATACAACATAGTAGGGCTTTATTTTGCTGTTACGGGAAAATTATCACCTGTAATTGCTGCTATTTTAATGCCCTTAAGTTCTATTACAATAGTTGTTTTTACTACTGTGATGACCAATTTAATAGGAAGAAAATTAAAATAATTACAAAGCATGATAAATGTCATTTTTTACAGCACTGTGTCAAACTACATTTGTGTAAACATTCAATAGGTATGAGTGTCATCTACATGTTAATTACTATAAGTATTGTTGTAGCAGTTGGGTTCTTTATTGCTTTCGTATCGGCTGTAAAAAGTGGCCAGTACGAAGATAGCTATACCCCATCTGTTAGAATGCTTTTTGAAGATGAGTTAATAAACCAAACGGATTCAGAACAAACTAAAGACAAACAATCATAATTATGGAAGTGCAACAATTTTACTACGACAACAAAATTGTTAAAAAGTTTCTCTACGCCACATTACTTTGGGGTGTTGTAGGAATGCTTGTAGGCTTACTGTTAGCCTTTATGTTTTTGTACCCTAATTTAACCGATGGTATTCCGTGGTTAAGCTTTGGGCGCATTAGACCCTTACACACCAATGCAGTAATTTTTGCATTTGTGGGGAATGCCATTTTTGCCGGTGTATATTACTCATTACAGCGCTTGCTTAAAGCAAGAATGTATAGTGATTGGCTTAGTAATTTTAATTTTTGGGGGTGGCAAGCAATCATTGTAGCTGCAGCAATTACGTTACCTCTAGGATATACCACATCTAAAGAATACGCAGAGTTAGAGTGGCCTATAGACATTGCCATTGCTTTGGTATGGGTTGCTTTTGGGGTAAACATGATTGGTACTATCTTAAAAAGAAGACAGCGCCACTTGTATGTTGCCGTTTGGTTTTACATTGCCACTTTTGTAACAGTAGCTGTACTACACATATTTAACAGTTTAGAGCTTCCGGTTAGTGCTTTAAAAAGCTACTCTGTTTATGCCGGTGTACAAGATGCATTAGTACAATGGTGGTACGGGCATAATGCGGTAGCATTCTTTTTAACCACACCGTTTTTAGGATTAATGTACTACTTTGTACCGAAGGCAGCCAATAGACCGGTGTATTCATACAGGTTGTCTATTGTTCACTTCTGGTCATTAATATTTATATATATATGGGCTGGTCCGCATCACTTATTATATACAGCATTGCCGGATTGGGCTCAAAATTTAGGTGTAGTATTTTCTGTTATGCTTATTGCTCCGTCTTGGGGAGGTATGATAAACGGATTATTAACACTAAGAGGAGCATGGGATAAAGTTAGAACCGATCCGGTTTTAAAATTCATGGTTGTAGCCATTACAGGATATGGTATGGCAACTTTTGAAGGCCCTATGCTATCATTAAAAAACGTAAATGCTATTGGGCACTTTACAGATTGGATTATTGCACACGTTCATGTGGGAGCGTTAGCTTGGAACGGGTTTTTAACATTTGGTATGTTGTATTACTTAGTGCCAAGAATGTTTAAAACCAAATTACACTCTGTATCCCTTGCTAATTTTCATTTTTGGATTGGTACGTTAGGTATTATTCTTTACGCACTACCAATGTATGTAGCAGGCTTTACACAAGCTTCTATGTGGAAACAGTTTAACCCAGACGGGACACTTGTTTATGGTAACTTCTTAGAAACAGTTACACAAATTGTACCAATGTACTGGATGCGTGCTATTGGAGGTACACTTTATGTAATAGGTGTTTTAGTGGGTGTTTACAATACCATTAAAACCATTAGAAGCGGTAGTAAAGTTACCGATGAGCTTGCCGAAGCACCTGCATTAACAAGAGTAAGTAAAGGGCGTTTAGCCGGAGAAAAGTTTCATACTTGGTTAGAGCGTAAGCCGGTTCAGTTAACCATATTAGCAACCATAGCAATTTTAATAGGAGGTATAGTGCAAATAGTACCAACTATTTTGGTGAAATCTAATATACCAACTATAAGCAGTGTTAAACCATATACGCCTTTAGAGTTAGAAGGTAGAGATTTATACATTAGAGAAGGCTGTGTGTCTTGTCACTCTCAAATGATTAGACCTTTTAGAAGCGAGGTAGAACGTTACGGAGAGTATTCTAAAGCAGGAGAGTTTGTGTACGATCATCCGTTCTTATGGGGAAGTAAACGTACCGGACCTGATTTAATGAGAATAGGAGGTAAATATTCAGATAACTGGCATTTAAACCATATGTACGATCCGCAAAGTACATCACCGGGAAGTATAATGCCTGCTTACCAATGGTTAATTCATAATGAGTTAGATAAGTCTGACATTGAGGCTAAAATGAGAACCATGGTTAAACTGGGTGTTCCTTATACAGAAGAAGATATTGCAAATGCACGCGCTCATATGGAAGAGCAGGCAAAGCAAATAGAACAAAATCTTTACAACGATCCTGATTTTGCAAAAAACTACGAAGCGCAAAAGAAAGCTGCCTTAGAAAAAGGTGAAGAGTTTGTAGAGATGAAAGATAGAGAAATTGTAGCCCTAATAGCTTATTTACAGCGTTTAGGTACAGATATAAAAGTTAAAGACGAAACCGCATTAAAGTAATAAGCTATGTTAAAATTTGTAAAAGATCATATGGCAACAATAGATGGCGTAGAAATCTACCCCATTATATCGCTAAGTATATTCTTCCTGTTTTTTGTCGGTCTTTTTTGGTGGGTTTTTTCAGCAAAAAAAGATTACATACAGCAGGTAAGTGAACTCCCATTAGATAACCAACAAAACAATTCTGCATCATGAAAAGTTTTTCATCATATTTACGAGTAGTAGCTATTGTTGCCATTGTATTTATGGCAGCAGAGTACTTTATAGATTCTGGGAATAAGCCAGCATTTATGGTGTATCCGGAGGTATTAATTTTCTTAGTACTCTTTACCATTACTTTGGTAGCAATAGAGATTATGGTAGGTGCTATGCAAGGGTTAGCAGATAAAATGATGACTCCCGAGCAAAAAGCAGCTTACGAAGCAAAAAAAGCTGAGCGTTTACAAAATGCTTGGTACAAAAAGCTGTATAAAAAACTTACCAAGTCTAAACCAATTGAAGAAGAAGGAGAAATTATTTTAGACCATAATTACGACGGTATTAAAGAACTTGATAACGCATTACCGCCATGGTGGTTGTATGGGTTTTATATAACCATAGTTTTTGCTGCTGTATATTTAGTTAGATACCATGTTCTTGGAGCAGACGATCAGGCAACAGAATACGAAAAAGAAGTAGCAAGAGCTAAAATAGAAATAGAAGAGTATAAGCGCACAGCTAAAGATTTAGTAGATGTAAACACAGTAACGCTGCTAACAGATGCTTCAGATTTAGCAAAAGGAAAAGCTATTTATAATACCAATTGTGTGGCTTGCCATCAAGCAGATGGAGGCGGAGGTATTGGTCCTAATTTAACAGATGAGTACTGGATTTTAGGCGGAGGAATTAAAAATGTATTTAAAACTATTTCTGAAGGAGGTAGAGACGGTAAAGGTATGGTTGCCTGGAAAACTATCTTAAAACCTTCAGAGATACAACAAGTAGCAAGTTATGTACTCTCTATGCAAGGCACAACACCTGCAAATCCTAAAGATCCGGAAGGAGATATTTGGGTTGATGAAGAGAGTAATTAATAAAAACAAGTAGCATTAACCCCAAATGACAACAAACAACGAACAATTTAGAGACTCAATAAGCACGGTTAATAAACAGGGTAAACGCGCATGGGTTTACCCTAAAAAACCGAGCGGTAAATTTTACACTTACAGAAAATGGGTTAGCTATATTTTGTTGTTGTTTTTGTTTGCATCGCCCTTTATTAAGGTAAACGGAAATCAGTTTTTACTGTTTAATGTAATAGAAAGACGTTTTAATATTTTCGGATTTCCGTTTTGGCCGCAAGATTTTCACCTATTTGTGATTTCTATGATTATTGGGGTGGTGTTTATAACACTTTTTACAGTTGCATTTGGAAGAATTTTTTGTGGATGGATTTGCCCTCAAACCATTTTCATGGAAATGGTTTTTAGACGAATTGAGTATTGGATTGAAGGAGATAGAGGGGCGCAAATTCGTTTAAGTAAACAACCCTGGAATGCTCAAAAAATAAAAAAACGATTAACTAAGTGGACCATCTTCTTTATCATATCGTTTTTAATAGCCAATGTTTTTTTGGCCTATTTAATTGGTAGCGATACCTTAATAAAATACATTGTAGAGGGCCCAGAAAAACATTTAAGCACATTAGTATCGTTACTGATTTTTACAGGTGTTTTTTACTTTATTTTTGCCTGGTTTAGAGAACAAGTATGTGTAATAGCTTGTCCGTATGGCCGTTTGCAAGGCGTGCTGCTAGACACAAAATCTATAGTTGTTGCTTACGATCATAAACGAGGAGAAAGAGAAAAAGGCAGAAAAAAGTTTAGAAAAGGAGAAGATAGAGCTAAACTTGGTTATGGTGATTGTATAGATTGTTTTCAGTGCGTACACGTTTGCCCAACAGGAATAGATATTAGAAACGGCACTCAATTAGAATGTGTAAACTGCACAGCTTGTATAGATGAGTGTAATCATATAATGCAAAAAGTAGGGCTGCCAAAAGGATTAATACGGTATGCCAGCGAAGAGAACATAGAGAAAAAGGTTCCGTTTAAGTTTACAGCCAGAATGAAAGGCTATGTGGCGGTACTAACAATTTTAATAGGAGTTTTAGTCGGAATGCTCTTTTTGCGTAATGATGTAGAAGCAACTATTTTACGATTACCGGGACAACTCTATCAACACAAAGGAGAAACATTACTAAGCAATGTTTATACCTACAAGGTGGTTAATAAAACAACCAAAGAAATAGATGATGTGTCTTTTAAATTACTGTCTCATACCGGAGAGATAAAACTGGTAACTCATACAAACTTTGTAGTGCCAAGACAAGGTTTGGCAGAAGGCACACTGTTTATAGAAATAGACCAAACAGATTTAGATGATGAAAAAACGAAACTAAAAATTGGAGTTTTTAGTGGAGACGAACTAATAGAAACAACTACAACAACCTTTTTAGGGCCACGTAGTTACAGATAAATTAAAGTAAAAACACATGAAAATTAATTGGGGTACAGGTATAGTAATAGCATTTGTGGCATTTATAAGCTTCATCATGTATTTTGTAATAACCATGAATGTTAACAAAAAATATGACCACGATTTAGTTACAGAAGAGTACTATAAAAAAGAACTATTGTTTCAAAATGAGATAGATGCACAGCAGAGAGCAAATACGCTAAAGATAAACCCTGAGATAGAGAAAACAGATCTTGGTTTATTAGTTAGTTTTCCCGATACGTTAGTGCCTACTAACATATCTGGTACAGTGTTCCTATATCGGCCGTCAAACAAACAATTGGATTTTGAAATCCCGATTTCGCTTTCCAATTCACATTTGCTCATACCTAACAAACGTTTGCTAGACGGCCGTTGGAACATTGTTATAGAGTGGCAATATAACAATCAAGAGTTTCTAACCAAAAAACAATTAACACTTTAATGCTCTGGAGTGCGGTAATATTAGGGTTTTTAGGGAGCTTACACTGTATAGGAATGTGTGGCCCCATTGCCTTTGTATTACCACTATCACACAATAATCCCCTACAAAAAACAGCACAAATATTTTTATATCATACCGGTAGAATTTTTAGTTATAGCTTACTAGGGCTTATGTTTGGTGTTTTAGGCAAAGCACTTTACGTTAGTGGTTTACAACAACGACTTTCTATTGTAATTGGATTACTTATAATTATAGCTGTACTACTCCCAAAAAAAGTTACTGCAAAATTTAATAGTACTAAGCCTGTTTATAAGGTTATATTTAAGATAAAAAACAGATTAGGATTGTTGTTAAAGCAAAAAAACAAAAAAGCACTGCTTACCATTGGGGTGCTAAATGGGTTTTTGCCATGCGGATTGGTTTATATGGCTTTGTTTGGTGCAGTAGCCATGGGGCAACCGGTTAAAAGTGCTTTTTATATGGCTTTATTTGGGTTAGGCACTATACCATTAATGACCGGAGCAGCCTATTTAGGCAACTTTCTATCAGTTACAACACGACAAAAAATTAGGCAATTAGTTCCGGTTTTTGTAGTTGTTTTAGGAATGTTATTTATACTTAGAGGAATGGGATTAGGTATCCCATTTATATCTCCGGCAGATGTGCAGTTAATTGTAAAAGCAAACCCCGATTGTGTAGTTCCTTAAACTGTCATACTAAAAACTTGTGTGTTTGGCTTTTTACGCTTCAACCTTAAATCAAAAGCCATGCAAATGTTTCTAATAAAAGGTTTCCCTTTTTCGGTTACAACAAGTTTATCAGGGTAAATATCTACTAACCCATCATCTTGCATTTCTTTAAGCATACCAATAGTTTCAGGAAGCATGTTAAACTGTAAATGAGGCTCATTAAAATGAGTTGTAAAAGTGCACATAAGGTTTAAAATGTGCTTTCTTATTGTTAAATCTTCATCATTTAAAATATGACCTCTATACACCGGAATCATATCTTGCTCTAACAAATGATAGTATTCTTCTATATTTTTTACGTTTTGAGCAAAACCATACCAGCTATCGCTAATGCTAGATGCCCCCAAGCCAATCATTAATTGTGTTTTAGAATGCGTATATCCCATAAAGTTTCGGTGCATTTTACCTGTAACAGCTGCTTTATAAAGGCTATCTGAAGGAAGGGCAAAATGATCCATTCCAATTTCTTTATACCCTAATTCTTCTAATAATTGTTTGCCTTTTTCGTAAAGCGCTCTTTTATGTGCTCCTTTAGGGACATCTTTATCCTTAAAACCACGTTGTCCGTTACCTTTTATCCATGGCACATGTGCATAGCTGTAAAAAGCAATGCGGTCTGGCATAAGGTTTTTAGTGCAAGAAATTGTGTGCTCAATATCTGATATCTCTTGAAAGGGTAATCCAAAAACTAAATCGTGACCAACAGAAGTGTAGCCAACTTCACGAGCAATTTGTGTTACCATTTCTACACGCTCAAAAGGCTGAATTCTGTTTATGGCTTTCTGAATGTTTGGGTTGTAATCTTGCACTCCAAAGCTTACTCTTTTAAAACCGTAATTGTATAGTGTTTGTAGGTGTTCTTGAGTAGTGCTGTTTGGGTGCCCTTCAAAACTATAATCACAATTTTCTGCTTTTTTGGCATATTTAAAAATGCCGTCTAATAGTTTAGCTAAATTTTCCGGAGAGAAAAAAGTAGGAGTACCACCACCAAAATGTAACTCTTTAATTATTGGGGGGGTGCCCAACACATTACAGTAAAGCTTCCATTCTTTTAAAACGGCATTTATATAAGGCGTTTCTACCTCGTGGCGCTTGGTAATACGTTTATGGCAGCCACAAAAAGTACATAGGCTTTCGCAAAATGGTAAATGAATGTAAACACTAATGCCTTCAGTTAAATTACTTTCTTTAAATGATTTTTTAAATGAGTTAACCCAGGCTTTGTAAGAAAATGTGTTCTCATCCCAGTACGGAACCGTTGGATAGCTGGTATAACGAGGCCCGGGTACATTGTACTTTTCTATTAATGTTTTGCTCATACTATGTATTATTTAGATAACAAAATTACATGTTGAGCAAAAGGAATTTTATGATATTTATCAGCTGTAAAAAGTGATGAGGTTGGTTTATTGATGCTGCCAGTTTTTTGTTTAATGTTTATTGTCTAAGAATACGAGCTCGAAATTAGCCTCTCTTAACTTTTTAAATGCATCATCGGCAGAGCCAAATTTTAATTTATGTTTTTCTTTGCTACCACCGTGAGAGTTGCCATCTTCCCACGCTGAATTTTTAATAGTATCTTTTAATAACTCTTTAAGCTCTTCGCTTACGTTAAGCCACCCATTAAAGCTGATATAACCAATTTTATTTCTGGTTTGTTCTTCTTTTTGTAGCCCGTAATAGTGTTTGGTTTTATATACTTTTAGTTTCATGATTAAAATATTTTATGAATATCTATACAATTTTATAAGAAATAACCTTCTGTGTCAATAGAAAAGCACTAAAATTAAGAGCATTTTAAATCTCAATAATGAACTATTTTTAGGATAGAACTAAAAGGCAAGGAGTGTTTTTTTAAGATGTATAATGAGAAGCAAACAAAATAAAACAAAAAAAGCTCCACATTTTTGTGAAGCTTTCTCTTTGTAGCGGGAGCAGGACTCGAACCTGCGACCTTCGGGTTATGAGCCCGACGAGCTACCTACTGCTCTATCCCGCGATATTGCGATTGCAAATATACAACGTTTTTAATTATTGCCAAATCTTACCTAAAAAAATTGTATTTATCATTTTCAATTTAAAAAACTACTACTTTTTTAGTAGCTTCGAGCAATCACAAATTACAAATGGTGTTTGTGGTTAAGTAGTTTACTATCATGAAATAACAAACTTATGGAATACGGATTTCTCTCAATTGTGCCTCCAATTCTTGCAATTATTTTAGCCTTACGCACCAAACAAGTTTATATAGCATTATTGTTTGGTATTTGGTTTTCATGGCTAATAATTAATGATTTTAATGTGCTAACCGGCACCTTGGCAGCTGTAGAAGCTTTGGTAAATGTATTTAAATCTGCCGGAAACACCAGAACTATTATGTTTAGTGCCTTGGTTGGAGCATTACTTTTATTCATACAATACTCAAGAGGGGTAGAAGGGTTTATTAACGTTTTAAACAAACTAATAGCCAAGCTCGAAGAAAAGCAATCAGGTTACAGTAGAGTAATGGTGCAATTGTTAGCAATGGTTACCGGAATTTTACTTTTTGTAGAAACCAGCATAAGTTCACTTACCGTAGGTACACTATACAGGCCGGTGTTTGATAAGCTTAAAATTCCGAGAGAAAAATTAGCCTACATTGCCGATTCCAGCTCGGCACCATCCTCTATTTTAATTCCTTTTAATGCTTGGGGAGCTTTTATAATGGGGCTTTTACTAACACAAGGACTTGAGAATCCTTTCGGGCTAATGCTATCATCTATAGGGTATAATTTTTATCCTATTCTGGCAATTATTATTGTGTTTTTAGTGATTATTACCAAAAAAGATATTGGTCCGATGGCCAAAGCAGAGAAAAGAACTCGAGAAACCGGCAAACTGCTTAATGATAATGCAAAGCCAATGATTTCTGATTCTGTAACGTCGTATAAGCCCAAAGAAGGCATCCCGGCAAAAGCATATAATATGATTGTTCCTTTAGCTACAATGGTTATAATGATGCCAGTTAATTTGGCCTATACCGGTTGGGATGCGGTAAAAGATGCTACTTCGTTTTCAGACCATTTGTTTAAAGCTATTGGGCAAGGCTCCGGCTCATCGTCGGTTTTATACGCTGTATTAACTGCAATTTTAGTTGCTATGATTTTATACAGAGCGCAACGCATAATGAAAAGTAAAGAGATGATAGATTTATCATTAAAAGGAATAAGTGAACTAATGCCTTTAGCCTTGTTAATGCTTTTAGCCTTTGCAATTGGCGATGCCTGTAATCAATTAGGAACGGGAGAATTTGTAGCTAATTGGTCTAAAGAGTGGTTGTCTCCTCAAATGTTGCCGGCAATTATTTTTGTAATAAGCTCATTTATTGCGTTTTCTACCGGAACATCTTGGGGAACTTTTGCTATTATGATGGCAATTGCTATCCCAATGGCCGAGATTCATCAGGCACCAATAACACTTGTAATTGCAGCCACACTCGGAGGCGGTATTTTTGGCGATCATTGCTCGCCAATATCAGACACCTCAATTATTTCATCAATGGCATCTGCAAGTGATCATATAGATCATGTTAATACACAACTTCCGTATGCATTAATTGGTGGACTAGTAACTACGGTTTTATACGTGATTTTAGGATTTACCATAGTTTAAACTAACTAATAACGTACCTTTGTATAAATAAATAAAAGTATGGCGCACAAAGCAGGTTTTGTAAACATCATCGGAAATCCTAACGTAGGTAAATCTACCTTAATGAATGCTTTTGTAGGAGAGAAACTATCTATTATTACTTCTAAAGCCCAAACTACAAGGCATAGAATTTTAGGAATTGTTAATGGTGATGATTTTCAGGTTGTTTTATCTGATACGCCCGGAATTATAAAACCGGCTTACGAACTGCAACAATCTATGATGGATTTTGTTAAGTCTGCCTTTGAAGATGCCGATGTGTTGTTGTACATGGTAGAAATAGGAGAGAAGCATTTAAAAGACGAAGCCTTTTTTAACAAAATAGTTAATACCAAAATTCCGGTATTGCTACTTATTAATAAAATAGATAAATCTTCTCAAGAAGTGTTAGAAGAACAGGTTGCGTTCTGGAGAGAAAAAGTACCTAATGCAGAAATATATCCTATTTCTGCTTTAAACAACTTTAATGTACAAGAAGTATTTAACAGAATTATAGAGCTGTTACCCGAAGCACCACCTTTTTACCCTAAAGATCAGTTAACCGATAAGCCTGAACGCTTTTTTGTAAATGAAACCATCAGAGAAAAAATACTACTTAATTACAAAAAAGAAATTCCGTATTCTGTTGAGGTTGTAACCGAATCTTTTGTAGAAGACGATAATATTATTAGAATTCAATCTGTAATAATTGTAGAGCGCGATAGCCAAAAAGGAATTATTATAGGGCATAAAGGCGAAGCTATAAAAAAAGTTGGTATACAAGCACGTGAAGATTTAGAACGTTTTTTTGGCAAAAAAATTCACTTAGAGCTATTTGTTAAGGTAAATAAAAACTGGCGCACTAATCCAAATCAATTACGCAGATTTGGGTATAACTTAAAATAGCTTTAATCTACTTCGTATGTTAATTTCATGGTGATAGAAGCTGTTTTTTCTTTAGCCGAAGTATTGTAAGTGCCACCCCAAGAATACTCTTCGTTAGAATTTTGACCGGTAATTTGAAAAACGCCCATTTTAGCAGTTAAAACTTCACCGAGTTTCCCACCGGCATTTTCAGCAATTTTTTCGGCTCTTGCTCTGGCATCTGCTGTAGCTTTAGAAATCATTTCAATTTTTAAATCGGCAAGTTGAGTATAATAATAACGCGGAGGTTGTGAGTAAAACTGAATTCCTTTGTTTAAAAGTTCGGTAATTTCTCTTGATACGGTTTCTACTTTTTCAACATTTTTAGATTCTACGGTAATAGCTTGAGTAAGCACATAACCTAAAAACTCTTCGCCCATATATTTACCCTGAGGCGAGTATTTTACACGCGTATTTTTTCTGCTTTGTACCGCGTTAAAAACCAATTCTTCGGGGCTAATACCCTTAGAGGTTAAATAATCAGAAATTATTTTTTTGTCGGCTTCTAATCTTTTATAAGCTTCGGTTAAGTTTATACTCTCACTAGAAAAAGATCCTTCCCAAACAATTAAATCCGAAGTAAAATCTGCTTTTCCCAATCCGGTAACAGCTATTGTGCCATCGGTTTTATTTCTGTTTACAAAAGCATTTCCTAATAAAAAAGCAGCAGCTATAATGGCAACGCCAAAAATTAGTGCCGAAGAGGTGTTTTTCATAGTAAGATTTATTTGAGTAACCAAAATACAACAAATCATAGTCATATCACTATATTTGCATGAAATTTTAGAATATATGAGCGCTATAGTAGCCATTGTAGGAAGACCTAATGTTGGAAAATCAACCTTTTTTAATCGATTAATTCAGCGTCGCGAAGCCATTGTAGATGCTGTAAGTGGTGTTACCAGAGACAGACACTACGGTAAAAGTGATTGGAATGGGAAAGAGTTTTCTGTGATAGATACCGGTGGCTATGTTGTTGGTAGCGACGATATTTTTGAAGCTCAAATAGACAAACAAGTTGAGTTAGCTATTGATGAAGCAGATGCCATAATTTTTATGGTAGATGTAGAATCTGGAATTACCGGAATGGATGAAGATGTAGCTAACTTATTACGAAAAGTAGATAAGCCTGTTTTTGTGGCTGTAAATAAAGTAGATAATGCTAAGCGAATGGAAGATGCCGTTGAGTTTTATTCGCTTGGTTTAGGAGATTATTATACCATTTCTAGTATTAACGGTAGCGGAACCGGAGAACTTTTAGATGCCTTAGTTAAAGTACTACCGGAAAAAGAAGCTGATAAAGATGATGAGCTACCAAGGTTTGCAGTTGTAGGAAGGCCAAATGCCGGGAAATCATCTTTTATAAATGCTTTAATTGGCGAAGAAAGATACATTGTAACAGACATTGCCGGAACCACACGCGATGCTATAGATACTAAATATAACCGATTTGGTTTTGAGTTTTATTTAGTTGATACTGCAGGCATTAGAAAAAAATCTAAAGTTAAAGACGATTTAGAGTTTTACTCTGTAATGCGCTCTGTTAGAGCAATAGAACATAGCGATGTTTGTTTATTAGTGGTAGATGCAACACGCGGTTTTGATGGTCAAGTACAGAATATATTTTGGTTGGCTGTTAGAAATAATAAAGGCATTGTAATTTTAGTAAATAAATGGGATTTAGTAGAAAAAGATACACATACTACTAAACAATTTGAGCAACAAATCAGGAAAGCTATTGAGCCTTTTACCGATGTGCCTATAGTTTTCATTTCGGCATTAACTAAACAAAGAGTATATAAAGCTATTGAAACGGCCGTTGCAGTTTATGAAAACAGGAGTCGTAAAGTGCCAACCAGAAAGCTAAATGACGTAATGCTCCCTATTATAGAGCATAATCCGCCACCGTCTAATAAAGGAAAATTCATAAAAATTAAGTTTTGTACACAGCTTCCAACACACTATCCTCAATTTGCGTTTTTTGCTAATTTACCTCAGTATGTAAAAGAGCCTTATAAACGCTTTTTAGAGAATAAATTAAGGGAAAACTTTAATTTTAACGGGGTGCCTATTACAATATATATGCGCAAAAAATAGCTTAAAGAAGTTATTTTTATAAGCAAAAAAGGCTGATTTAAATTAATCCTTACCAGCTTCCTCCGGCACCACCGCCACTAAAGCCACCACCTCCGAAGCCACCGCCAAAACCTCCGCCAAAACTACCGCCTCCGGACCCAAAACCGCCACCCGAAGAGCCTCCGAAACCTCCTTTACCCATGTTGCTTAATATTATAATATCCATTAAATCTAATCCGGACGATCTATGTCCTCTGTTGCCACCACCGCGCTTGTTGTTAGAAAGAATTATAATGATTATAAAAAATATAATTATGGGTAATAAAGCAGCAAAAGGGAAGCCGTTGTTGTTAGAGTTAAAGTTTCTATCTTCTTTGTATTTTCCGGCTAAAACAGCAATAATTGCATCGGTACCTTTGTCTAAACCTCTGTAATAACTACCTGCTTTAAACTCCGGTATTATAACGTTTCTGGTAATTTCTCCAACAGTTCCGGCAGTTAGCCTATCTTCTACACCATAGCCGGGAGAAATCCAAATTTTGCGTTCTTTTTCGGCTAATAAAATAAAAACTCCATTGTCTTTATCTGCTTGCCCAACACCCCATTTATGAGCCCAACGCGGAGTTAAAAGTCCAATGTTTTCTCCTTGTAATGAGGGGATGGTTACAACTACAATTTGTGTAGAAGTAGTATCTGCATACGAAATTAATTTGCGTTTTAAAGTTTGCTCTTCTTGCTCTGCTAGTAAATCAGCGTAATCGTAAACACTAGTTTGCTGCTTGGGTGCAGGCGGAATATTAAATTGGGCAGTAATGGTATTGCTTACAAGCAATAAACCTGCTGTAAGCACCCATAATATGTGTTTGTTTGTAGCGTGTTTACCCTTTAGAAATTGCATCAGAAAGTTCGTTTGTGTCGTTATGATCCCAAGGAAAATGTTCTTGCAATTCTTTTCCGGCAAGTAATATGCCTTCTACAAGGCCTTGTTTATATTGTCCTTTTTTAAAATAAGATGCTATTAAATCTCTTGTAGCATTCCAAAATCCTTCTGGCACTACTCTGTCTATACCTTTATCACCACAAATAGCAAAAGTATGGTCTTTAACGGCAACGTAAATTAGCACGCCATTTTCTTCTTTGGTGTTGTCCATTTTTAATAAATGAAACACTTCTTTGGCTCTTTCAAACGGATCTTTACCGGTACCGGCTTCTATGTGAACTCTTATTTCGCCAGAAGTATATTTTTCTGCTTTTCTAATAGCATCTATAATTTCTTGCTCTTCTTGCGGAGATAAAAAGTTTTCGGCAACAGACATTTGTTTAGTTAAAGTTAAAATCTACTTCAACAGGTTTTTCTGCTCCTGCTTCTGCATCAAAATACGGTTTGGCATCAAAACCAAACCATCCGGCTAAAATAGAGTTAGGGAATGTTTTAATATGTTCGTTATAGGGTTTAATGGCTTCGTTAAATCTTACACGAGCAGTTTGAATGGTATTTTCTGTACTCGTTAGCTCATCTTGAAGCTTTAAAAAGTTCTGATTTGCTTTTAAATCAGGGTAGCGCTCAACAGCAACTAACAATCTAGATAAGGCTCCACTTAACCCACCCTGAACTTCGTTAAATTGCTTAAGTTGCTCTGGAGTAATGTTGGCAGGATCAATAGTTGTTTGTGTTGCTTTTGCACGAGCCTCTATAACTTCTCTTAAAGTGGTTCGTTCAAAATCTGCAGCACCTTGCACAGTTTTTACTAAGTTTCCTATTAAATCGTTTCTACGCTGGTAAGCAGTTTGTACATTACCCCAAGCTTCAGAAACATTTTCGTTTAATCTAACAGCCGTGTTATTAAACGATACGCCCCAACGGTATAAGCCAATAACAATAAGGGCAAGAATAATAACAGGAATTAACCACTTTTTCATAATTTTTTGTTTTTAGTTAGGTTAGAGTTGTTCTTTTATTTTTAAAAGCTCTGTTTTTATATATTCTAATTTACGAATTATCTCAAAATTTGAGAGCACCTTTTTTTTCTCTTCTTTTAAATGAATTTTAGCGCCTTCTAACGTAAAACCACGCTCTTTTACTAAATGATAAATTAACTGAAGGTTTTTTACATCGTCTGGTGTAAACTTACGGTTTCCTTTAGCGTTTTTTTTGGGTTGTAAAATATCAAATTCTTTTTCCCAAAACCGTATTAAAGAGGTGTTAACACCAAAAGCTTTGGCAACTTCGCCAATACTGTAATACCGCTTTTCTGGTAAGTTTACGTGCATTAATCTAACGATTGGTTTTCTTGCGATGCTGCTTTTAGTAATGCTTCAAACTCTTCGGCAGATAAACTACCGTAATAGAAGTTAATTGGGTTTATGCGCTCTCCATCTTTAAAAACTTCGTAGTGCAGATGTGGTGCTTGAGAACGACCGGTGCTGCCTACAAACCCAATAATATCTCCACGCTTAACACGTTGCCCTCGTTTAACATTATACTTGCTTAAATGTGCATATAGTGTTACGTAGCCATAACCGTGGTCTATTCTAATATGTCTTCCGTAACCGGCAGAACCGTTGTCTGCTCTGGTTACAACACCATCTCCGGTAGCATACACAGGAGTGCCTCTTGGTGCTGTAAAATCCATTCCGTAGTGAAATTTTCTAACCTTGGTAAATGGGTCAGAGCGCCATCCGTATCCTGAGGCCATTCGGGTTAAATCTTCATTACTTACTGGTTGTATTGCCGGAATTGCAGCCAAAAGTTTTTCCTTTTCTTTGGCTAATTTAGCAATCTCATCTAGCGATTTAGATTGCACCACCATTTGTTTTTGTAGCACGTCCATTCGTTTTAACGTACTAATTATCATCTCAGAGTTATTAAAACCCTCAAGTTCTTTATATCTGTTTATACCACCAAAACCAGCTCTACGTTGCTCTTCAGGTATTGGATTTGCTTCAAAATAAAGTCTGTAAATATTGTTGTCGCGCTCTTCTATATTAGCTAATACCTCTTCTAATTGCGACATTTTTTTGTTAAGCAACTCAAACTGTAGTTCGTAATTTTTTAGTTCTCGTTGCAAAGCAAGTTCTTTTGGGGTGTTAAAAAAACTGCTATTAAGTAAACCAACTAACATTAACCCACCAAACAATGCAGATGCCAATAGAAACAGTAAAAAGTTTCTAATTTTTTTAGACTTTTTGGGTTCTATCTTTCTATACGAAAGCGTCTCAGGGTCGTAATAATATTTTACCTTAGACATTGGTTTAAATGTACTATTTTTGCAGTTTTAAAACGATAGTTGTTTTCAATGGGAAACGAACAAAGATAAAAATTGTTTTACACATACTATTAAATTTATAAAAAGGTTAAGATTTTCATGAAATCTCAAGAAATACGCGCTAAGTTTTTGCAGTTTTTTGAAAGTAAAAAACATGCAATTGTACCATCGGCTCCAATGGTAATTAAAGACGATCCTACCTTAATGTTTACCAATGCCGGAATGAACCAATTTAAAGAGTTTTTTCTTGGGAATAAAACACCCAAACATACTCGCGTTGCAGATACTCAAAAATGTTTGCGTGTTTCTGGAAAGCATAACGATTTAGAAGAGGTTGGGCATGATACCTATCATCATACCATGTTCGAAATGCTGGGTAACTGGAGTTTTGGAGATTACTTTAAAGAAGAAGCAATTGCTTGGGCATGGGAGCTTTTAACCGAAGTGTTTAAAATAGATAAAGACATATTGTACGTTACCATTTTTGAAGGCGATAAAGAAGATGGTTTAGCGAAAGATACAGAAGCCTATAATTTCTGGAAAAAACATATAGCAGAAGACAGGATCTTGCTGGGCAACAAAAAAGATAACTTTTGGGAAATGGGAGATCAAGGTCCGTGTGGCCCATGCTCAGAGATTCATGTAGATATCAGGCCGGAAGAAGAACGGAAAAAAATTCCTGGTAAAGATTTGGTAAATAAAGATCATCCGCTGGTTGTAGAAATCTGGAACTTGGTATTTATGCAATACAACCGCAAGGCAGATGGATCTCTAGAAAAATTACCTGAGCAACATGTAGATACCGGTATGGGCTTTGAACGCTTGTGTATGGTTTTACAGGGCGTAAAAAGTAATTACGATACGGATGTTTTTACACCTTTAATTAAAGAGATAGAAACAATTACCGGTAGCCAATACGGCAAAGAAGAAAAAACAGATATAGCTATTCGTGTAATTGCAGACCACATTAGAGCCGTTGCTTTTGCCATTGCAGATGGGCAGTTGCCAAGTAATAACGGTGCTGGGTATGTAATTAGAAGAATTTTACGAAGAGCTATCAGATACGGGTTTACATTTTTGCAGCAAAAAGAGCCGTTTATTTATAAATTGGTCCAAACGCTCAGTAATCAAATGAGCGAAGCCTTCCCTGAAATTAAAGCTCAAAAAACACTTTGTGAAAATGTAATTAAAGAAGAAGAGCATTCTTTTTTAAAAACATTAGACCAAGGTTTGTTATTGCTTGAAAATGTTATTCAATCAAGTGATAGCAAGATTATTTCAGGAAAAAAAGCTTTTGAACTGTACGATACGTATGGTTTCCCGATAGATTTAACTGCACTAATTTTACGTGAAAGAGGGTATAGCTTAAATGAAGAAGAATTTAATGTCGAGATGGAAAAGCAAAAGTCAAGATCTCGTGCAGCCGGAGAGGTGTCAGCAGAAGATTGGGTTGAGCTTTTAGATGATGACGAAGAAGAATTTATTGGGTACGATGCCTTAACAACACAAATAAAAATCACCAAATACAGAAAGGTTAAAAGTAAAAAAGAAGGAGAGCTTTATCAGTTAGTATTTAATATAACTCCGTTTTATCCAGAAGGTGGGGGACAAATAGGAGATAGAGGGTATTTAGAAGCTTCAAACGGGGAGGTTATACATATTTTAGATACTAAAAAAGAAAACAATCAAATTATACATATTACTAAAAATTTACCCTCTCACATAACAGATACTTTTAAAGCTGTAGTAGATAAAAATTTAAGAAGCAAAACAGCTGCTAATCATACTGCTACACATTTATTGCACCAGGCTTTAAGAACCGTTTTAGGCGAACATGTAGAGCAAAAAGGAAGTTTAGTGCATTACGATTATTTACGTTTTGATTTTTCTCACTTTGCTAAAGTAACCAACGAAGAGCTTAAACAGGTAGAAGATTTTGTTAATGCCAGAATTAAAGAGCAATTACCGTTAGCTGAAAACAGAAACATACCATTTAACGAGGCCGTTGCAAATGGAGCAATTGCTTTATTTGGGGAAAAATATGGCGATACCGTTAGGACCATTCAGTTTGGTAAAAGCGTAGAGCTTTGCGGTGGTACTCACGTACAAAATACAGCAGACATCTGGCATTTTGTAATAAAATCTGAGAGTGCTATTGCAGCAGGAGTACGTAGAATTGAAGCTATAACCGGAGAGGCTGCTAAAGATTATTTTACAGCTCAAGTACAAGAGTATAATGAGGTTAAAGCCTTATTAAAAAACCCAAAAGATGCGCTTAAAGCAATTGCTAACTTACAGGAAGAAAATGCAGCACTAAAAAAACAAGTAGAACAATTGCTTAAAGACAAAGCTAAAAACTTAAAAACCGAGTTAAAACATAAACTACAAGAACTTAATGGTGTACAGTTTTTAGCTACTGAAGTAGATTTAGACCAAGCCGGGATTAAAAACTTAGCTTTTGAGCTTGGCGGAGAGCACAACAACTTATTTTTACTATTTGCAACTGCTACCAACGGCAAAGCAATGCTTACTTGTTATATTTCTAAAGAATTGGTTGCAGAAAAAGGATTAGATGCCGGTAAGATAGTTAGAGAGCTTGGTAAGCTAATACATGGAGGTGGTGGCGGACAACCATTTTTTGCAACAGCAGGAGGAAAAAATCCTGAAGGTATTGCAGAAGCTTTAGAAAAAGCCAAAAGTTACATTGTTTAATTAATATGATATTGTGAAATTAACAACACAGATACCTTTACAAAAGCAAACTCATAATACAATAAGTTACGAGTCTAAATTGCTGTTGTTAGGGTCTTGTTTTGTTGAAAATATTGGGGCTAAGCTTCAATATTACAAGTTTCAATGTACAATCAATCCGTTTGGGATTTTATTTCATCCTGTAGCAATTAAAAATTTTGTAGAACGTGCTGTTAATTTAGATTGGTATGCTGCAAACAATGTTTTTTACCATGAAGATTTGTGGCACTGTTTTGATGCTCATTCTAAACTTAGCGCTAATACGCAAGAAGAGGTATTAGCTACTTTAAACAAAAATCTTGAAACCACCAATATGGTGCTAAACCAAGCTACACATGTTGTGTTAACGTTGGGTACCTCTTGGGTTTATAGATATATTGAATCTGATGCTATTGTAGCTAATTGCCATAAAGTTCCACAAAAAAAATTCTTGAAAGAGTTGTTGCCGGTTGCATCAATAACAGATGCATTACAAGATATTTTGGTGCTTTTAAAGAGTGTAAACCCCAAAATCACAGTAATTTTTACGGTATCTCCTGTTAGGCATTTAAAAGATGGTTTTGTAGAGAATAATGTAAGTAAAGCACATTTAATAAGTGCTGTAAACAGCGTGGTTTCTGAACGAGAAAGGGTTTATTATTTTCCTTCGTACGAATTAATGATGGATGAGCTAAGAGATTACAGGTTTTACGAAGCAGACATGATACATCCAAGCCAAATAGCAATAGATTACATTTGGGAAAAATTTAAAAAAGTATGGATAAACGATAATGCTCTATCAACACTAAATCAAGTAGAGTCTATACAAAAAGCATTGTCGCACAAACCCTTTAATGAATCTTCAGAAGCACATAAAAAATTTAAAAACAGACTTCAAGAGCAAATTAAAACCATACAAGCGCACTATCCGTTTATAGAGTTTTAGTTAGAAATTAATTGCTGTAAATATTTCCATCCTCCGCCATTAATCGCATCAATATTATTTAAGTTTAAGAATTTTGCAGCCTTTTCAGATCGTATTCCACTGGCACAACAAACTATAACCGGTTTTTGTAAAGCCTTAATTTCATCTACACGTTGGTGCAGCTCTTGCAACGGTATGTTTTTAGCATTCGTTACACTTCCTTTTTTAAATTCATTAGGTGTTCTAACATCTATAATAACAGCATTGTTTTTTAAAAAACGTTTAACTTTAGTAGCTCGTTTTCTAAAAATAAAGTCAAGCAGTCCCATAACATATTTTTATTGTAATTAATATATTTATTCAAAATTAAGCAAACTACTTTTACATAATGTGATTTAGGTTGCAAATGAAAAAGACAGAAACCCGTAAAGACGAAATTGTTAAAACTGCAGCAAAACTTTTTAAAGAAAAAGGGTATAGTGCTGTTACAATGCGCGATTTGGCCAAAGCAATGGGTATTAAAGCAGCAAGTTTATACAATCATATTAGTTCTAAGCAAGATATACTAATAAACATAATTATCACTTTGGCAGAAACATTTACTGCCGGGATGGAGCAAATAAAACAATCTAATAGTAGTGCCATTGGTAAATTAGAACAAATAATTAGTTTACATGTAAAAATTACGAGTGAGAATACTTACGGGATGGCGTCGTTAAATAATGATTGGATGCATCTTGAAGACCAATTAGCGTACTACTTAACGCTCAGAAAAAACTACGAGGAGAACTTTAAAAACATTATCATTCAGGGCATTAAAGAAAAAGAAATTATAGATGCCAACCCTGATGTTTTATTGTTTTCTATGTTATCAACACTTCGCTCTTTATATATCTGGATTCCAAACAAAGAAGATTTAAATACTCAAGAGCTTTCCGCAAGCCTTGCTAACGTTTTAATAAACGGTATAGCAGCTAAACATTAATTTTTTATAAAAACTGTTAATTTACTGATAGTTACCTTGTTAAAAGGTTGCAACTTTTAAAAATTATTTTTTAAATTTGTCTGGCAAACTAACAATTGTTAGTTAAAAATAGGTTAAGAGAAGATGACAGATTTTTATCCCTTAAAAGTTGCGTCGGTATATAAAGAAACCAAAGACTGTGTGGTGGTTTCGTTTTCAATTCCTGAGCACTTAAAAGAAACTTTCAACTTTAAACAAGGTCAGCATATTTCAATAAAAAAAGAGCTAAACGGCCAAGAGGTAAGAAGAAACTACTCGTTGTGTTCTGCTCCTACAGATAATGAGTTTAAAATTGCTATAAAGAAAATTCCTGGCGGAGTATTTTCTACCTATGCAAATACGCAATTAAAGGCCGGAGATGAGCTCGAAGTAATGCCTCCTCACGGAACTTTTTATGTAGAAGTAGATCCCGCAACACCAAAAAACTACATAGCATTTGCTGCCGGTAGCGGAATTACTCCAATTCTATCAATCATTAAAACACATTTACAGCAAGAACCCAATAGTACCTTTAAGCTGTTTTACTTGAATAGAACCGTAAAATCAATTATCTTTAAAGAAGAAATAGAGCAGCTTAAAAATGAGTATTTTGAGCGCTTTCATGTGTTTTATTTTTTAACAAAAGAACAACGAGATATTCCGTTTTTAAATGGTCGTTTTGACGATGAAAAAATGGAGATTCTCACCAGCACATTTATAGATATTCCAGATACGGCTCACTGCTTTATTTGCGGCCCGGAAGAGATGATTTTCTTAGTTAGAGATAAACTTCAAGAAGCCGGATTAGACAAAAACAAAATACATTACGAGCTGTTTTTCTCCGGAGGATCGGCAGAACAAGATAAACACATTGCCGATGTGCTTGAGCAAAAAGTAGATGGCACTCAAGTAACCATAATAGATGGAGGTAAAGAATTCCATTTTGTAATGGAAGATGAGTACGATAATTTATTAGACGGTGCATTGGCTGCCGGAGCCGATTTACCATATGCCTGTAAAGGCGGTGTTTGCAGTACATGTAAATGTAAGGTGGTAGAAGGCTCTGTAGAGATGAAAATAAACTACGCTTTAGAAGAAGAAGATCTAAAAAACAACTTTGTATTAAGTTGTCAGGCTGTACCTACCACCCAAAAAGTAGTGGTAGATTTTGATGTATAAAAGCAACAGAAAAACAAACGCTATGAGCGAAGAACAAATAAAAAGTTTAGAAAAGCAATTTGAAGAGCGTATTGCTCGCGATGAAAAAATAGAACCAAAAGACTGGATGCCCGAAAAATACAGGCAAACCCATATACGTCAAATTTCTCAACACGCGCATTCAGAAATTGTTGGGATGCTGCCCGAAGGTAACTGGATAACTCGTGCACCTTCTTTACGAAGAAAAGTAGCGCTTTTAGCAAAAGTGCAAGACGAAGCCGGTCATGGGCTATACCTATACAGTGCTTGCGAAACACTTGGAATATCTAGAGAAGAGCTTTATGAGCAATTGCATTCGGGTAAAGCAAAATATTCATCAATTTTTAATTACCCAACCATAACATGGGCAGACATAGGAGCTATTGGCTGGTTGGTAGATGGTGCAGCAATTATTAACCAAGTACCATTATGTAATACATCGTATGGCCCGTATGCACGTGCTATGGTAAGAATTTGTAAAGAAGAAAGCTTTCACCAAAGACAAGGGTACGAGATAATGCTAAAACTTTGTCAGGGTACACCAGAGCAAAAAGAAATGGCTCAAGATGCGCTAAACAGATGGTGGTGGCCGGCACTTATGATGTTCGGTCCAACAGACGATCAATCTGTGCACACAGCACAATCTATGAAGTGGAAGCTTAAGCGTAAAACAAACGATGAGTTACGTCAGCAATTTATAGATCAAACCGTTCCTCAGGCCGAAATTCTAGGGTTAACAATACCGGATCCTGATTTAAAATGGAATGAAGAACGTGGTCATTATGATTTTGGTGAGATAGATTGGGATGAGTTCTGGCAAGTAGTTAAAGGGCATGGCCCGTGTAACAAAGAACGTATGAAAGCCAGAAAAGGTGCCTGGGAACGAGGCGCATGGGTTAGAGAAGCTGCAATGGCTTACGCAGAAAAACAATCAAATAAAAAAATAAATAAAGCAGGTTAATATGAAAAAAGATTGGCCACTTTGGGAAGTTTTTGTTAGAAGTAAAAACGGACTTGAGCATAGACATTTTGGAAGCCTTCATGCAGCCGATGCAGAGATGGCTTTAGAAAATGCCAGAGATGTATATACACGTAGAAACGAAGGAGTTAGTATTTGGGTGGTAGAGTCTAAACATATTAAGGCCTCTAATCCTGAGCACAATGGCGAGTTATTTGAGCCCGCTCAAGATAAGGTTTACAGACATCCCACTTTTTACAATTTGCCCGATGAGGTAAAGCACATGTAACAATATGTTACGGTAAAACTTAAAACAATGAAAAACAATCTATATCAATACATTTTAGGTGTAGCAGATAACTGTTTAATATTGGGGCAGCGATTAGGAGAGCTTTGCGGTCATGGCCCTAGTCTTGAAACAGATATAGCTTTAACCAATATATCATTAGATCTTTTGGGGCAAGTACGTAGTTATTACCAATATGCTGCAAAAGTTATTGGAGGTGATGCCACAGAAGATTCCATTGCATTTTTACGTAAAGAGCGTGAGTATGTTAATGTGTTGTTGGTAGAACAGCCCAATACAGACTTTGCTTATGTTATTGCACGCCAGTTTTTATTTGATGTTTATCACTGGCTGTTTTTAAAAGAGTTAGAAAATAGTAACGATTTAACCTTATCTGCTATCGCTAAAAAGGCCATTAAAGAAGTTAGTTATCACAAACGTTTTTCTACAGATTGGATAAAAAGATTAGGTGATGGTACCGAAGAAAGTCATACAAAAATGCAACAAGCTGTAGACGATCTTTGGATGTACACCGATGAACTATTTCATCAAACAGAAGCAGACAAAGAGATGATTAAACAAGGAGTTGGTGTAGATACTCTAAAATTAAAAGACACCTATTACCAAATTGTTAAAGACGTTTTACAAGAAGCTACTATTAAAATCCCTGAATCTAAATATTTTCAAAAAGGAGGCAAGCAAGGAATACATACAGAGCATATGGGCTACATTCTTGCCGAAATGCAATATATGCAACGTGCTTATCCTAATATGGAGTGGTAATCTTATAACTATGTAAGTTATGATAACCCAAGAGCAACATATAGACAAAAAACTACAACCCATTCTGGAAAAGGTATCAGATCCGGAGATTCCGGTGCTTTCCATATTAGATATGGGTGTTGTAAGAGAAGCGGTTTTAGATAGTGAGGGAGTTGCTCATGTTAAAATAACACCAACTTACAGTGGCTGTCCGGCAATGGATGTTATAGGAGACGATATAAAAAAAGCACTCTCTGAGGCCGGATATAAAGCTAACGTAGAGCTTGTATTATCGCCTGCTTGGACTACCGATTGGATTACAGAAAGAGGAAGGAAAGCGTTGGCCGACTACGGAATTGCACCTCCTTTAGATCCCGAAGCCGATAAACAAGCACTATTAGGCAACAAACAAATAGTAAAATGCACCCAATGTGGGTCTACTAATACAAGGCTGGTTAGCCAGTTTGGTTCTACGGCTTGTAAAGCTATGTTTCAGTGTAACGATTGCCAAGAACCGTTTGATTATTTTAAATGTTTAAAATAACCTGTACTGCCAACAGAACAGGATTTAATTTAAAAAGAAGGTATGAGCAACCCATCTGTAACATGTAATATAAATAATGGCGTAGCCTTTTTAACGCTTAATCGCCCTGAAGTATTTAATAGTTTTAATAGAGAGATGGCACTACGTTTACAAGATTTATTAGATTCTTGTAAGCAAGATAATGCTGTAAGAGCCATCATACTAACCGGAAGCGGTAAAGCGTTTTGCGCCGGACAAGATTTAAAAGAAGTAACTTCGCCCGATCTCAATCCCGGGTTTAAAAAAATTCTTGAAGAACACTACAATCCAATCATACAAAAAATCAGAAATATTCCAAAGCCAATTATTGCTGCCGTAAATGGTGTAGCAGCCGGCGCAGGAGCTAATATAGCTTTAGCTTGCGATGTAGTTGTAGCACATGAACAAGCTAGTTTTATTCAGGCATTTAGTAAAATAGGATTAATACCTGATAGTGCTGGGACATTTTTCTTACCCAGATTAATTGGTTTTCAAAAAGCCTTAGCATTGTCTATGCTTGGCGATAAAGTAAGTGCTCAAGAAGCAGAAAGTATGGGCATGATTTATAAATGCTTACCCGCAAATGAGTATGAAGATACAGTAAATAAACTGGCACACACACTTGCCAATATGCCGACCAGAGCACTGGGATTAATTAAAGAGGCTTTTAACCAATCATTAACCAATACTTTAGAGCAACAACTAGCTTTAGAATCTAAATTTCAAATAGAAGCCTCGCAAACAGAAGACTACTCAGAAGGAGTAGCAGCCTTTTTAGAAAAAAGAGCTCCAAAGTTTAAAGGAAAATAAAGAACCGAATGATAAAGAATGTTGCAATTATAGGCGCCGGAACAATGGGAAGCGGTATTGCTCAAGTAGCAGCAACTTCAGGTTGTGTGGTAAAATTGTACGATACCAATGATAGCGCTTTAAGTAATGCAAAGTCTAAGCTTTCAAAAATTTTGTCGCGATTAGTAGAAAAAGGCAAAATAGATACTACCGAAAAAGACAGAATTTTAAATAATATACTTTTTGTTAATAATCTCGATGCATTTAAAGATGCCCAATTAGTAATAGAAGCCATTGTAGAGAATTTAGCTGTTAAGCAAGAAGTATTTAAAAAAGTAGAAGCCATAGTTTCATCAGATTGCATAATTGCATCAAATACATCATCATTATCTATAGCGTCAATAGCATCGGCATTGCAAAAACCGGAAAGGTGCATAGGAATTCATTTTTTTAACCCGGCACCTTTAATGAAATTGGTAGAGGTCATTCCGGCAGTTCAAACTGCCAAAGAAATATTAGATGTTGCAGTTACAACAATTTCAGGATGGAATAAAACAGTAGCCATTGCAAAAGATACTCCCGGGTTTATAGTTAATAGAGTAGCGAGACCTTTTTATGGAGAATCGTTACGAATTTATGAAGAAGGTGTAGCCGATTTTGCTACTATAGATTGGAGTTTAAAAACAGTCGGAGGCTTTAAAATGGGGCCATTTGAGTTAATGGATTTTATTGGAAACGATGTTAACTATACTGTAACCGAAACCGTATTTAAAGCCTTTTATTACGATCCAAGATACAAACCCTCGTTTACCCAAAAGCGTTTATCAGAAGCAGGCTATTTAGGAAGAAAAACAGGTAAAGGATATTACGATTACTCAGAAGGAGCTCAAAATCCGGAACCCAAAAAAGACAATGCTTTAGCACATTACATTTTTGATAGAGTTTTGGTAATGCTCATAAACGAAGCTGCAGACGCATTGTTTTTAAATATTGCCTCTGCAGAAGATATAGACAATGCCATGACCAAAGGAGTAAATTACCCCAAAGGGTTACTTGCCTGGGCAGATGAGAAAGGTATAGAATGGTGCGTAAATAAGTTAGATGAACTGTACAATGAATACCATGAAGACAGGTACAGATGCAGCCCACTATTAAGAAAAATGGCTAAAGAGGGTAAAAAATTTTATGAGTAGTTTATCATGAAAGGAGCACAGATACCATATAAAATGTTGAGCTTAGATCCTTTTAGCACATGGCTGGGGATAGAAATTTTAGAATGTGAAGTGGGTAGGTGTAAAGTTGGAATGACCGTAAGAAAAGAAATGCTCAACAGCATGGGAAAAGCCCACGGCGGAATTACCTATGCACTTGCCGATACAGCTTTTGGTTTTGCAGCCAATACTCATGGTAAATATGCAGTATCTATAGAAACCTCAATAAATCATATAGAAGCTGTAGAAGCTGGAGATTATTTAACAGCAGAATCTGTTATAGAAAAAGTAAACAACAAATTAGGATTTAATATTATAGAAGTTAAAAGAGAAGATGAGCTTGTGGCACTATTTAAAGGAGTAGTGTACAGAACCTCTAAAGACTGGGAATAATAAAATAGCGTATACATGAAATCAGCATATATAATAGACGGAGTTAGAACACCAATAGGAAGCTATAAAGGAACGCTATCGGCTGTTAGAACAGACGATTTAGGGGCACTTGTAATTAAAGAATTAGTAGAAAGAAACCCCAACATACCAAAAGAAGCATATGATGATGTTATCATGGGGTGTGCCAACCAAGCCGGAGAAGATAACCGTAATGTAGCCAGAATGGCTTTACTGTTAGCCGGATTACCTTATACCGTTCCGGGAGAGACCATAAACAGACTTTGTAGTTCGGGGTTGTCGGCAATTATTCATGCAAATAGAGCTATAAAAGCAGGAGACGGAGACTTGTTTATTTCAGGAGGTGTAGAAAACATGACTCGTGGCCCGTATGTTATTGCAAAACCGTCTAGCGCATTCGGAACCGATGCAAAAATGTACGATTCAAGTTTTGGGTGGCGCTTTATAAATCCTAAAATGGAGCAGCAATATGGTACAGACAGTATGGGTAATACAGCCGAAAACTTGGTAGATAAATATAAAATTTCTAGAGAAGACCAAGACGCTTTTGCATTCTGGAGCCAAATGAAAGCTTCTAAAGCTCAAGAAAATGGAAGATTGGCAAAAGAAATCGTACCGGTTACAATTCCACAACGAAAAAAAGACCCTATAATTTTTAGTAAAGACGAGTTTGTAAAACCAAATACAACATTAGAGGTTTTAGCCAAATTAAAACCTGCATTCAGACCAGACGGAACAGTTACTGCCGGAAATGCATCCGGCTTAAACGATGGTGCTGCAGCTACCATTATTGCTTCAGACGAAGCTGTAAAAAAATACAACCTAAAGCCGTTAGCCAGAATTGTAAGCTCGGCAGTAGTAGGAGTAGAGCCTCGTATAATGGGAATTGGTCCGGTAGAAGCATCAAATAAAGCATTGGCAAAAGCCGGATTAACATTAGACGATATAGATATTATAGAACTTAACGAAGCATTTGCGGCTCAAGTATTAGCATGTACGCGTGCTTGGGGCATAGAAGATAACGATTCAAGGTTAAACCCTAACGGAGGCTCTATCGCTATAGGGCATCCGCTTGGTGTTACAGGAACAAGAATTTGTTACTCGGCAGCCTTAGAACTTCATGAGCAACAAAAAAAATACGCATTGGTTACCATGTGTGTTGGTGTTGGGCAAGGGTATGCTGCTGTAATAGAAAGAGTTTAAAAAATGAGAATACTTGTAATAGGAGGCAACGGAACTATTGGGAAACGAATCGTAGAAAAACTCGCTAAAGAGAACGAGGTAGTTATTGCCGGAAGAACATCTGGCGATGTACAAGTAGATTTCTCCAATGCAGACTCTATTAAGAGCATGTTTGAAAAAGTGGGCAAAGTAGATGCCATTGTGGTAACAGCCGGTGATGCTAAGTGGGATGCATTTACAAACCTTTCTGAAGAAGATTTTTATATAGGAATTAAAAGCAAGTTAATGGGGCAAGTAAATGTAGTTAGAATTGGCAAAGACTACCTTACTTCAGGAGGTTCGATTACGCTAACTACAGGAATTTTGGCTGATGACCCTGTAGATAAAACAACAAGTGCAGCAATGGTTAATGGTGCTATTCACAGTTTTGTTAAAGCAGTAGCTTTAGAACTTACCTCTGTTAGAGTTAATGCTGTTTGTTCTGATTTGGTAGAAGACTCTTATGAGAAGTATAAAGATTATTTTCCGGGTAATACACCAGTGCCAATGCATAAAGTGGTAGATGGTTATGTAAAAAGTATTTTCGGAAAAAATACAGGTAGAATATTTAGAATAATGGCATAAAATCTATTTTATGAAAAAAATACAACATTACGTAACAGGGCAGTGGGTAGAAGGAAAAGACGAAGGAGTGCCGGTTTTTGATGCTGTTACAGGAGAACACATTGCTAATGCTGCAGTAGAAGGATTAAATATTCCTGAAATTTTAGAATATGGTAGAACCAAAGGTGGAGAGGTTTTACGAAAAATGACTTTTCAGGAGCGAGGTATGATGCTTAAAAAATTAGCATTATACTTAACCAAAAAAAAGGAAGCCTTCTACGAAATAAGCTACCGTACCGGAGCAACCAGAGTAGATAGCTGGATTGATATTGAGGGTGGTTTTGGTAATTTGTTTGCCAATGCATCGTTACGAAAACTTTTTCCAAATCAACCGTTTCATGTAGAGGGAGACCCTATAGATTTGTCTCGAGGCGGACGCTTTATGGCGCATCATATAATGGTACCTAAACAAGGAGTAGCAGTACATATAAATGCCTTTAACTTTCCGGTGTGGGGTATGTTAGAAAAATGTGCCGTAAACTGGATGGCAGGTGTGCCGGCTGTAGTACTACCTGCACCACAATCTTCTTACTTAGCCGAAGCTGTTGCCCGAGAAATTATAAATTCGGGCATCTTACCCGAAGGTGCATTACAAATTATTAATGGTACAGTAACTACTATTTTAGATACGGTACAATCTCAAGATGTAGTTACTTTTACAGGTTCTGCAGCAACGGGGCAAAAATTAAAAACACATCCGCAACTCATTAAAGAATCTGTTCCGTTTAATATGGAAGCAGACTCCCTTAATGCTTCTATTTTAGGAGAAGATGCAGTGCCGGGAACTCCTGAGTTCGATTTGTTTATTAAAGAGGTTAGAAAAGAGATGACCGTTAAATGTGGTCAAAAATGTACAGCAATAAGAAGAATTATTGTTCCCGAGAAATTAGTTGAAGATGTACAAATAGCGCTTGGTAAAGCTTTAGATAAAGTTACCATTGGAGATCCCAGATTAAAAGAGGTTAGAATGGGGTCATTAATAAGCAAAGAGCAATTACAAGAAGTAAAAAATAGTGTTCAAGAAATAGCTAAAAAGGCTCAAATAGTTTATGGTAGCTTAGATACGGTAGAAACTATTGGGGCAGATGCTTCTAAAGGAGCTTTCATTAGCCCAATTCTACTTAGAGAAGACAATCCGTTTAATAACCCTGCTGTACACGAGCAAGAAGCATTTGGTCCGGTAAGCACTATTATGCCTTACAAAACATTAGATGAAGCTATTAAACTGTCTCAAATGGGTAAAGGTTCATTAGTTTCATCTATTGTAACCTACAATGATGATATTGCCAGAGAATATGTAGTAAATGCTGCAAGTCATCACGGTAGAATTTTAGTATTAAACCGCGAGAACGCTAAAGAAAGTACCGGGCATGGTTCGCCGCTACCAACATTGGTACACGGAGGTCCGGGAAGAGCTGGTGGAGGTGAAGAAATGGGTGGTATGAGAGGTGTTAAGCACTATTTACAGCGTACCGCAATTCAAGGTACACCAACCACATTAACAGAAATTACCGGAATTTATCAACCCAGAGCAAAATATAAAGATGCGCCTCAACATCCGTTCAAATATCACTGGGAAGATATAGAGCCGGGGATGTCTTTAAAAACTCATAAAAGAACGGTTACAGATACAGACATTATAAATTTTGCCAATGTAACTTGGGATCATTTTTATGCCCACACAGATATTACTTCATTAGAAGGAAGCATTTTCGAAAAGCGTACTGCTCACGGTTACTTTATAATATCTGCAGCAGCAGGCTTGTTTGTTTATCCAAATAAAGGTCCGGTAGCTGCAAATTATGGTTTAGAAGAATGCCGTTTTTTACGACCAATTTATCACAATGATACTATTTATGTTAGGTTAACCTGTAAGCAAAAAATAGACAGAGATGCTCGTGGTAAAGAGCTGCCAAGTGGCATAGTAAAATGGTATGTAGAAGTTTTTGATGCAGATGATGAGCTGGTTGCAATTGCTACCATTTTAACAATGGTGCAAAAAAAGCAAACTACTTTTGTTGAGATGACTACCCAAAAAATTAAAGAGTGTTTGGCAAAACTAACGCCAGAAACTAAACCCAAGTGGGGTAGTTTAACTGCTCAGCAAATGGTAGAACATTTAGAATATACGTACCGAATTGCTTCAGGAGAAATTCAAGATTTTGAAATTGCTACCCCTGATAAAATTTTAGAGAAAGTACAAGCCACTTTATATAATTACGAAAAAATGCCTCGAGAGTATAATTTCCCATTGGCAGAACAAAGCAAAATCACCTCACATAAACACCCGGATTTACAAACTGCTATAGAGAAAATGCTGGAGGCCAGAGAAAATTATGTAGCGTTTTTTAAAGAAAACCCTGAGGCTATAACTAAAAATGTGGTTTTTGGAGAGCTAAATAAGTTTGAGTGGTATTTACTGGAACGCAAACATTTAAATCATCATTTTGAACAATTTGGAATACTATAAGTTATGACACAACCATACGTAAAACAACATATTGAAAACGGAGTAGGGTATATAGAATTTTTTCATCCGGCACATAACTCTTTGCCGGGAGACATTTTGGCAAAGCTGGCACAAACCATAACAGAAGCCGGTCAGAATGACCAAATAAAAGTAATAGTGTTAAAAAGTGGGGGAGATCGTACTTTTTGTGCCGGGGCAAGCTTTAAAGAGCTTATAAATATTGATGATGCAGAAAGCGGAAAAGTGTTTTTCTCTGGCTTTGCTAACGTAATAAATGCCATGAGAAAGTGTCCAAAGTTTATAATAGGTAGAGTACAAGGGAAAACTGTTGGTGGCGGTGTTGGTTTGGCATCGGCTACAGACTATTGTATGGCCACACAATATGCAGCAATTAAATTAAGTGAGCTTAATGTAGGTATAGGTCCGTTTGTTGTTGGTCCGGCAGTAGCTAGAAAAATGGGATTAAGTGCTATGTCTCAAATAGCAATAGATGCCAATACTTTTTATCCGGCTCAGTGGGCTTTACAAAAAGGACTTTACACGCATGTTTTTGAAACTACAGAAGCGTTAGACAAAGCCGTTAAAGAATTTGCAGAGAATTTGTGCAACTACAATCCAGAAGCCATGGCAGAGATGAAAGCTATGTTCTGGGAAGGAACAGAACATTGGGACACATTATTGGCAGAGCGCGCTAAAATTAGTGGAAGATTAGTATTGAGCGATTTTACAAAAGAGACATTAAAACGCTTTAAGTAATAAAAATGATTTACAGTTTTAAAGGTTACATACCCGTTGTACACGAAAGCAGTTTTGTTCACCCGCTGGCTGCAGTAACCGGTAATGTTATTATCGGGAAAAACTGTTATGTAGGACCCGGAGCTGCAATTAGAGGAGATTGGGGGCAAATAATTTTAGAAGACGGTGTTAATGTACAAGAAAACTGTACCGTACATATGTTTCCGGGTAAAAGTATTACCCTAAAAAAAAGCGCTCATGTGGGGCACGGTGCCGTTATACACGGTGCCAATTTGGGTGAAAACTGCCTTATAGGTATGAATAGTGTTATTATGGACGATGCAGAAATTGGAGATGAATGTATTGTTGGCGCTATGACTTTTATTAAGGCAGAAACTAAAATACCAAGAAGGAGTTTAGTTGTTGGTAATCCGGCTAAAATTGTAAAAGAAGTAACCGATGAGATGATAGCCTGGAAAACAAAAGGAACAGAGCTTTACCAACAACTTCCGGCAGATTGTTTTGAGAGTTTGCAAGAAGTAGAGCCTTTGCGAAAAGTACCGAAAAATCAAAAAGTACAAGACGCATTTTACGATACATTGCGAGATTTTTTAAAAAACAAATAACCTTTTTAGGTTAAATTTTAGAGAGAATTACAAGTTTTAAACTAACAAACATTAGTTAATAAGATGGCGGAGTTTGAGTTAAAAATGCCCAAAATGGGAGAGAGTATTACCGAAGGAACCATAATTAATTGGTTGGTAGAGGAAGGTGATACTTTTAATGAGGGCGATATTTTATTAGAAGTTGCTACAGATAAAGTAGATAACGAGGTGCCTGCTCCGGCAGCCGGCACACTTGTAAAAAAATTATGTAATCCTAAAGACGTTGTTCCGGTTGGTAATGTCATTGCTATTTTAGAAGTTTCCAATAAGCCAAAGCAATCAGAAGAATCTTCTTCAAAAGAAACTCAAAATAAATCAGAAACTAAACCTCAAAACAAAGTTGCTAAACCCAAAAAGCCTAAGTTTCAACAGCCTGTTCAACAAACAGCTACAACTTCGGTTGGTATTCAAAACAACACCTTTTTTTCGCCATTAATAGTAAGTATAGCAAAAGCACATCATATAAGTTTTGAAGAATTAGCCAGAATTCCGGCTACCGGAAAGGATGGCAGATTACGAAAAAGCGATTTGCATGCTTACATAGAGCAAGGCAGACCATACAAATTTAGTCAACCGGTAGTACAAGATCCTACAGCATACAGAATACCACAATTAAATTTAGATAAAGGTACCGGCCGTATAGTAGAGATGGACAGAATGCGCCAAATGATTGCCGATCATATGGTATACTCTAAACATACCTCACCGCATGTAACAGCATATGTAGAGGCAGATTTAACAGAGATGGTAAACTGGCGTAATGCCAATAAAGATGCCTTTTACAAAAAGTATGGAGAAAAGTTAACCTTTACACCGCTTTTTGTAGAGGCTGTTACAAAGGCAATTAAAGATTTCCCAATGATTAATGCTTCTGTAGATGGCACAAAAATTATTGTAAAAGATACAATTAATATTGGTATGGCAACAGCGTTGCCAAGTGGAAATCTAATAGTTCCTGTTGTAAAAGAAGCCGATAAAAAACAGCTACCCGAACTAGCTAAAAATGTGAATGAGCTGGCAACAAAAGCAAGAGAAAATAAACTCTCAGGAGACGAAATTAAAGGAAGCACCTTTACTATATCAAACGTAGGTACGTTTGGTAGTTTAATGGGAACACCAATAATAAATCAGCCGGAAGTTGCTATTCTGGCCTTAGGAATTATTAAAAAAAGAGCTGAAGTTATAGAGACCCCTAAAGGCGATGAAATTGCCATTAGAAACATGATGTACCTCTCCCTTTCTTTTGATCACCGTGTGGTTGATGGTTATTTGGGAGGTTCATTTTTACGTCGTGTAGCCGATTATTTAGAACAGTTTGATACTAGTAGAACCTTTTAAAAACGTAAAAGTCATGTCGTACAACATCACTATCCATAAAACAACAGCATCTAAAATTAATGAGTTAGATTTTAATAACATTCCACTTGGTATGAAGTTTACAGACCACATGTTTGTTTGTGACTACCAAGACGGAAATTGGCAAAACCCCAGAATAGTGCCAATGGATGATATTAAACTGCATCCTGCAGCCATGGCACTACACTATGGGCAAGCTATTTTTGAAGGAATGAAAGCTACCTTAAGTCACGATGGCAAGCCTTTACTGTTTAGACCCGAACAAAACGCAAAACGACTAAACTTTAGTGCTAAACGTATGGGAATGCCAACCATTCCTGAAGAGTTGTTTTTAGAAGGATTGTATAAACTAATTGGGTTAGATGCTAATTGGATACCACCACAAGAAGGAAGTGCACTTTACATAAGACCTTATATGTTTGCCGACGAAGGCTTTATAGGTATGAGAGCAGCAACATCATATAAATTTATGATTATTTGCTCTCCGGCCGGACCGCTTTACAACAAGCCAATAAAACTTTATGCAGAAACAGAATATATAAGAGCAGCCGATGGTGGTACTGGTGCAGCAAAGGCAGCAGGTAACTATGCAGCTGCAATTTTGCCTACAGAAAAAGCTAAGGCTAAAGGGTTTGACCAAGTATTGTGGTTAGACGCTAAAGAACACAAGTACATTCAAGAGGTAGGCACAATGAATATTTTCTTTAAAATAGATGGAAAGTTCATTACACCTAGTCTAAACGGTTCTATTTTGGCGGGAATAACAAGAGATAGCGTTATTACACTCTTAAAAGACAAAGGGTATGAGGTAGAAGAGCGACCAATTACCATACACGAAATAATAGAAAGTGCCAAGCAAGGAAAGTTAGAAGAAGCATTTGGTACAGGTACAGCCGTATTTATTACGATGATATCTGAGATTGGTTATAAAGATGAGGTTATAAAAATATCAGACGAAAATCCTGTTGCAACTTGGGTTACAAATACCATGAACGCAATACGTTCTGGCTCAGCACCAGATAAGTTTAATTGGATGAAAACAGTAGATACCAATGTGGGCGTTTCCTCTAACTAGTTAGAGGTCGGGCTTTACACTATATCTCCCAATAGGTTGGGAGGATGTCGTTTCAATCCCTAACGCAAAAACAGATGAAAACATGAAGGCAGTGAAAGAGAAAGAAAACGTACAAACCAATAGCATGAACAAACAAACACTAATACAAGCATTTACAAACCTTTGTACAGCAAAAGCTATGGCAGAGCTGTACGAAGAAAACTTTAAAGTAGTTTCTAAGTATGTTCATGCTACTTCACGTGGGCATGAGGTAATACAAACGGCTTTAGGTATGCAATTGCTACCACAAGATTATGTATTCCCGTACTACAGAGACGATGCCATGCTATTAGCAATAGGTATGCGTCCGTATCATTTAATGCTTCAAGTATTAGCCAAAAAAGATGATCCGTTTTCTGGAGGGCGCACTTACTATTCGCATCCCAGTTTAAACGACCCCGATAAGCCTAAAATTCCGCATCAATCATCTGCAACCGGTATGCAAGCAATACCTGCTACCGGAGTTGCTATGGGAATACAGTACAAAGAAATTCAGGGATTAGACGATAAGAATCTAGAACAAAAGCCCATTTCGGTTTGCTCTTTAGGTGACGCATCTGTAACCGAAGGAGAAGTAGCCGAAGCGTTCCAGATGGCAGCCTTAAAGCAAATGCCAATTTTATATTTAGTACAAGATAACGGGTGGGATATTTCGGCTAACGAAGCAGAAACAAGAGCCCAAAATGCTGCAGAATATGCAAAAGGCTTTCATGGTTTAGAGGCTGTTTCTATAGATGGTACAGATTTTTTAGAAAGTTATACTACGCTACAAAAAGTAATTAAGACTATAAGAGAAGAGCGAAGACCTTTTTTGGTTCATGCTAAAGTTCCGTTGTTAAACCATCATACCTCGGGAGTTAGAATGGAGTGGTACAGAGATGATTTAGAAGAGGCCAGAGCAAGAGATCCGTACCCAAAACTAAAGCAGTTGTTGCTAGATAACGGGATTACTTTAAAAGAGATTGAAGCAATAGAAGAGAAAGTAAAGAAAACGGTATCAGCAGATTATAATGAAGCCCTTAAAGCCGAAGACCCTAAACCTGAAGATTTATTTACACACGATTTTGCCCCAACTCCTATAACTCAAGAGCAAGGAGAAAGGGAGCCTAAAAATGCAGATAAAGTGGTTATGGTAGATTGTGCTTTATTTGCTATAGAGGAGCTTATGGCAAAGCACAAAGAGTGCTTACTATATGGGCAAGATGTTGGCGGACGATTAGGAGGCGTTTTTAGAGAAGCAGCTACACTGGCGCAGAAATTTGGAGACAGCAGAGTGTTTAATACGCCAATTCAAGAAGCATTTATTGTGGGTTCTACCGTTGGTATGAGTGCGGTTGGGTTAAAACCCATTGTAGAGGTTCAGTTTGCAGATTATATTTGGCCGGGCCTAAACCAACTATTTACAGAAGTTAGTAGAAGCTGCTACCTTTCTAACGGGAAATGGCCTGTTAGCATGATTTTAAGAGTGCCAATAGGGGCTTATGGTAGTGGTGGTCCGTACCATTCATCATCTGTAGAGAGTGTAGTTACTAATATTAGAGGAATTAAAATAGCTTACCCAAGCAACGGAGCCGATTTAAAGGGATTAATGAAAGCAGCTTATTATGATCCTAACCCTGTTGTTATTTTTGAGCACAAAGGGTTGTATTGGAGTAAAGTTCCGGGCACTCAAAGAGCTACATCTATAGAGCCTTCAGAAGACTACATATTGCCGTTTGGTAAAGCCAATGTGGTTCAAGAAATCTGGAAGCAAGAAGAGCAAGAAACGGTTTCTGTAATTACATATGGTATGGGTGTACATTGGGCTTTAAATGCTACTCAAGAACTAGGACTACAAGACACCATAGAGGTTGTAGATTTAAGAACATTACACCCAATAGATTATAAAACGGTGTTTGATTCGGTTAAAAAATGTGGTAAGTGCTTAGTAGTAACCGAAGAACCATCAGAAAATACGTTTGCTCGTGCTCTTGCCGGAAAAATACAAGAAGAATGTTTTACATATTTAGATGCTCCGGTAATGGTAATTGGTAGTGAAAACTTACCGGCTATACCATTAAATAGTACTTTAGAGCAAACCATGATACCATCAACAGAAAAAGTAAAACAAAAAATACAACTTTTATTAGACTACTAACCAATTGTTTACACTGTAAGTTGTAGACATCACTTTTGCTTTTTAAAAGGAGCTTTCTAAGCTCCTTTTTTTACATTTTTTAAGATTTTTTAGCAGGTTTTTAACAATGAAAAACGGTTGTTTTTCTTACATTTTATTTGAACCAAAAAAGTTAAAAACTATGAAAAAGAGTATAATTGCTATTGCAACAATTTTATGTTTAACCGTTTTGTTTGTATCGTGTAAAGAAGAACCAAAAACAGAAGCCCAAAAGCAAATGGAAGCTATGAAAGCTGAAGGGGCAGAAGTGAAAATTAAAAAAGATGAAGATGAAACTAAAATTAAAGTAGAAACCGACGACAAAGAGTTAAAAATTAAGAAAGAAGAAGGAGATACTGTTAAAGTAAAAGTAGAAGACGATAGTAAATAACAAAAAAAACGACTCACATTGTGAGTCGCTTTTTTTATACCTCGGCATCCACCAAGTTTGTTACTACATAATATCTTGGGTCGTCTATAGCTGTTTCAATAATACTATCAAATTTAGGGTTAGCTTTTAATAATAATGATTTACAATCCGGACTTAAATGTGTAAGTTTTATTTGTTTTCCTTGCTCTATATATTTATTAGCAATATTTCTTAAAGCTTCAATCCCGGAATGATCTGTTACTTTAGACTCCATAAAATCTATTTCTACCTTATCCGGATCGTTCTTCGGATCAAATTTACTATTAAAAGATTGTACTGATCCGAAAAATAATGGCCCCCAAATTTCGTAAACTTTTGTGCCGTCTTCTTTAATGCGTTTTCGAGCTCTAATCATTGTAGCATTTTTCCATGCAAATACTAAAGCAGACATAATTACACCTGCCAACACAGCAATAGCTAAATCTTGCCAAACAGTTATTGCAGAAACGGCAATAAGTACGATTGCATCTGAAAGCGGAATTTTATGTAAAATTCTGAAACTACTCCACGCAAACGTACCAATAACAACCATAAACATAACTCCCACCAATGCTGCAATAGGTATTTGTTCTATTAAAGGAGCGCCAAACAAAACAAAAAGCAACAAAGCAATAGCAGCAACAGTACCGGACAACCTGCCTCTACCTCCGGAGTTTACGTTTATGATAGATTGACCGATCATGGCACAACCTCCCATACCTCCAAAAAGACCGTTTAAAATATTGGCACTTCCTTGTGCTACACATTCTCTGTTTCCGCTACCGCGAGTTTCTGTAAGTTCATCAATTAAATTTAACGTCATTAAAGACTCTATCAGTCCTACGGCTGCAAGTAAAAATGCTGTAGATAAGATTAGTTTCCAATGTCCGTTTAGCGTATAGAATAATCCAAAAATTTGATCTTGAAATTGAGGTAAGCCTCCTTGCAAGCCTTCACCACCACCTTCTTTAATAAAAGATCCAACAGTACTAACCTCAACACCTCCAAAAATAGTAATGGCTGCTACCACTAAAATTGCTGTTAAAGCAGCAGGGAGTTTTTTAGTGATTTTAGGTAATAAAACCATTATACCCATGGTTAAAGCAACAAGAGAAAGCATAATCCAAAATGGCTTATTGCTTATAACAGCTGAAATCCACTCTGAAGGATTGTCTGTAAAAGAAAGGTTAGTTGGAGTTATTTGTGGGAATAGTTTTAATTGTGATAAAAAGATAACAATAGCTAACCCATTTACAAATCCCATCATTACAGGATGAGGTATAAGCCTAACAAATTTACCAAGCTTAAAAACACCTGCCAGAATTTGAATTGCTCCAACTATTAGTAAAGTAATGAAGAGCCATTGTAATCCAAGATTTTCAATTGGGGTTTCTAAATTTAAACCTACCTCATTTCCTTTTTGAATTAAATGAACCATAACAACTGCCATAGCTCCTGTAGCACCAGAAATCATCCCGGGGCGACCACCAAATAAGGCAGTAACAATTCCCATCATAAATGCGCCATAAAGCCCAACTAAGGGGTCTACACCGGCTACAAATGCAAAGGCAACAGCCTCAGGAACTAAAGCCAGTGCAACAGTTAATCCAGAAAGAATATCGTTTTTGGGGTTCTGAGTAAAGTTTTTAATAAGTTTTTGTCTCTTTGTCATACCTTTCCCTTAAAAGCCGGCAAAGATATAACAATGTAACTAACTAAAAAATTAAAGGGAGTGTAATAAAAAAACCGCCTTTATGGCGGCTTTTATTTTATTGTCCAACAGAAGCTGGAGGGTATTGTTTTAAAATCTCAGAGACAAACTCTCTGATTCTTTCATCTTTTTTTTCAACCCTTTTGGTTAAATAACCACTTCCTTTACCTTGCCAAACAAGCTCTTTTTTCTTGGCGTCAATTAAATCAATGTAAAGAGAGCCTTCTGTACGGGTAGTAACAGTGCTGTAATTTGGGCCAAACCACCAAGGATTCCAGAACCAACCCATTCCGTAGTAATTGTTATACACTTCTACACGTTCTTTTTCTTTAGTAAAAATACTAACCAGAAGATCTGGGTTGTCTGATTTTTTAAACCCTTTAAGAATCATTTCGGCTTCAATGGCCCTAAGAATTCGTTTTTTGTCTAAATCAGAAATCTCGGCCTTATCTATACCGGGTTTGTAAAATGCAAATGTTTTATACGAATTAAAGTTAGCCTCTTTATCGTAGTCTGCAACTACCCGAACCGATACACAAGATGTAAGTAGTATTAATGATACTACAATACCTATAAATTTTGTTGTTTTCATAGTATTGCTTTTTGAGTTAACAGTTACTGCTTAAGTAAACAACGATTCGTCTACTTTGTTTGGTAAAGTAACTTTAAGTTTTGGCTCTTCTTGCATAGCACGTTTTATGGCAAATATTGCTTCATCATTTCGAGCCCAACTTCTTCTGGCAATTCCGTTGTTTACATCCCAGAAAAGCATTGATTTTAAGCGCCTTTCTGCATCTTTAGTACCATCAAGAACCATGCCGAAACCACCGTTAATTACTTCTCCCCATCCAACACCACCACCATTGTGAATGCTTACCCAAGTAGCGCCTCTAAAACTATCGCCAATTACATTGTGTATTGCCATATCTGCTGTAAATTGAGACCCATCATAAATATTTGATGTTTCTCTAAACGGAGAATCGGTTCCTGATACATCATGATGATCACGCCCCAATACTACCGGACCTATTTCTCCATTGGCAATTGCTTCATTAAATGCTTTTGCAATTTTTATTCTTCCCTCTGCATCGGCATATAATATTCTTGCTTGTGATCCCACAACTAATTTATTTTGTTGTGCTCCTTTAATCCATTTTATATTATCTGCCATTTGCTGCTGAATTTCTTTTGGGGCGGTAGCTTTTATTTCTTCTAAAACCTTACAAGCAATTGCATCTGTTTTAGCTAAGTCTTCAGGGTTGCCAGAGCAACAAACCCATCTAAACGGCCCGAAACCATAATCAAAACACATTGGCCCCATTATGTCTTGTACATAGCTTGGGTATTTAAAGCGTTTACCATCTTTAGCCATAACATCTGCACCGGCTCTAGAGGCTTCAAGCAAAAAGGCATTTCCATAATCAAAAAAGTATGTTCCTTTGGCCGTATGTTTATTAATGGCAGCAGCATGACGCTTTAAACTTTCTCGAACCAGCTCTTTAAACTTTTCAGGCTGGTTTGCCATCATAGTATTTGCTTCTTCGTAGGTAAGCCCAACAGGGTAATATCCTCCGGCCCATGGGTTATGTAATGATGTTTGGTCGCTTCCTAAATCAATATAAATACCTTCTTCATAAAACTTTTCCCAAACATCAACCACATTACCAAAATAGGCAATAGAAACTACTTCTTTTTGTGTTTTAGCTTTTTTAACTCGGGCTACAAGTTCGTTTAAGTTGTCTATAACTTCGTCTACCCAACCTTGTGAGTGTCTGGTTTGTATTGCTTTTTCGTTTACCTCTGCACAAACAGTAATGCATCCGGCAATATTACCGGCTTTAGGCTGTGCCCCGCTCATACCTCCTAATCCGGCTGTAACAAAAAGTTTTCCTTGTAAATCTTCTCCTTGTTTAGAAATTTTTCTGCCGGCATTTAAAACCGTAATGGTTGTTCCGTGTACAATACCTTGCGGACCAATATACATATAACTACCGGCTGTCATTTGGCCATATTGTGTAACACCAAGAGCATTAAAACGTTCCCAATCATCTTGTTTAGAGTAATTAGGAATCATCATCCCATTGGTAACTACCACACGAGGCGCATCTTTATGTGAAGGGAATAAACCAAGCGGGTGCCCTGAATACATAACCAATGTCTGTTCATCGGTCATATTGGCAAGATATTGCATGGTTAACAGGTATTGTGCCCAGTTTTGAAATACGGCACCGTTACCTCCGTATGTTATAAGCTCATGAGGGTGTTGTGCAACAGCTGGATCTAAATTATTTTGAATCATGAGCATTATAGCCTTAGCTTGTGTACTATTGCCCGGATACTCATCTATTGAACGAGCATACATTTTGTAATCCGGTCTAAAACGGTACATGTAAATACGACCGTACTGCTCTAACTCTTCTTTAAACTCGGGTAATAAAATAGCATGGTGTTTTGGATGAAAATATCTAAGAGCATTTTTTAACGCCAGCTTCTTTTCATCGTCAGATAAAATGTCTTTACGCTTTGGAGCGTGGTTTACATTTGGGTCGTAAGGTTTTGGTTCTGGTAGTATATCTGGAATTCCTTGTAGAATTTGCTCTTTAAATGTCATTTTATCAATACTTTTTTGCATTACAAACAATAATTTATAAACGTATTATTTTTTGTTTTTAAAGGTGTTTGTTTTTTTATCAAAACCATAAGGGCAGTGCCTACATCCGCTCTGGCAACAATATCCTCTTTTTAAGTGATATTGCTCTGTAAAGCACCGGTAACCTTCTGGGGTAAAGTAATAGTCTCCTTCTTCTAAAGGGATATGTTTTTTCATAAATACACTATTAAAGTTGTATTTTTATGCAAAGTTAACTCATTACAAGCTAACTATGGCACGAGTACTTGTTTTTAAATATTTATTACCAAAACGGTTTGATGGGTTAACACTTTGGCCCTTTATAATACTAAAGAATAAGCTACTTAAAGAGGATGTTAAATTGGTTAATCATGAGTTAATTCATATTAAGCAACAGCAAGAGTTGTTAGTATTGTTTTTTTACATTTGGTACCTGGTAGAGTGGGTTATACGTCTTGCACAATTTAAAAACATAAAGCTGGCATACTACAACATCTCTTTTGAGAGAGAAGCTTATGCTAACGAGCATAATATAAACTACATTAAAGAGCGTTCGCTTTGGGCATTTACTAAGTATATTTAATAGAAACATTCTGTTTAAAATGGCATTTTTTTTGCTGTTGATATTTTAAAAAAAAGCTATGAAAAGAGCAGTTTTTATTGTAGCAACAATATTCTCTGTTTTAGCTTGTAGCGGGCAAGAGACAAAAGAAAAAGAATCTAAGTTAAAGGCTAATGAACCAAAACCAAAAGAGCGATGGAGTGTAACCAAAGAGATAGACGAAAACGGTAACATAATCAGGTTAGACTCTACGTATGTTTGGTCTTTTTCATCAGATGGGAGCGATGTGTCTCAAGAAATGCTGGATAGTTTAATGAATTCGTTTAAAAACAGATTTAAACAAGATTTTTCTTTTGGTTTTGATACTGATTTTTTTGAGATGTTCCCGTCAGATTCTATTTTTTATAAATCGTTTTTTTACGATGACTTTTTTATGAATTCATGGAAAAAACGTAATGAAGAAATAAAAAAGATGATGAAAAGGGCCGACTCAATTCATAGAAGCTACCTTGATGAGTTTAGAACAAAAAAGAAAATTTAAAAGCTGCCTTCTTTGGCAGCTTTTTTAACTTTGTAGCTTAATAGTATTGCATTGTACAATCAGGCTGTTACATTACCTTTATTACAAGAAAAAAAAATCTCGCTTTTTATTAAGCGAGAAGACACCATTCATAAACATATCTCTGGAAATAAATACAGAAAGTTATTGTACAATATAGACCAAGCCAAAAAGCTTGGCCATACAACGCTTTTAACATTTGGTGGGGCATACTCTAATCATATTGCAGCTACTGCTTTTGCCGGAAAAAAATATGGGTTCAATACTATTGGGGTTATTAGAGGAGAAGAATTAATTACAAAAGTTCAAACCAATCCTACCCTACAATTTGCTGCAACAAACGGAATGCAATTGTACTTTGTAAGCAGAGAAAAATACAGATTAAAAAACACGCCGGAGTTTTTAAAAGAACTTGAGACTAAATTTGGAGCTTTTTACTGTTTACCTGAGGGCGGAACAAATAGTTTAGCTGTTAAGGGATGCGAAGAGATTTTAACTCCAGAAGACAAAACCTTTAACTTTGTTTGCTGTCCTGTAGGTACCGGAGGTACTATATCCGGATTAATAAATTCTTCAGCCAATCAGCAGCAAATAATTGGCTTTCCAGCTTTAAAAGGTGATTTTTTACACAACGATATTCGTAAATTTGCACAAAAAAATAACTGGACATTATGTGGTGATTTTCACTTTGGCGGGTATGCTAAAGTAAACAAAACACTAATTAATTTTATAAACAATTTTAAAGATCAAACAACAATACCGTTAGATCCGGTTTACACCGGAAAAATGATGTACGGCATACTAAGCCTGGTAAAAAAAGGTTATTTTAAAGAGCACACTAAAATTTTGGCAATTCATACAGGAGGATTACAAGGAATTGACGGGATGAATATGGTTTTAAAACAAAAAAACTTACCTACTATACATGTATAAATATTTAACATTATTTGCCCTTGTACTTTTTGTAAGTAGCTGTTCTAGCAAGAAAAGAGCAATTACTACAAAAAAACCACATGTAGAACATAAAAAAGAGTCTAAAAATACAGAAACTACCAATCCTAAAACAGAGCCTTTTGTTGTGCCAAAAATTGTTTCTGTAGAGCATTACATTGATGTCTTTCATGAGATTGCTCAAGAAGAAATGCGCAAATATGGCATTCCTGCCAGCATTACGCTTGCACAAGGTATTTTAGAGAGCGGAGCAGGAAGGGGAGAGCTTACACTAAAATCTAACAATCACTTTGGTATAAAATGTCATACCGGCTGGAACGGTGCAAGAGCATACCATGATGATGATGAAAGAGGAGAATGCTTTAGAAAGTATACACATCCACTATATTCGTTTAGAGATCATAGTGAATTTCTTGCTACAAGAAGCAGGTATGCTTTTTTATTTGAGTTACGAAAAGATAACTATAAAGGTTGGGCCAGAGGCTTAAAAAAAGCAGGCTATGCAACAGATCCTAAATACCCAAACAAATTAATTTCTCTGATAGAGAAGTACAAACTGTATAAATACGATAGAGAGGTAATTAAAGAAGGAAAGCTGGCTGTAAAATCTGCCCCGAAAGAAACCAATTGGGTTAATCATGTAGTTAGAGAAGGCGATACGCTTTATGCCTTAGCAAAATTATACAACACAACAGTTGATGATATAAAGTCATTAAACGGATTAAAAACAAATACCATAAAAGTTGGTCAACTATTAATTATTAAAACACCAATTACATCAAAATAAAAGAGAATGATTTACAAACGAAGCAGTGCATTATTCGTAGAAGCTAAGCAATACATTCCGGGAGGAGTAAACTCGCCAGTAAGAGCATTTAATGCAGTAGGAGGCACTCCGGTTTTTATAAAAAAGGCAAACGGAGCTTACTTATTTGATGAAGACGGAAATAAATTTATAGACTATATAGCGTCTTGGGGTCCAATGATTTTAGGGCATGCTTTTGAGCCTGTTGTAAATGCTGTAATAGATAAAACAAAACAAGGCACATCGTTTGGAACTCCAACCGAAATAGAAACTCAAATAGCAAAACTGGCAGTTTCTATGGTGCCTAATATTAATAAAATTAGGTTTGTAAATAGCGGAACCGAAGCTTGCATGAGTGCAGTTAGGTTGGCTCGAGGATTTACAAAACGCGAAAAAATAATAAAGTTTGCCGGATGTTATCACGGCCATAGTGATGCATTTTTAATTCAGGCAGGTAGCGGAGCGGTAACTTTTGGCAGCCCTAATAGTCCGGGGGTTACACAAGGTACAGCTAAAGATACTCTTTTGGCCAGATATAATGATTTAGAGCATGTTAAGCAAATTGTAGTAGCTAACAAAGGAGAAATAGCAGCTATAATTTTAGAACCGGTAGCCGGTAATATGGGATGTATTTTACCTAAAGAAGGCTTCTTAGAAGGGTTAAGAGCCTTGTGCGATGAGCATAACATTTTATTAATTTTTGATGAGGTAATGACCGGTTTCAGGCTTGCTCCCGGAGGTGCTCAAGAAGTATTTAACATAAAAGCAGACATTGTATGTTTTGGTAAAGTTATTGGAGGCGGGCTTCCTGTTGGAGCATTTGCAGCCAGAGACGAAATAATGAGTTGTTTAGCCCCTATTGGTCCGGTATATCAGGCAGGAACACTTAGTGGTAATCCTTTAGCAATGGCTGCCGGTTTGGCCATGCTAACAGCTTTACATAATAACCCAGCTATTTACGATAGCTTAAACAAAAAAACAGCGTATTTGCATGAAGGATTAGAGAAAGTATTAAGTAGTAGTGGTTTAGCATATACAATAAATAGATTAGGTTCTATGATTTCTGTTCACTTTACAGATGAGCCAGTTGTAGATTTTGAATCGGCTGCAAAAGGTAACAATGATACGTTTAAGAAGTTTTTTCACGGTATGCTAAATGAGGGTATTTATTTACCTCCGAGCGCTTTTGAAAGCTGGTTCTTAAACGATGCATTAACTTATACCGATTTAGATAATACTATTAAAGCAGTAGAACGCGTTATCACTAAGTTATAAAAAAAGCGCTGCGTTCTGGCAGCGCTTTTTTTAGTGTTTTTATTAAAATGCTTCTTCTTTTTTTTCTGGTACCACTACTTTTTTTCTAAGATTTGTTTGGTAAATCTCTCGTTGTTTAGCATTTAGAATTTTAAGTATTTTTTTATCAAACTGTGTCTCGAGCTTTCTTATTTCGTAAAAATATTTATCAGCATTACTAGGGTTATTTTTAATAGTACTTTGCTTCTGATCTGATTTCTTTAAATGATTATAAATAATAGAATATACCCTATTAGCTTGTCTTCTGTCTAAGTCTAAAGCAGAGTTAAATTTATCAAATAGTTCTTGTGCAACTGCTTTTTGCTCATTGGTGTTCTTTTT
>JBPEWY010000067.1:0-49368 GCA_052032225.1 Flavobacteriaceae bacterium
GATAAAGAGATAGAAATACAGAAACCTACAAAAGGCAGAAAAATTACAGCCCAAGAATACCATGAGTTAACCAATAGAGCTCGAGAACAAGCGCGTAATTAATTATAAATTAATGAGCAACAAACAATACAACGCAATTAGAAGTAGCATGCTACTTCTTTTTTTTATAGCAGTTATATATTTTGGGAATGCACAATCTGTTGTGGTACAAGGTAAAATTACAGACAGTCTGCAAAATCCTTTGCCATATACTAACATACTTGCTTTTCCGGCAGAAGAAGGTAAAGAAACCCAATTTGCCATAACTAATGAGGAAGGTATATATAAACTAAGCTTACAAAAACAAGTACCTTATAATATAGAAATTAGTTATTTGGGGTATAAAAAACTAACCGCTACCATTACACTTACTCAAAACACTACCAAAAACTTTGTGTTGCAACCAGCTGTAAATGAATTAGATGAAGTAGAGGTTACTTACAAAATACCGGTGGTTGTTAAAGAAGATACTATTGTTTACAATACAGATGCATTTGTAAGTGGTAAAGAGCGTAAACTTAGAGAAGTACTAAAAAAACTACCCGGTATAGAGGTAGATAGAGAAGGGAATGTAAAAGCAAACGGTAAAAAAATTAAAAAGCTACTGGTAGATAATAAACCTTTTTTTACCGGCAATACCAAAATGGCGGTTAATAACATTCCGGCAGATGTTGTAGATCAAGTAGAAGTGTTAGAAAACTACAATGAAGTAGCCATGCTAAAAGGCTTACAAGACACAGACGATACAGCATTAAACATAAAACTAAAAAAAGACAGAAAGAAATTTGCCTTTGGTGATATAGAAACCGGTTTAGGTTATAATGAAAAATATACCATACACCCTAATTTGTTTTACTATAGTCCCAAAACTAATATAAATTTTATTGCAGATGTTAACAATACAGGTGTAAAGGCTTTTACATTTAGTGATTACATTGAGTTTGAAGGTGGTTTTGGTAAACTACTAGAAAATTCCGGAAGCTATTTTAGTATTTACAGTAGTGATTTTGCACAGTTTTTAAACAATCAAGATTTTAAAAATAGTATACATAAATTTGGGGCAGTAAACATACGGCAGGCAGTTAACAGCAGTACAGATATTAGTGGTTATGTAATTGCCTCTAAAAACAAAACACAAACAGAAACTCAAGTAGAAAATTTATATTTAAATGAAGAAAATGCGTTTGTAGAAAACCGTAATAATACAGCTACAACAAACAATTTTTTTACGCTTGGTAAAATTACAATAGATTATGAGCCTACTTACCAAGAAGACCTCTCGTTAAATAGTTTTTTTAAAATTACAAGCAATAACAATAATGGTATTATAACCACAACAACTCCAACAGTAAATAACGTTATAAACACACTAACCAATGTAAAAGCGTTAACGTTTAAACAAAATGTAAATTATAGCCGTAAATTATCAGACTATCACACAGGCACTTTAGAGGCTACCTATAATTTTCAAACAGATAAGCCTAATACTAATTGGATAACCAATCAAGAAATTCTTCAGGGGTTATTACCACTGGTTCAAGACAGCGTATATACCATTCTACAAACAAAAAGCATCAGAAACCACTCTTTTAATGCTATTGTAAAAGATTATTGGGTGTTAAATAATTTTAATCATATTTATACGAGTATTGGTATAAACAGTGCCTTTAACACCTTTAATAGTTTTGATGAACAAGTACTATCCAACGGAAATACCAATAATTTTTCTGAAGCAGGCTTTAATAACGATTTCAGGTATAATTTTATAAACACCTATGTAGGATTAGAATATAAATTTAAAACAGGTATTTTTACTTTTAAACCTGCATTATATTACCATTTTTACACGTGGTCTACCCAGCAAACCAACCAAAAATTGTTTAATAATAAAGCGGTATTACTGCCTGAGGCTACTACAACAATAGAGTTTAACAACAGCGAAAAAATTAATGTTAAGTACAAATTAAATGCACGTTTTCCTGCTGTTAACAGATTAGCAAACAACTTTATACTATCAAACTTTAATAGTGTATTTAAGGGGAATGAAACCTTAGAAAACGAGCTATACCATTCTGCAAGCATTAATTATTCAAAGTTTAGCTTACTAAAAGGTCTTTATTACAATGCTAACATTAGCTATACCAAACGATTAAAACATTATAAAAATGTTACCCAATTGCAAGGTATAGATTATTACAGCACGCCTATTCTTTTTAATATGCCGGAAGATGCCTTGTATATACATGGTAGCTTTTCCAAAAAAATACGTAAAATAAGATTCAGGTTAAGCGGTAGATATAATTACAGTAACTTTTTTCAGCTTATTAATAATGCTACAATAAAAAACAAATCACAAAGATTTGCCGTAACGCCAAGTATAGAAACACGGTTTAAAAAGTGGCCTAATTTAGAAGTAGGATACACAAAAGATTTTAGTAATTACGAATCATTAAATACAACATCTAAATTTGAAAACAATACGTTGTTTGCATATTTAGATTATACTTTTTTAGAAGACTTTACTTTTAAAGCAGAATACAACTACAATAATTATATAAACAAAACAAGCGGTGTAGAAAACACATTTGATAATGCTAACGTTTCTCTTTTCTATAAAAAAGAAGATAGTGCTTGGGGTTTTGAGCTTAAAGCCACAAACTTGTTTAATACCCAATTTAAGCAAGAAAACGCCTTTAACAACTTTTTAATTTCCGATCAGAGAACGTTTATAATGCCCAGAATTATTTTATTTACAATTAGCTACAAACTATAAGAATGTAGCTAATTGTAATTAATCAATCATATCAAAACCGGTATACGGTACTAACACTTCGGGTACTTTAATGCCGTTTTCGGTTTGGTAATTTTCTAAAATACCGGCTAAAACTCTTGGCAAGGCTAAAGCACTACCATTTAGGGTGTGTGCTAATTGGCTTTTACCGTTTGCATCTTTGTAGCGTAGTTTTAGGCGGTTTGCCTGAAAAGTTTCAAAATTAGAAACAGAACTAATTTCTAACCAACGGTTTTGAGCCGTAGAGTACACTTCAAAATCATAAGTTAAGGCAGAGGTAAAACCTAAATCGCCCCCACATAAACGTAATATTCTATACGGTAATTTTAATTCACGTAAAATATTTTTAACGTGCTCTACCATGCCATCAAGGGCCTTGTATGAGTTGTCAGGGTGCTCAATTCTAACAATTTCTACTTTATCAAATTGGTGCAATCTGTTTAAACCTCTTACGTGTGCACCATAGCTTCCGGCTTCTCGTCTAAAACAAGGGGTATAAGCTGTACAGCAAATAGGAAAATCGGCTTCGTTTAACAGTGTATCTCTAAAAAAATTAGTAACAGGTACTTCGGCAGTTGGTATTAAATACAAATCGTCTTGCGCAATGTAGTACATCTGCCCTTCTTTATCGGGTAGCTGTCCGGTACCATAGCCAGAGGCTTCATTTATTACATGCGGTGGTTGGTACTCTGTATAACCGGCTGCTGTATTTTTATCTAAAAAATAGGTAATTAAAGCACGTTGCAGTTTAGCACCTTTGCCTTTATAAACCGGGAAACCGGCACCGGTAATTTTTACACCTAATTCAAAATCAATTAAATCGTATTTTTTAGCTAATTCCCAATGCGGAAGTGCATTTGCCCCTAACTCCGGAACAGCCCCTTCTCTAAAAACCTCTTCGTTATCTTCGTCTGATGCTCCTTTAGGAACAGACTCGTGCGGTACATTAGGTATCTGATAGAGCGTTTGGTTTAGTTGCTCTGTAATTTCTTGTAGCTTTTGCCCAAGCGTTTTAGAAGATTCTTTTAACGATGCCGTTTGCTCTTTTAGTTTATTAGCTTCTGCAGCATTACCTTGCTTAAAAAGCATCCCTATTTGCTTAGATAGTTTGTTAGACTCTGCCAAAACATTGTCTAATTCTGTTTGGGTTGCTCTGCGTTGCTCATCTAAACTAATAGCAGTTTCAATTAAGCCTGTAGCATCTATATTACGTTTTGCTAAAGCCTTTATAATGGCATCTTTTTCTTCTCTAATACGCTGTATGGCTAACATAATACTTGTTTTTTTGGGAGGCACAAATTTAATGTAAATAGCTGTAATTGTTAAGGATTTTTATAGGTAAGTATCCAATTGTTATGTGCAAAGTGGTTAAAAGGTTTAGAGGCTAAATCTACTTCCGGATTTATAAGTGGTTTAAATGCACTGCCATTTACACTTACTTTACCTAAAGCAAACACTGCAACATCCTGATTTTTTTTTGCGTATTCTTTCTTTAAAAACTGCGCAAATTGCCATATAACATCGGGTTTTCCGGCAAGTGTGTATTGTTGTTTTTTGGTAAGATAGGCGCCAGGATTAATAATGGTTTCTTGTTTTGTGTTTTTATCTACCACTTTAAACGAAATGTATCCCGATTTAGCTCTAAGCATCATTCGCCAACTCATTCTGTGTCCTTCTTCGGTCCAGAGAACATCGCCTTTAATAAACCAATGTCTAAGCGGAAGCAAAACTTGAATGGCTAAATACAAAGCACCAATACCTATAATTATATTTTTTGATGATGGAATTGCTATTTTTTGCTGATTGCAACGTGCTTTATTTTTTAAAAAAAGTGTTCTTATAGTTTCTGGCTCAAAAAAGAAAACGGTAAAGGCTAATGCCAAATACGGAAAAATTCCAATCTGAAAAACAACAGAATTAAATAAATGAAAAAAGATTGCCGAAAAAAATGCCCATTTTCTGGTTGGCTTAAACAGGAGTGCCGGTATAATTAGGGCATCAAAAATTATTCCTCCGTAAGTAATAAAAAATTGCACTTCGGGTTGTTGCAGCAAAGAGCCAATTAAAAAATAATGCTCTTTCCCTTTCATTAAAATTTTTACTACAGTACCATTAAGCCAATCGGGGTATAGCTTAGCAATAGCAGCATATGTATAAACAATAAATAACTGAGCAACAATAATATGGTTACACCAAGCAGGCATACAGGTTGCTTTTTTAACTCGATGTTGTTTTACATCAACCGAAGCGTACCTATGCGCCGGTAAAAACAACATAATGCCGGCAATTAAAATTAACAGGTAATAATGGTTGTTGTATGATGATTTTTGCATTAAATACGTAGCACTCCACATTAGGGTAAACAACAGAAGGCTAATTTTGTACCGATAACCTACCATAACAAAAAGCCCTAAAACACCCATAATGGCATAATACCAATACATACCAAATCCGGGAAGGGGTTGAAGCCACTCAAAACCAATAAAAGTAAAAGTAAATTGAGGCTCAATAAAGGTATGTTTTACCCAACCCGTAAAAATGGCACCAATACACTCTGCAAAAAGTAAAAAACCAAAAAATATTCTAAATACAATTAGTGCGGTATTATCTATGGGTCTAAATAAAAACTTGTTAAGCATTTTGGCGAGCTACAATTTCTAAAGCCTGTTGTCTATCGGCTTCTAATTGTTTTTTTAAAGCATCTATAGATTCAAATTTTTGTTCATCACGTAACCTGTCTAACATATAAACACGTAGCGGTTTGTTGTAAAGGTCTTGTTTAAAATCAAAAAAATTAATTTCTATAGTTTGGTGTTTTCCACTTACCGTAGGGTTAACACCAATATTCATCATGCCGTAAATGGTTTTATTATTTAAAGTGCTTTTAACCACGTAAGCTCCTTTTTTAGGAATAAGTTTGTACTTGCTGTCTATGGTTAAATTGGCAGTAGGAAACTGTATTTGCCTACCTAATCCTTTGCCTTTAGTAACCGTTCCGGTAAGCATATATGGGTAGCCTAAGTATAAATTTGCAGTACGAATATCGCCTTCAATAAGTGCGTTTCTAATTTTAGTGGAGCTTACAGAAACATCGTTAATTTCTTGAGCAGAAATTTGCTCTACTTCAAAATTATAAACTGCTCCGTACTCTATTAAATCTTTAACCGTAGCGGTTCGGTTACGTCCAAAACGGTGATCGTAACCAATTATAATTTTTTTTGTGTTGAGTTGTGTTACTAGTATATCTCTAATAAAATCTAAGGCTGTTAATCTTGAAAACTCTTTGGTAAACGGATGAATAATTAAATGATCTAAACCGGTTTGGGCTAAAATCTCTTTTTTTTCTTCAATAGTATTTAGTAGTTTTAAAGAGTCGTCTTGTTGCAACACCATTCTAGGATGTGGGTAAAAAGTAAGCAACACAGATTCTAACCCGTTTCCTTTGGCAGTTGCTACAATTCTGTCTATAATTTTTTTGTGTCCAATATGTACCCCATCAAAAGTTCCAATGGTTACGGCAGTGGGGTTATTTTGGTTAAAGTTTTGTATAGAGTTATAGGTAATCACAAGCAAATTTTAGGGTATCTAACTTTAAAAACTTAAGTTTGTGTACAAAGTTAAACGTGTCCTGTTAATCATGATAACAAACTTACGGTATGTTTTTTCAATAACCATACTTTTTTTTTCGTTTTGCGCAGGAGCCCAAAACAACTATTGGCAGCCTGTAAATACAACAAAAGCACCTACTAATGCTGCACTTGAATCTTTACATAAAGATACGTTTTTAAGTTATACTTTATTGTATAGCTCGCTACTTCAAGAGCTAAAAAACGTACCTCACAGAGAGCAGTTAAACACAACACCTTTACCGGTAGTTTATTTTCCGGATTACGATGGTAATATGCTGGCTTTTAGGCTGCAAGAAACTCCGGTGTTGCCTACCGCATTACAAGAAAAATACCCGGCTATTAGGTCGTTTAAAGGAGTTTCTACAGACGGTAATAATCATGTAGTTAGGTTTAGCACATCGCAAAAAGGACTGCAAGCTCTTATTTTATTTTCTGATGGAAAAGTGCCTGCAGTTATAGAAAAAGCCCATAAAGACAGCAGTAGTATTTATGTAGTGTTTAAACGAGATGCAAGAGAAGGTGATAAATTTAGGTTTGAGTGTACAACAGAAAGCACAAAAGGAGAAAATACTATACAGCAATCCCAAAAAAATGGTAGCACATCTAAAGATAACAACGATCAACTTTTAAGAAAATACAGAATAGCAATATCAACAACCGGAGAGTACACAGCATACCATTACCAATCAGATTCTATTGCAGATGCATTAGCAGCAATAGCTAACACACTTACCAGAATTAATGCTATTTACGAAAGAGATTTAGGAATTACATTAGAATTAGTTGCAAACAATGATCAAATAATATATACAGACGCATCAACAGATCCCTACAATGGCAATAATAGTAGCGAGCTGCAAAACACACTAACTACCGTTATTGGTGAGGCTAATTATGATGTGGGGCATTTGTTTAACAGAGCTTCTAATAATGGTAATGCAGGCTGTATTGGCTGTGTTTGTGTAGATGGCCAAAAAGGAAGAGCATTCTCTGAAGCCTTAGTGCCCGAAGGTGATGTTTTTGATATAGATTTGGTAGCACACGAGATTGGCCATCAATTTGGAGGACGCCATACACAAACAAATAGTTGTGCCAGAGACACCAGTGGTGCTACAAATATAGAAGTAGGTAGCGGAAGTACTATTATGGGGTATGCCGGTATTTGCCCGCCCGATGTACAAGGCAATTCTGATGCCTATTTTGATTATGCCAACATTCAAAACATAACCCAATACATACAGCAAGGCAACGGTAGCACATGTGCACAAGAAATTGTGTTGAGTAATAATCCGCCAACCGTTTCAGCCGGGCCAGATTATACCATTCCTATTGGGACACCTTTTAAGTTAACAGCGCAAGCAACAGATATAGATGGAGATGTGCTAACTTATACTTGGGAGCAAATAGATACCGGATTTTCGGGAAATCAACCTCCGCAATCTTCAAACACTTCCGGGCCTTTGTTTAGATCGCTTCCACCTAGCACAAACCCTACACGTTATTTTCCGGTTATAGATGATGTGCTTTCCGGAGATTTAGGCAATACCTGGGAAGTTTTACCAAATGTTTCAAGACCATTAAATTTTGCGGTTACAGTTAGAGATAATGTAGTTGGAGGCGGGCAAAACGCATCAGATGTGGTAACACTTCAGGCTGTATCGCAAGCCGGACCGTTTAGGGTAACCTCTCAAGATAGTAATGTTACCTATCAAGGTGGTAGTGTGCAAACCATAACATGGGATGTTGCATTTACAAATATTGCTCCGGTAGATGCTTCGCAAGTAAACATATTATTATCTGTTGATGGCGGACAGACCTTTCCTATTGTGTTAGACCAAAACGTAGTAAACGATGGTAGTCATCAAGTAATTATTCCCGGAGGAATTTCTACTACCAACGCCAGGATAATGGTAGAAGCAGCAGATAATGTTTTTTATGCAGTAAACAGCGCAAACTTTACCATTACAAATGCGCCATTTGTGATGCAGCTTTCAGAATTGCAAATAAGCGCTTGCCAGCCCAATAATTTAATTACAAACTTTACGTATAACACGTTTCAAGGATTTTCTGAAGAGGTAACATTTTCAGCTTCAAATGTACCTCCGGGGTTAAGTGTAACGTTTAATCCTACTTCGGCAAGTGTAAATAATACGAATGTGCAAATAACTATATCGGGCACCAGTAGCGTAAGTCCGGGATCGTATCCTATTACAATTACAGGAACATCGGCCTCAGAGACAAAAGATATTGTGCTTACGGCAACTGTTTTAAATGATAATTTTACAGATGTGGTATTACTAACTCCTGTAAACGGAGACAATGCAGTATTTTTTAATCAAGTACTAAATTGGCAAATACACCCAAATGCAGAAACGTATGAAATAGAATTGGCAACCGATAGTAATTTTACCAATATAATAGCATCAGAAACAGTAGAAATTAATAGCTACAAGCCTACTGCATTACAGCCTGAAACAACTTACTATTGGCGTGTAAAACCAATTAACCAATGTGGTGAGGGTTCTTTTGGAACGCCTTTTAGTTTTACTACCTTAATGGTTAATTGCAAAACAGAAATTGCTCCAAATACACCAATACCAATTAGCGATCAAGGACCAAGTGTAATACAAGCTCCAATTTTTGTTGGAGAGAATGCCCTTGTTTCTGATGTTAACGTAACATTAGACATTAGTCATGAGTATATTTCAGACTTAACCATTAAACTAACCAGCCCGAGTGGCACTACCGTAACATTATTGTCTGAAGTATGTAATAGTAATAACGATATTGTTGCTGTTTTTGATGACGAAGGCTCTGCTATTGTATGTGGTGATAATCCGGCAATTTCTGGAGTGGTAATTCCGCTACAACCACTTAGCGCATTTTTTGGAGAATCTAGTCAAGGAACATGGATTCTTGAAGTAGCCGATAATTTTGATCAAGACGGGGGAAGCCTTAATAACTTTGAGTTAGAGCTTTGTTTGGCAGGCGATACAGATTCTGATAACGACGGAATTTTTGATAGTGCAGATAATTGCGATTTAGTGCCTAACCCGGATCAAGCCGATTTAGATAATGATGATATTGGTGATGTGTGTGATGATGATATTGATGGCGATGGAGTTTTAAATGATTCAGATAATTGCCCAACGGCATTTAACCCGGATCAATTAGACATAGATCAAGACGGAGAAGGAGATGTATGTGATGAAGATGTGCTTGTTTCGCAGGCGTTTACTCCAAACGGTGATGGTATTAACGACACCTGGAGGTTGGTTAACATTAACCTATATCCAAATGCAGTAGTTACTGTGTTTAACCGTTGGGGCAGACAAATATTTAAAGCCTATGGGTATGCTAATAACTGGAATGGTGTGCCAAAAGGCAAAAGCAAAAAAGTTCCGCCGGGGTCTTACTACTATCAAGTAGATTTAGAAGGAGATGGCAAAATAGATTTTAAAGGGTGGCTTTACATAACATATTAAAAAAAGAACAACAAGTTTTCATGGGCAGATTACAAGCAGTTGTACTTAGTTTATTGTTTTTAGTGGGTTTGGGTGTGGCCAATGCACAACAAGAACCAAATCCGGCATTTTACCAGTATATACAAGAATCGTATAACCCGGCATTTTCGGGCGCTAATGCATTACCTTCTGTTGTAGTTTTAATAAGAAGCCAATGGCAAGGTGTGCCAGAAGCTCCACAATCTCAATTTGCCATTGGTAGTATGCAGGTGAGTGATAGAGTAGGCTTAGGATTAAATATTATAAACGATAAAACATTTATAGAAAACCAAACTAAAGTATTTGCTGCCTTTTCATATAGAGTGCCAATATCTGCAGAAGACAACTTGTATCTTGGGTTAAGTGCCGGCGGAAACTTTTTAACCGTTAATGCACAAGGATTAGAAACTTATAATTATACCCCAGACCCTTTGTTACGAGACGAGAGTGTTTTTAACCCTAATGTTGGAGTTGGTATTTTGCTTAAAGGAGAAAAGTATTATTTAGGATTATCTACTCCGGGATTATTAAACACAAAACGATTTAAAGATGAAGAAGGAGTAGTTACTAACGCTACCGATAAGCCTCATGTTTATTTTACAGTAGGATACAACCATAACTTTAGTGATTATTGGGCTTTTAAACCAGCTTTCCTTATGCGTCATGTAAGTGGTATCCCTATCTCTTTAGATTTAACCGGAGCAGTGCAATACAAGCAACAAATAGAATTAGGCTTAACCTATAAAACCGACAATGGTTTTGCTGCATTTGCTTTGGTTACGGTAGCCAATTGGTTAGATGTTGGTTATGCTTACGACAGTTCTTTTCGTTCTGAGCTCAGAGAAGCCGGGAGTAGTACTCACGAGGTAGTATTAAAGTTCAAATTAAACAATCTGTAAGTTACGTTATTAAGTGTTATTAAATTGATTCATGGTAATGGGCAACCCGGCCATTACAAAAGATTTTATAGCTTCTATAGAACGGTTTAAACGCTCCGGGAGTTTTGCGTTTTCTTCTTCGCTCCACTCACCTAAAACATAATCTACTTGCCTTCCTTTAGGAAAATCGGCTCCTATACCAAACCTAAAACGGTTGTAGTTAATTGTACCTAATTGCTGCTGAATGTCTTTTAAACCATTATGGCCACCATCACTACCTTTAGCTTTTAACCTAATTGTGCCAAAAGGCAAGTTAATATCGTCTGTAATAACCAAGAGGTTTTCTATTGGGATTTTTTCTTTTTCTAACCAGTATTTAACTGCCTTCCCGCTTCTGTTCATGTAGGTAGAAGGCTTTAAAAAAATAAAAGTTCTTCCTTTTAACTTGTATTGTGCCACATCGCCTAATTTTACAGTCTCAAAAGAAAAATCTTCTTTTTGGGCAAAAGCATCAACTATTTTAAAACCAATATTATGACGTGTGTTTTGGTATTCTGCTCCAATATTTCCGAGGCCAACAATTAAGTATTTTTTCATTTCAGAGAAATCGCTACTTGTGTTTTTGTTTTTGCTAAACCAGCGTTGTAAGCAAGACAGCATGTTTAAATAAGTTTTGGCAAAAATAAAAAAGCATCTGCAATTGCAGATGCTTTTAGGGTATAAGTACTGTTTGTTTTATTCTTGAGTTGCTTCAGCTGCAGGAGCATCTGCTGCTGCTTCTGTTGTTTCATCTTCGTCTTCGTCATCAATATCATCAGCAACAGATACACGACTTCTCTTAACTTGTACCACAACAATATTGTCTGGATGTAAGATAGAGTAATCGTCGTTTCTGATATCGCCAACAGTAATTTTTTGACCAATACGAAGCTTTGTAATATCTACTTCTACGAAATCCGGTAAGTTAGCAGGAAGGGCTTTAATACGTAACTTACGTAAAGGAATACGTAATTTACCTCCGTTTAATACCCCTCTAGAAACTCCAACTGTTTTAACCGGAATTTCCATAGTAACCTCTTTATCTTCAAATAATTGGTAGAAATCTACATGTAAGATTTTGTCGGTTACCGGATGAAACTGAATGTCTTGTAAAACAGCATTAATCTTCTCGCCATTGTCTAAATCAATTACTACCGTATGTACATCGGGAGTATAAACCAATTTAGAAAATGCTAATTCATCTGCTGAAAAGTGTAAGGGTTTATCTCCTCCGTATAATACGCAAGGAACCTTTCCAGCATTACGTAAGGCTTTGCTTGCTGCTTTGCCCACGCTTTCTCTTTGAGATCCTTTAATTGTAATTGACTTCATTATACTTAAATTAAATATATTACATTAAAAATTTAGAGCTTATAGATGTGTTGTGATGAACTCTGTGCATTACATCTGCAAAAAGCTCGGCACAACTAAGCACTTTTATTTTTTTGCTTTCTTTTTTTAACGGAATAGAATCTGTAACAATAAGCTCTTGCAACTTAGAGTTTTCTATTCTTTCGTAGGCATTACCAGATAAAATGGCGTGTGTTGCAATGGCTCTAACACTGAGTGCACCACGCTCCATCATTAAATCGGCTGCCTTGGCTAAAGTTCCGGCAGTATCTACCATATCGTCTACCAAAATCACATGTCTGTTTTCTACATTGCCTATTACCTCCATGTGGTCTACAACGTTTGCTTTTTTACGTTGTTTGTAACAAATAACCACATCACTTTCTAGGTATTTAGAGTAAGCATACGCTCTTTTAGAACCTCCCATATCTGGAGACGCTATGGTTAAATTTTCTAACCCAAGCGATTTTACATGTGGTAAAAAAATGGTAGAAGCAAATAAATGGTCTACCGGTTTTTCAAAGAACCCTTGTATCTGATCTGCATGCAGATCCATTGTTATAATTCGTGTTGCTCCGGCTGCTTCTAATAACTTTGCTACCAGCTTTGCGCCTATAGGAACACGAGGCTTGTCTTTGCGGTCTTGTCTAGCCCATCCAAAATATGGCATTACAGCTGTAATGTGTCTGGCAGACGCTCTTTTTGCAGCATCTAACATAAGGAGCATTTCCATTAAATGATCAGACCCGGGATGGGTAGATCCTATTATAAAAATACGCGCTCCTCTAATAGACTCTTCAAAAGAGGGCTGAAACTCGCCATCACTATATCTAGAGAACGTTACCTTGCCAAGCTCTGCACCAAATGCTTTTGCAATTTTTTCGCCCAAATCTTTACTTTGGGTACATGCAAAAATCTTTGGTTCGGGAACCGTATAAGACATTTTAATTTGTTGTTTAGTAGTTAGTTACTGTTGTGTTGTTTTTAACGAGGTGCAAATTTAGAAATTTATTTGAACACCAAAAGCATAAATGTAGCTTATTTTGGTAATTTCAAAAAAAATATTTTATAGTTTTGCAATCCGCTTGCCTCGGTGGCGGAACTGGTAGACGCGCTGGATTCAAAATCCAGTTCCTTCGGGAGTGTGGGTTCGATTCCCACCCGAGGTACGAAGCTTCACTTTGTGAGGCTTTTTTTATGTTAAACTGCTTTTATAACATAAGTAACAATTCCCCAAATAATTAGGTCGCTCTCGGGAGTTACTTTTATTGGTTTATACTTTGGGTTTTCTGGCATTAACGTAACTTTTTTTCCTTGTATTTTTAAGCGTTTAACGGTAAACTCGCCATCTATAAAGCATACTGCAATTTTGTTGTTTTGTGGTTCTAAACTTCTGTCTATTATTAATAAATCGCCATCATCTAACCCGGCATTCACCATCGAGTCTCCGCTTACTCGGGCATAAAACGTTGCTTCGGGGTGTTTTATAAGTTCTTTATCTAAGCTAATTCTAGATTCTTTAAAGTCTTCTGCCGGAGAAGGAAATCCAGCCGATATGCCTTCATCTACATAAGCAATAGTGGTAGTAGAGGGTTTAATAGGGTATATGGTTAATGCCTTTTTCATTTTACAACTATAATATCGTTAATATTTGTAGTGTATCTTGGCGATAAATGCTCTTGCCGCATTTTCCATGTTCTTGTTAGATCTTGGCTGGCAATTTTAACTTTATGTTCGCCGGTTTTACGGTTAATAAAGTCTATGGCTTTCATTAAGTTACTATGTTTACCATCTTCTAATGCAAATAAAGATAGTTGCCTGTTGTTAGCGGGAGTAAGCCCACATACAATTACACCGGCTTTTTTATAGGCTATTGCGGGTTTGTAGATTTGTGTTACTGCTTGCACAGCATATTTTACAAGCATAATGCTAGAATTTGTAGGATGTGGTAAGGTAATTGCCAAACTTTTGTTGTGTTGAGGCGCATTTTTTTTATGCTTATCGCTTCGTAAAAAAACAATAATCATGTTACAACAACTGTGTTGTTTTCTTAGTTTTTCGGCACAACTGGCAGCAAAAGTTGCAATGCGCTCTTTTATATTATCTAAATCAGAATAGGTGTACTCAAAACTTCGGGTAGTAGCTATTGCTTTTTTGGTTTTTGGGAATTCTAAATCTAACGTATTAATTCCTTGCAGCTCTTTTTTTAAACGAAGCCCTGTAATAGCCATATTGCTTTTTACCCACTGGTCTGGGAGATTAACAAAATCTAACCCGGTTTTAACATGTTGTTTTTCTAAGCGTTTACTATGGCCATAACCAATACCCCAAATATCTTGTATGGTAATCCATTTTAATGCTTTAATACGTTTTTCTTCAGAGTCTATAACATAAACACCATTGGTAATATTGTTATATTTTTTAGCAATTTTGTTAGCCACTTTTGCTAGTGCTTTGGTTGGAGCTATACCAATACTTATAGGAATACCGGTGCATTTATATACCCGATTTTTAATTTCTGTACCATATGCTACATAATCTATATTGGTAAATCCTGTAAACTTTAAAAAAGCTTCGTCTATACTGTACACTTCTATGTCTGGTGTAAAGCGGGTTAAAAGGGTCATAACCCTATTACTCATGTCTCCGTACAAGGGGTAATTAGAAGAGAATACATGTACATTGTGTTGCTTAAAAAAATCTTGATACTTAAAAGCAGGTGCTCCCATGGGTAACCCCAGATTTTTAGCCTCATCGCTTCTAGAGATTACACAACCGTCGTTGTTAGACAAAATGGCTACCGGTTTACCGTTTAATTGCGGTTTAAAAACGCGTTCGCAAGACGCGTAAAAATTATTACAATCTACCAGTGCAAACATACCTGTAAAGGTACGTAAACTTGCTTTTGTGCACATTATTTTAACAAAGCAATGTTGTTTTTAGGTTAAATTCGATGTACGGTAAAAAAAGAGCCTGTTTTTAGTCTTGTTTTTTGTAGTTTTATTGATTAGTGAATGAAGTATGCCGAAACAGTTTTTGCAGAAACGATACATTTATGCTATTCTGACGTTTGTTGGGCTGCTTTTTACGGTCTTAATTTTATGGAACGTATCGTTAAATTCACAAAACAAACTTGCCCAGAATGAGCTTAGAACTTCAGGATTGCTTACTTCTCAAGATTTTTATTCTATTGTAAAAAATGATATTCAACTGCTTAAAAATCTTAAGCACAGAATTGAGATGACCGATGGTGCTTATTTTGATTACTGGGAAGAAGATGCCAAGCTTATTATAGAGCAAAACCCGTCGTTTAAATTTATAGAATGGATAGATAGCTCTATGGTTATTAAAAAAGTAACGCCATTTAAAGGTAACGAAGCTGTTTTAGGGTTAGATATCTCTAAGCTGGATTATAGAAGAGACGAGTGGTTGCGCCATGCATCAGACTCTACTACAAACATAACCTCTTGGATTGCTCTTACGCAAGGCGGAAATGCTTTTTTGGTTGATGTGCCGGTGTATTTTAAAGGAAAATTTCAAGGAACCATAACAGCCGGAATGGACTTTACCAGTCATTTTAATGAACTCTCCGAAGGTCTTGAAGGAAAATATGCTATTGAAATTCTGGACGACAAGCAAACCACATTTTACAATTTTAACAACTATAAAGTTTTAGCTGAAAAAGATGGAGATTTTATATTTTCTGATACGTTTGATATTGATTTAGCCGATGGGCAGAAATGGATATTTAGTATACAACCAACCGATTTGAGCTTGCTCTCAGACCGTAAGAGAAACATGTTTTTTAGCTTGTTGTTTGGTATTTTATTAACGGTATTAATGAGTTTGCTGGTGTTTTTCTTTCAAACATCTAAACGTGAAACTCGAAATGTGCAAAAAGCAAATTTTAAGCTCAAGCAAGCCAATACACTTTTAGAGCAAGAGCGTATAAAGGCAGACGAAGCCTCTCAAGCTAAAACAGAGTTCTTATCTAACATGAGTCATGAAATTAGAACCCCGTTAAATGCAATAATTGGATTTATAGAGTTGCTTAAAGACATAGATTTAAAACAGACGGCCAAAGAGTATTTAACACTCATGGAAGGGTCGTCTAAAAAACTATTGGGTTTAATAGATAATATTCTGGAGATAGATAAAATTGAATCTGGTAAAATAACTTTTAAAGAAGAAACCTTTAATCCGCTTGTAGAGTTAAAAGAAATAGCTAAAATGTATGCCCCCGGAATAGAAGAGAAAGGGTTAACATTACAAATAAATACCCCTTCGGAAAGCTATAATTTTGTTCGTGGAGATTTAGGTAAGTACAGCCAAATAATTACCAATTTATTACGTAATGCTGTTAAGTTTACCAAAGAAGGAAAAATAGAGGTTGATTATAAAGAGCAAGTTTCAGGAAATACCTTGGTATTGTTTATGTCTGTTTCAGATACAGGAATAGGAATGCCCGAACACAAGCAAAGCGCTATTTTTGATAGGTTTATTCAAGTAGATTCAAGTACTACAAAAGAACACGAAGGTAGCGGTTTAGGGCTTTATATAACCAACCACTTGGTTAAACTTTTAGGTGGCTCTATTGCTGTTAGCAGTAAGCTGGGTAAAGGAACAACGTTTGATTTAGAATTAAAGTTTCCGCTTTCAGATTCATGTGAAGTAGATTTGTCTGCTACAGAAAATAACGAGGTACCAAATTTTAACAATTTTAAGGTGTTAGTTGTAGATGATAATAAGCTTAATGTGTTGGTAATGCAAAAATCGTTAGAGCGTTTAGGAATAAATCCGGATGTTGCTTATAATGGTGAAGAAGCTATAGAGAAAGCCACAACCAATAATTACCATTTAATTTTCATGGATTTACACATGCCTAAAATGGATGGTTTTGAGGCAACCCAAAAAATTAGAGAAACACAAAAAAATGTGTTAATAGTTGGATTGTCTGCCAATGTAACAAAAGAGGCCATAGAGCAATCTAAGAGTGTTGGTATGAACGATTATTTAACCAAGCCCATTACACAAGAAGGGCTGTCTAAAAAACTCTCTTCATATCACACTATGGCCACTTAAAATGGTCATTACTTAAAAGCCGGATAACCTGTAATATCTGCTCCGGTAATAAGTAAATGTATATCGTGTGTACCCTCGTAAGTAATTACACTTTCTAAATTCATCATATGGCGCATAATGCTATACTCTCCTGTAATTCCCATACCGCCTAAAATTTGTCTTGCTTCGCGCGCAATTTTTATAGCCATTTCTACATTATTACGCTTAGCCATAGAAATTTGTGCCGATGTAGCACGCCCTTCTTCACGAAGCACACCTAAACGCCATGCTAACAATTGAGCTTTAGTTATTTCGGTAATCATTTCGGCAAGCTTCTTTTGCTGTAATTGGTAAGCAGCAATTGGTTTACCAAATTGTTCGCGCTCTTTGGCGTAGCGTAAAGCAGTATCATAACAATCCATAGCGGCACCAATAGCACCCCAAGCAATACCAAATCGGGCAGAATCTAAGCAGCTTAACGGAGCTCCCAATCCATTTTTTCCAGGAAGTAAATTTTCTTTAGGAACTTTAACATTATCAAAAATAAGTTCGCCGGTGGCAGAAGCTCTAAGAGACCATTTGTTATGAGTTTCAGGAGTAGTGAAACCTTCCATACCACGCTCTACTATAAGACCATGAATTCTACCTTCTTCGTTTTTAGCCCAAACAACTGCTATTTGAGCAAAAGGAGCATTAGAAATCCACATTTTAGCTCCGTTTAAAAGATAATGGTCTCCCATATCTTTAAACTTAGTTTCCATTCCTCCCGGATTAGAACCATGGTTTGGCTCTGTTAATCCAAAGCACCCCATCCACTCACCAGAGGCTAACTTCGGTAAGTATTTTTTGCGCTGTTCTTCTGTACCGTACTTCCAAATAGGGTACATAACCAAAGACGATTGTACCGATGCGGTAGAACGAACACCGCTATCGCCTCGTTCTATTTCTTGCATAATTAAACCATAGCTAATTTGGTCTAAACCGGCTCCGCCATACTCAACGGGAATATACGGGCCAAAGGCGCCAATTTCTGCTAATCCGTTAATTAATTGTTTAGGGAATTCTGCACGTTGTGCATACTCTTCTATAATCGGAGATACTTCTCTTTTAACCCACTGCCTGGCTGCATCTCTAACCAGTTTATGCTCATCGGTTAAAAGGTCGTCTAAATTATAATAATCTGGTGCTTCAAAAAGGTCTGGTTTCATGATAATTAATTAAAGTTTTCAAAGGTAATTAATTCGTAAAACGTAACAAAAAAGCATTCAAACTTGTTTTTTTAAAGCTTTAATTTTATAGAGTAAATACGTGCAATTAAAAGTGTTTAACACTTGTTAAGAATTGTTGTTAAACTCATTTTAAAGTTGTTAAAATACTTGACTTTAAAGGGTTTGCGTATTATTTTAATAATGCGTTACCGAAAATCGGTAGCCTTAGATGTTTAATTAAAAAATGAAGAGGATATTATGAAGTATACAGAGAAAATTTCAAACAAATTAAATCAATTATTATCTAAAAGTTACGATGCAGCTAAAGGATATAAAAAAGCTGTAGAAAATGTTAACGACACAGACATTAAAATGTTTTTAAAGAATATGTCTGGCCAACGTGAGCGTTTTGCTACGGATTTAAGACAAGAAATTTTAAGTTATGGAGAACTGCCGGAAGATAGCGGTAGTGTAGCCGGAGCAGCACACAGAGCCTGGATGGATTTGCGATCGTTATTTAGTAGTAACGATGAGCAGGCCATTTTAAAAGAATGTATTAGAGGTGAGAAAGCTGCAATAGAAGAGTATAATGATATTTTAAAAGATAGCGATGTATTGCCACCAACCACGGTTGCAATGCTTACTAGACATAGAGATTACATACAACAAGCTATTAATAATGTTAAAGTACTAGAAGAAGCTGTATCCTAAGTATATGGTTTAAGTTAGTTAGTTAATTAAGAGCCAAGGTTTTTACCTTGGCTTTTTTACATTTTTAGGTAAAAATCTTGGGTAAGGTTTATATACTCTTGTGTGTAATTATGGCGTTCAACTTCTATAATTAGCTCGGTTTCTGTTAAATGTTTTGTTTGATTGGAAAATGCAATTAAACTACGCTTAATTGGGGAGTTTGGAGTGCCTTTAACTCGCGTAATTTTAATAGGATGTAAGTTGTATTGATTGGCAATTTCTAAAAAAGAATGTTCATTTTTAAACGGAATCACAACACAGAAAATACCGTTTTCAGCTAAAAGTTTAGATGCGCACTTAATAAGAGAGTTAAAAGATAAATAATTGGTGTTTCTGGCAACATCACGTTGGGCATTTTTGGCTGGTACTTGCTCTGTAAAAAAGGGAGGATTTGCTACAATTAAATCGTAAGACTCGTCTATTTCGTCGGCAAAATCTTCAACAGAAGCATGATAACAAAACAGTCTGTCGTTAAACGGTGAAGCTTCAAAATTCTCTACACACTCTTCAAAAGCATCGGCATCAATTTCTACGGCGTCTATAATTTCAGCACTTGTTCTCTGTGCTAACATCAACGCAAGTAAACCGGTTCCGGCTCCAATGTCTAAAATGGCGTATGGGTTATGTTGTATGGGTGCCCAAGCTCCTAATAAAACACCATCTGTACCAACTTTCATGGCGCTTTTATCTTGCCTAACAGAAAATTGTTTAAAAACAAAAGGTTTAGCCATGTAAGTTTTTAATGTTTATAAGTAAAGTTCTATTAATCCTTCCGGGGTTTCAACATGTATGGTTTTAGCAGCTCTGTCTACTTTTTTAATGATATCATCATTAATAGGAATAAGCAGCTCTTTACCATTAAAATCTACTTCAAAAAGAGCTTGTGCAGTAGTATCGTTTACTGCTTTAATAGAGCCAATATTGCCATGATTGCTATCTAAAATGGTAAAACCAATTACCTCATGGTAGTAAAATTTATTCCCGGAAAGCTTAGGAAGCATAGACAAAGGAAGATAAAGCTCAGTGCCCAAAAGCTTATTGGCTTCTTCTTCGGTAGAGACATCTTCAAACTGAATGCGTAATAAGTTTGATTTATGTAGTCCGGATTTAGCAATAAAAAAAGGAATCAGGCTGTTGCCAAAGGCAACCAGCACTGATTCCATATTTTCGTAGATTTCGGGTTCGTCGGTATCTAATTTTACCAATACTTCCCCTTTAAAGCTAAACTTTTTTACAATTTTCCCGAGATAGAAGCAATCTTCTTTTCTCATGAAAAAGTATTAAGCGTCTGCTTCTTTGTTTTCTTCTGCATTATCAGCTTTAGCTTCTTCTGCAGGAGCTTCAGCTACAGTTTCTTCGGTAGCTTCTGCTGTTTCCTCTACAGCCTCTGCAGTTTCTTCTGCAGGTTGTGCAGCAGCTTTACGCTTTTCGCTAATTTCTTTTTCTGCTTCAAGTTGCTTAGCCTTAGCTTCTTCTTTAGCTTTGGTTAAGCTGTCTTTTTTAGCTTCTACCTTTTTTGCTTTTTCTTCTAACCAAGCTTGAAATTTTTTCTCAGCTTCTTCTTCAGAAAAAGCACCCTTAGCAACACCACCTAATAAATGATGCTTAAGCATAACTCCTTTGTAAGACAAAATGCGTCTTGCAGTTTCAGTTGGTTGTGCACCATTCTGTAACCACTTTACAGAGCTGTCTACATTAACTTCAATTTGAGCAGGGTTTGTGTTTGGGTTGTAAATTCCTAGTTTTTCTAAAAATTTACCATCTCTTTTAGCGCGCGAATCGGCAGCTACAATCCAGTAAAAAGGCTTTCCTTTTTTACCGTGACGTTGTAATCTAATTTTAACAGGCATAGTTAATTAATTAGTGAGGTACTCGACCTCGGTTATTAATTTATTAAACACTTTACTCGAAAGTGGGTGCAAATATACATGTTTTTTGTTAAAATCAATACTCGTCATAGTTTATTTTTGTTTGATTTTAAGAGAGTTGTGAGTGGTTAGTAACTTCTAATAAAATCTTTTTTCATTACTTTAAAATATAAGTAGTTTTAGCCTTGAAATTCACCTAAGTTTTTTTGCATTTATGTACCTGATTTTTGACACAGAAACCACCGGATTACCAAAACGATGGGATGCCCCAACAACCGATGTAGACAATTGGCCAAGAGCGGTACAAATTGCTTGGCAATTGCACGATGAGCTTGGAAATTTAGTAGAGCAAAAAGACTTTTTAATTAAACCGGAAGGCTTTAATGTACCGTTTGATGCAGAACGAATTCATGGTATATCTACAGAGTTGGCAGAGGCTAAGGGAGTTTCAATACATCAGGTATTACAAGAATTTAATGCGGCATTAGCCAAAACAAAATTTGTTGTAGGGCAAAATGTTGGTTTTGATGTTAATGTAATGGGGGCAGAGTTTCACAGGGCAAATGTGCAAACTCCGTTAGAGCAACTACCGGTTTTAGATACTTGTACAGAAACAACAGCAGAGTTGTGTAAAATTCCCGGAGGTAGAGGCGGTAAATTTAAACTACCAACACTTACAGAACTTCATCAATTTTTGTTTCAGGATGGTTTTGAAGAAGCTCACAATGCAACTGCCGATGTAGAAGCAACTGCACGATGCTTTTTTGAGCTTATTAGAAGACAAGTATTTACAGCTGAAGCACTTGATGTTTCTCATGATTATTTTGATAAATTTTCTAAGGCTAACCCGCAACCAATACAACTTATTGGGCTTAAACATATAAACCTAAAAGAAGCTTCTCAGAAAATAAGAGAAGAACTTGCAAAGCAAGAACCTTCACAAGAAGTTTCTAAAGAAGAAATTAAACAAAACGAAAAAGAACTTGCCACCGTAAGCTTTGCACACTTACACAATCATTCACAATTTTCGGTTTTACAAGCAACGTCCAGCATTCCTGATTTGGTAGCAGCAACAGCTAAAGCAAAAATGCCGGCCGTAGCACTCACCGACATAGCTAACATGATGGGGGCTTTTCATTTTGTGCAAGCCGTTAGCAACCATAATAAAAAAGCTAAAGAAAAAAATAAAGAAGCTTTAGAAAAAGGCGAAACGCCAACAGAGGTAGAAATTAAACCCATTGTTGGGTGCGAGTTTTATGTGTGTGAAAACCATACTGATAAAACTCGAAAAGACAACGGGTACATGATTGTTATGTTAGCCAAAAACAAAAACGGGTATCATAACCTGGCTAAAATGTCTTCTATAGCCTACACAGATGGGTTTTACTATGTGCCCAGAATAGATAAAGAAGTAATTAAACAATATAAAGAAGATGTAATTGTACTTACCGGGGGGCTTTACGGTGAGGTTCCGAGTAAAATTTTAAACGTTGGTGAAGCCCAGGCAGAAGAAGCACTATTATGGTGGAAAGAGCAGTTTGGTGACGATTTATATATAGAAATCATGCGTCATGGTCAAGAAGACGAAGACAGAGTTAATGAGGTTTTGGTTGAGTTTTCAAAAAAACATAACATAAAATTAGTTGCCACCAACAATACCTTTTACATTGATAAAGAAGATGCCAATGCACACGATATTTTACTGTGTGTAAAAGACGGAGAGAAACAAGCAACCCCAATAGGAAGAGGCAGAGGTTACAGATACGGGCTTCCAAATCAAGAATACTACTTTAAGAGTAGTGACGAAATGAAAGAGCGTTTTAAAGATTTGCCGGAAGCCATAAGCAACATTCAAGAAATTATAGATAAAGTAACACCTTTTGAGCTGGCAAGAGATGTATTACTTCCTAAATTTAATATACCTGAAGAGTTTCAGCACGAACAAGATAAAATAGACGGTGGTAAGCGAGGTGAAAACGCATACTTACGTCACTTAACATTTGAGGGAGCAAAAGAACGTTACGGAGAAATTACTCCCGAAATTGAAGAGCGTTTAAATTTTGAGTTAGATGTAATAGAAAAAACTGGATATCCCGGATACTTTTTAATAGTAGAAGATTTTATTAGGGCAGCCAGAGAAATGGGAGTTTCTGTTGGGCCCGGAAGAGGATCTGCAGCAGGTAGCGCCGTAGCCTACTGTTTAAAAATTACCAATTTAGACCCTATTAAATACGATTTGCTTTTTGAGCGATTTTTAAATCCGGATAGGGTTAGTATGCCCGATATAGATATAGATTTTGATGACGAGGGCAGAACCAAAGTAATGGAGTATGTAATTAATAAATACGGTAGTAATCAAGTAGCGCAAATTATTACGTATGGTACAATGGCTGCAAAATCATCAATCAGAGATACGGCCAGAGTACTTGATTTACCATTACATGAAGCCGATAGGATAGCTAAACTTATACCCAACACCAAGCTTAAAAAAATATTTGGTAAAACAGAGCAAGAATTAAAAGAGCAGTTTCGTTCAGACGAAGTTCAAAAAATAAAAGAACTCTTAGAACTTTCTGAAGGAGATGGCTTAGAAGCTCAAACTATTAACCAGGCTAGAGTTTTAGAAGGCTCATTGCGTAATACAGGTATTCATGCTTGTGGTGTAATTATTACTCCGGACGATATTACCAATTTTGTTCCGGTTGCAACCGCTAAAGATTCAGATTTATGGGTAACTCAATTTGATAACAGTGTTGTAGAAAGCGCAGGACTTTTAAAAATGGACTTCTTAGGGCTTAAAACCCTGACGCTTATAAAAGACACCGTAAAAATTGTAAAAGCAAAACACGGAATAGAATTAGACCCGGAGAACTTTCCGTTAGACGATAAAAAAACATATGAGCTCTTTCAACGAGGTGAAACCGTTGGGATTTTTCAATACGAATCGCCCGGAATGCAAAAGTATATGAAAGAGCTAAAGCCAACAGTGTTTGATGACCTGATTGCGATGAACGCACTATACAGACCGGGTCCGATGGATTATATTCCGAGTTTTATTAGAAGAAAGCACGGTGAAGAAGAGATTGTGTACGACCTTCCGGAGATGGAAGAATACCTTAAAGAAACCTATGGTATTACCGTTTATCAAGAGCAGGTAATGCTTCTGTCTCAAAAATTAGCAGGTTTTACCAAAGGTGAAGCCGATATGCTAAGGAAAGCAATGGGTAAAAAGATTTTTGCCTTACTACAAAAACTAAAACCTAAGTTTTTAGATGGTGGTGTTGCCAATGGTCACCCAAGAGACGTTTTAGAAAAAATCTGGAAAGATTGGGAGGCTTTTGCAAGCTATGCATTCAATAAATCGCACTCAACCTGCTATGCCTGGATTGCCTATCAAACAGCGTATTTAAAAGCACACTATCCGGCAGAGTATATGGCGGCTGTACTCTCTAATAACATGAACGATATTAAACAGGTAACGTTCTTTATGGAAGAGTGCAAACGAATGAAACTTAACGTGCTAGGGCCAGATGTAAACGAATCGTACTATAAATTCTCTGTAAATAAAGACAACGCAATTAGGTTTGGTATGGGGGCCATAAAAGGCGTTGGCCATGGTGCTGTAAAAACTATTGTAGAAAACAGAAAAAAAGACGGTCCGTATAAATCTATTTTTGATTTGGTAAAACGTATAGATTTACGCGCTGCCAATAAAAAAGCATTCGAGAATCTTGCCTTAGCAGGTGGTTTTGATTGCTTTTCAGACACCCACAGAGCACAGTATTTTCATGATGATGGTGACGGCATGATGTTTTTAGAAAAAGTACTCAAATACGGGGCAAAATATCAGGAAAATAAAAATTCGGCACAGGTAAGTTTATTTGGTGAGGCTAGCGAGGTACAAATACCAGAACCACAAGTGCCACCATGTGAGAGCTGGGGTACGTTAGAGAAACTTCGTAGAGAGAAAGAAGTAGTTGGTATTTATATTTCAGGGCATCCGTTAGATGATTATAAATACGAGATGGATTTGTTTTGCAATGCAGGTGTAGGATACTTTAAAAAACTAAATGAGCACGTTAAAAAAGAGCTCTGGTTTGCCGGAGTCATAACAGATGTACAACACAGAGTGTCTAAAAACGGTAAAGGCTGGGCTGCATTTACTTTAGAAGATTACACAGATAGCCACGAATTTAAAATTTTTGGAGAAGAGTATCTAAAGTACAGGCATTTTTTAGTTGTAAACTCATTTATATATGTAAAAGTATTGGTTAAAGAAGGCTGGATTAATAGAGAAACCGGTAAACAAGGAGAACCTCGTTTGCAATACAACACCATAATGCTGCTACAAGACGTAATGCAAACCCATGCCAAAAAAATTACTTTGCATGTAAAACTACAAGAACTGGCAGAGCAACGTATTAATGCGTTAAAACAAGTTGTAAAAGCACACAAGGGAGATCATAAACTAACAATGGTTGTGCATGATAATGATGAAGATATAAAACTAAAAATGCCGAGCAGAAAAGTAAAAGTTAATATTTGCAAAGAGCTGTTAGAAGAGCTTAAAACACACGATGTGTATTTTAAAGTAAATTAAGTATTATTAAAGGCAATTATTGTATAAGTAAAACCAATACATGCCGTGTAAAGTTTGGCAAAATATTTGACTACTTTTGTACCGAAAATTAATTGATAATTAAAGAACTAAAAACACAAATAATATGGCATTAGAAATTACAGATGCTACTTTCGAAGAAGTAGTTTTAAAAAGCGATAAACCTGTTTTAGTAGATTTCTGGGCTGCATGGTGTGGTCCTTGTAGAATGGTTGCACCGGTTATTGACGAAATCAGCCAAGAGTACGAGGGTAAAGCAGTTGTTGGAAAAGTAGATGTAGATGCTAACCAAGAATATGCTGCCAAGTACGGAGTGCGCAACATTCCTACTGTTTTAGTATTTAAAGATGGCGAGGTAGTTGGCCGTCAGGTAGGTGTTGCACCAAAAGAAACCTACACGCAAGCATTAGATTCACTTTTATAAAAAACAGGTGTAATTAAAAGTTAAAGGTTTGGCAATAGGTCAAACCTTTTTTATTTTTATCAGGGCGCATCGGTAACAAATTACCGTCGGGCTTTCGGCAGTCGCTTTTGCAATACATTGCAAAGAGCTTCAACAAAGCCTCAATCCCTTGCGCAAAACAAAACGTAATGAAACTTCAAAAAGAACTCAATAAGGCAGCCCTTTCCGGTAATTTAGAACTCTTGGCAAAACAAGTTGTAGAAGGGTTTATGAGTGGCATGCATAAGAGTCCGTTTCATGGTTTTTCAGCAGAATTTTCAGAGCATAAAATTTACAATACCGGAGAAAGTACACGGCATATAGACTGGAAATTGTTTGCAAAAACCGATAAACTTTACACAAAACGCTACGAAGAAGAAACCAATTTACGTTGCCATATAATTATAGACAACTCATCGTCTATGCATTATCCGGTGCAAAAAACAATCACGTTAGAAAACTTAAATAAAATTGGTTTTGCAGCATTGGCAAGCGCATCGTTAATGAACCTCTTTAAAAAACAACGCGATGCTGTTGGGTTAAGCATTTACTCAGATTCTTATGATTATTATGCCCCCGAAAAAAGTAATGAGAGACATCATCAAATGCTACTAACGGCCTTAGAGCAAATGGTGCAAAGTAAACCGGTACAAAAACAAACCAAAACTTATACCTATTTGCATTTAATTGCCGAGAAAATACACAGAAGAAGCATGATTTTTTTGTTTACCGACATGTTTCAGACCCAAACAGATGATGACAAACTTTTTGAAGCACTAAGGCATTTAAAGTATAATAAACACGAGGTTATTTTATTTCATTTGTTTGATAAAGAAAAAGAGCAAAACTTTAATTTTAGTAACACACCCAAACGATTTATAGATGTAGAAACCGGAGAATACATTAATATGTACGCAGATAATTTTAAGGAGCAATACCAAAAAGCAGTAACAAACTATTTTAATACTGTTTCATTGCGTTGTGCTCAATACAAAATAAAATATGTGCCTGCCGATATTAATGAGATGTTTGCAAAAATTTTAACTACGTATCTGGTTGAGCGTAAAATGTTTGTGTAATTTTTGCTCAAAAAGGGTGTAATTTTTTTAAAAAAATATTTGTCAAATTAAAATAGCACTGTATATTTGCATCCGCAATTAAGCGCTGGTCTGGTAGTTCAGCTGGTTAGAATACATGCCTGTCACGCATGGGGTCGCGGGTTCGAGTCCCGTCCAGACCGCAACAATAACAAAGAGCTTCTCAGGTAATATTGAGAAGCTTTTTTTCGCAAAAAAGTTTAGTTGTGTTGTTTATAGTAAGCTGTTTTGCTTACTGTGGTTTAGTAGTTAAACCAATGAAAGGCTTTCCTTTTAATGTAAAGGAGGGCTTTTTTTATTTATAGCCGTTTTTAATTAAAAGTAAAAAACGCATCACTGTACTCCCACGCTGTCATTAAAAACATTCCGAGGTAGATTATTGCAACTAAAAACTTTAAAAACGTTCCGGTTAAAAACCCTAAGAAAGAACCTATGGCAGCTTTAAAAGCTTTACCGGAATCGGCCTTATTTATTAGCTCACCAACAATTGCCCCAACAAAAGGCCAAACAATAATACCTATTGGTCCTAAAACCGGAAAGAAAAGCGCTACTAACAAACCAATAGTTGTACCTAACATACCCGCTTTACTACCACCAAAACGTTTGGTTCCTGCAACCGGAATAATATAATCTATAACCGTTACAGCAATTGCAATTAATAAAGTAATGGTTAGCAAAACCCAATTATCAGGAACGCTTTTAGTAAGGTAAAGTAATAATAAACCAACCCAGCTTAACGGAGGCCCGGGTAATACCGGTAAAAAACTACCTATTATGCCTAACAACATAAAAAATAGCCCTAAAAAAAGCAGTAATAAATCCATACGTTAAATTTAGATTGTAAGACGAAAGTAAGTAATGTTTGTTACAGATTATACATTTTAAAAATAGTAAGCTTTTATAAAACTTATACGTTAATGTACTTAACAGATTGGGGTTTTCTCATTAAAAATAATACTCTTAAAGGCTTAAATACACTTTTCGGGTAATTAAGTTTATTGAAAAGTCGTATTTTCAACTCCTAAAACCATTGCAATGAAACGTTTTGGGCTTTTTTGGTTACTTGTATTGTGTTGCTCATGTAATTTATTTACCAGCAAAGAGCAATTAAAAAAACAATTAGTACAAGAAGAAATTAAGAGCATTAACTGGAACGAAGTAGACCAATACCCTCTTTTTGAGGCTTGTGATGAAACGGCAAGTAAAGAAGCTCAAAAAGTATGCTTTCAAACCACGTTATCAGACCATTTGTTTAATGCGTTAGCTACCCATAATTTTAATGTTACACAATCGGTAAACGATACAATTTTAGTTTTAATGATTATTAGAAATGATGGTTCTATACAATTAGAAAGTATAACCAAAACAAGTTTAGTTTCTGAGCAACTTCCAGAAATAGATAGTGTAATAACAAGAGCTTTGCAACGTTTACCAAAAATTTATCCGGCATTAAAAAGAGGAATTCAAGTGTCTACAAAAGTAAAATTGCCCATTGTAGTTTCTGCGCAGCAATCAGAGAATTAGTTTTTAATTAGCTTTGTATACTCAATTTAAGAGAGTGAAAGACGAAAAAATTATACTTGGTATTGATCCCGGAACAACCATCATGGGCTTCGGACTCATAAAATGTGAGGGCAAAGCAATGACCCTCTTACAGTTAGACGAGCTGTTGCTTAAAAAATATGACGATCATTACCTTAAACTGCAAAAAATATTTGAGCGTACCATTCAGATTATAGACCAATATCATCCTGATGAAATAGCCATAGAAGCCCCTTTTTATGGTAAAAATGTACAATCTATGCTAAAACTTGGTAGAGCGCAAGGTGTAGCTATGGCAGCCGGATTAAGTAGAGAAATCCCCATAACAGAATATTCGCCTAAAAAAATAAAAATGGCTATTACCGGTAATGGTAATGCCAGCAAAGAGCAAGTGGCTAAAATGTTAATGAGCTTACTTAATTTAAAAAAGCTACCTAAAAATCTTGATGCTACAGATGGGCTGGCAGCAGCCGTTTGCCATTTTTACAATTTAGGCAAACCAAGCACCGGAAAATCATATACCGGTTGGACTGCCTTTGTTAAGCAAAATCAGAATCGTTTAAAATAATACCGAAATATGAGCGGTATTTACATACATATACCTTTTTGCAAACAAGCATGTCATTATTGTGATTTTCATTTTTCTACTTCTTTTAAAAAAAAGGAAGCCTTACTTGATGCGTTAACTAAAGAACTCATATTAAGAAAAGACGAGTTTAAAAATACTGTTGTAGAAACTATTTATTTTGGAGGTGGTACACCAAGCGTTTTAAGTGTTGTAGAGTTGCAACAGCTTTTAAATACAATATACAATAACTACAATGTTACAGAAAACCCGGAAATTACGTTAGAGGCTAACCCGGACGATTTAACTCCTGATAAATTAGAGCAACTATCTAAAACACAAATAAACAGGCTTAGCATTGGTATTCAATCGTTTTTTAATGAGCATTTACAAGAAATGAATCGCGCTCATAATGCTAATCAGGCAAAAAACAGCTTAGAGTTAGCAACCCAATTATTCAATAATATTACTATAGATTTAATTTACGGTATGCCAAACATGAGTGCAGAGGTATGGGCAGAAAACTTAGAAATAGCTTTTAGTTATAACATACAGCATTTATCAAGTTACGCATTAACGGTAGAGCCTAAAACCGCTTTGGATTATTTTATTAAAAACGGAAAATATCCTTCTGTAAACGATGATTTAACGTATGAGCATTTTACCATTTTGGTAGCAAAAGCCAAAAAAGCCGGAATGGTGCATTATGAGATTTCTAATTTTGGTAAGCCCAATTATTTTTCTAAACACAACACTTCTTATTGGCAGGGAAAACCGTATATAGGTATTGGTCCTTCTGCACATTCTTATAACATAACTCACAGAAGTTGGAACGTTGCTAACAACACAAAATATATTAATGCCTTAACAGAAAACAAGCTGCCATCTACAAAAGAAAAACTATCTGTTACTGACGAATTTAACGAGTATGTTTTAACCCGATTACGTACCATCTGGGGGGTTAATTTACAAGATGTAACTTCACGTTTTGGAAACGATTATACCGAATATTTGCTAAAAGAAAGTAGCCGTTTTATTGTAAACGAATTGTTGTATATTGATAATGATATTTTAAAGACCACCCCAAAAGGAATGTTTAAGGCAGATGGTATAGCAGCAGCATTATTTAGGATTTAATTTAGTTAGCGTATGGTTGCCACTATTCAATACAAAAACACATCGTTTAAAGTAGATTTTTCTAAACCAATAGATATTTCAATTCCTTTAAAAGGAACACCAGATAATGTTAACGCATGGTATTTACCTCCACCAAAAATAGCACCGGTAAGTGCAGATGGTTGGGTAGGAAGTGTTGCAGAAGGAGCCGATGTTAATTTTAATACAATTTGGTTTAGTCCGCATGCACATGGTACGCACACAGAGTGTGTGGGGCATATTACCGAAGAGCATTATTCTGTAAACCGGCACTTAACACAATTTATGTTTGTTGCCAAATTAATTACGGTGGCTCCGGGAAAAGTTAATAACGATTATGTTATTACTAAAAAACAACTTCAAAACGCATTGCAAAATGCAACTCCAGAAGCTTTGGTGGTTAGAACCTTACCTAATGACACCAGTAAACTAACCCGACAGTATGGGCATACCAATCCACCTTATTTTACAGAAGAAGCTGCAACATTTTTAAGAGAAATTGGTGTGTTACACTTGTTGGTAGATTTACCGTCTGTAGATAAAGAAAAAGACGATGGTAACTTATTTGCCCATAAAGCATTCTGGGATGTCTATGGGCAATTGCGTTTAAATGCTACCATAACAGAGTTTATTTATGTGCCAAATCATATAGAAGATGGTTTATATTTAGTAAATCTACAGATAGCGCCTTTTGAAAATAATGCATCGCCAAGTAAACCAATTCTGTATAAAATTGTAACCCAGTAGCTATGGAGCCTTTGTTGATTTTACTTTTAGGAATAATTGCCGGAGCTTTGCTTATGTATTACATATACAGCTTTTTTAAGAGCAAACGGTCTAAACACAAAGCCCAACAGCAAGCAGTTATTTTGTTAGAAAAAATTAAAACGGTTTGTAAATTAATAACCGTAGAAGGAACTTTTGTTGAAGTCGTTCAACAAGAAGATATAAAAAAACAATTTCTAGGACTTATCTCCAGTAAAAAGAAAGCATTAATAGTGGTAAAAGCTAAAGTTATGGTTGGCTTTAATCTTGCTAAGATACACATAGAGGCTAATCCGGATAAAAAGCAGGTTGTACTATCTAAACTTCCCGAGCCTGAAATTTTATCTGTAGAACCCGATGTAGAATTTTATGATATTACAAACGGATTGTTTAATAAATTTGAAAGCAACGATATTAATCAGTTAAATAAACAAGCTGTTTCCTTAATTAGAGAAAAAGTTCCGAATAGTAGTTTAACCGAAATTGCTAAAAATGAAGCTTTAGAAGTAATAAAACTACTGCAACAAGTTACACAAACTATCGGTTGGACATTAGAAACTAAAATGATAGAAAGCTCTGAGAACAACGCGCAACATATTGAAAATTAAGTAATTGTAATGTGTGGTTAAAAGGTTTTTTATCAAACTTTACTACATTACACCGATTATTTTAAGGAGTTTCACAATAAAGTATCATATTTAAGCATTGATTAATAGCGCTGTAAATTTTTTTAATCTTATTTGTGGTTTATTATGGCTCTAGAAATCAATTGTAAAAACAACACTTACCTTATTAAAGGCACTCTTAATTACGCTAACGTAAAACAATTTCAATCGCACTTTTCAGAATTTATGCAACAACAAGAGGTTGTAATAAATATAGATCAGTTACAAAGTGTAGATACGGTTGGCGTTGCTGCTTTCGAAGAATTATATAAGCAGTTATGCAAGCAACAAAAAACACTGCAAATTATTGGTTACGGGTGCAGAGATATGCACGATCATCTTAACTCTGTTTCTGTAGTATAATTTTTTTACACAATACTTTACTTTATATTTATTGTGTAAATAATTTATTAAATGAATATAGAAGAGGTAAGAGACTACTGTTTGTGTAAAAAAGCTGTAACAGAGGCTTTCCCTTTTGATCAAGATACGTTAGTGTTTAAGGTAAAAGGAAAGATGTTTGTATTAACCAGTTTAAAAAAATGGGAGCAAGGTAATGCCAGCATTAACCTAAAATGTGACCCTGAGTGGGCTCTTGAACTTCGTGCTAACTACAACAGTATTGAGCCGGGATTTCATATGAATAAAACGCATTGGAATACCATTTATTTACACCAAGGAGAATTATCGGGAACATTTATTCGCCAATTAATAGACCATTCTTATAACATGGTAATAAAAACACTTCCCAAAAAAATACAACAAGAGTTACTGTTGCCATAATTTCCCTAATTTGTACTGCAAAGGAGTACATTGTTTTAACCGTTTAAATTGCCTATTAAAATTTGCAATATTATTATAACCGGAAAGCTCTGCAATTTCTGCTATGCTGTACTCTTTTTTGGCACGCAATAGTTCGCAAGCATGGGCAATTCTTACTTCATTTAAAAATATAAAGTAGGTTTTATTGGTTCTTTTTTTAAAATATTTGCAAAACGCATTTTTGCTCATATTTGCCACTTCGGCAATTTGAGATAGCGTTATTGGTTTTGAAAAATTACGCATGGTATATTGCATTACTTCTTGTATGCGTTTTCCTTCGTTATCAAACAGCTGCTTTGATGCAATGTAAGTGTTGAATAATTTTTTTGGGGCTTTAGATAGGTTGTTTATAGTTTTTAGGAGGGTTAAAAATTGATTGAAAGAATTTTGTTTTGGAAGTGTTTTAAAACTATTATGTAAAGTATGGTCTTTAGCCTTTGTTACGAAACCACTTTCTGATAATGCAAAAAAAGGAGAAAGGCTTTTTAATTCTTTTAGATTAAAAAAAGCTTTCCCGAAAGAGTTTTTAGTAAAGAAAAAAGAAATCATGTAAGACAGTTTTTTACTCTCTTTACTACTTAAAAAAACATGCGGTAATTGGCTTCCAATTACTATTATATCTCCTTTAGTGTAGCTTGTAATGGTATCTCCAATAAGCAGTGTGCCACTTCCTGAAGCAATGTAGCTTATTTGAATTTCTTTGTGTTGATGATACTTATCATAAAACAACACAACCTTATCTTCTTGTACTATAAAAGCCGATTCTTCAGGTTTAGGTATTTGAAAAGGTAATATTTTCATTCAAAATAATTTATATAAAAATAATCATTAATGATTTAGAAATAATATTATTGGATAATATAGTATAAAAATTAGATAATAAAGCATTACACAAAAGCAATTAGTAAAACTACATTTACAATACATTAAAAACCTTACTATTATGAAAATAGATTGGAGCGGTGTAATGCCGGCTGTAACAACAAAATTTACTGAAGATGATAAATTAGATTTACCTCTTTTCAAAAAAAATATAGAGGCTCAATTAGATGCCGGCGTAAATGGTATTGTTTTAGGAGGTACCCTTGGTGAGGCAAGTACATTAACCACCCAAGAAAAGAGAGAATTAACTTCTACAACAGTACAATTAGTTAATAATCGTGTTCCGGTTTTAATAAATATAGCAGAACAAAGTACCAAAGCAGCAATTAAAGCAGCAGAAGATGCAGAGAAAGATGGCGCCAACGCATTAATGATGTTACCACCAATGCGATATAAATCTGATGCTAAAGAAACAGTAACCTATTTTAAAGAAGTAGCCAAAAGCACGTCATTACCAATTATGGTGTACAATAATCCGGTAGATTATAATATAGAAGTTACGTTAGATATGTTTGATGAGCTACTGGAACACGATAATATTCAAGCCGTAAAAGAATCTACCAGAGATATAAGTAATGTAACCAGAATAATTAATAGGTTTGGCAACCGACTTAAAATTATGTGCGGGGTAGACACCTTAGCACTAGAGAGTTTACTTATGGGAGCGCACGGCTGGATTGCCGGATTGGTATGTGCTTTCCCAAAAGAAACAGTTGCTATTTACAAACTGCAAAAAGCCGGAAAAATAAAAGAAGCTATTGCCATTTACAGATGGTTTTTACCATTGTTAGAGTTAGATATAAACTCTAAATTAGTACAGAATATTAAACTGGCAGAAGTGGCAACAGGATTAGGCTCAGAACATGTTAGAGCCCCAAGATTACCCCTTACTGGAGCAGAAAGAGAACATGTTTTAAATGTTATAAAAAAGGCACTACAAAATAGGCCAACATTACCAGATTACAAGCAACTATAAAAATAAGACGTATGATTACCGGAGAGAATTACATAGGATTTACAAGATCTGCTAAAGGCAACAGAGTATATAAAACTTTTAATCCGCAATTAAATCAAGAAAATCCGTATCAATTTATAGAAGCTTCACAAGAAGAGGTAGATAAAGCAGTAACACTAGCTTCTGAGGCTTTTAAAGCATATAAATCAATTTCCAGAGATATAAAAGCAGCTTTCTTAAACGCGATTGCAAACGAAATTTTGGCATTGGGTGATGAACTTGTTAAAGTGTATTGCGCTGAGAGTGGTTTGCCAGAAGCCAGAGCTATTGGAGAAAGAAACAGAACAGTAGGTCAGCTTAAAAGCTTTGCAGAGCTGGTTAAAGAAGGAGCTTGGGTAGAAGCCACTATAGACACCGCCCAGCCGGATAGAAAGCCAATAGCTAAACCCGACTTACGAAAAATGTTAACTCCGCTAGGGCCTGTTGTGGTGTTTGGTGCCAGCAATTTTCCGTTGGCATACTCAACAGCAGGTGGCGATACCGCATCTGCTTTAGCAGCTGGATGCCCTGTTATTGTTAAATCGCACCCAATGCATGCAGGAACAGGAGAGCTGGTTGCCGGAGCTGTAATTAAAGCAGCTAAACAAACGGGCATGCCCGATGGAGTTTTCTCTAATTTAAATAGTAGTGGCTTTGAAGTTGGCAAACAACTTGTGCAACACCCAAAAGTAAAAGCTGTGGGGCTTACCGGAAGCATTGCCGGTGGGAGAGCATTGTTTAATATGGCTGCTAACAGACCCGAGCCTATCCCGGTTTTTGCAGAAATGGGAAGTATTAATCCGGTAGTCTTATTGCCCAATGCTCTAAAAAATAGTGCTGAAAACTGGGCAGAAATTTATGCGAAGTCTATAACCTTAGGAACAGGACAATTTTGTACAAACCCCGGATTAATTTTAGGTTTAAAAAGTGATAGTTTAAATAACTTTATTAGTACGCTGGCTCAAGAAATAACTAAAATAGAGCCATCTTGTATGCTACATCCTAATATAGTTGGAGCGTATGAAAACAATAAAGCTAAAGTAAAATCTCAACAGGCAACAACAGTAGTAGCAGAGTATGCCAAACAAACCAAAGAGAATTATGCTAAACAAGCTGTTTTAACAGTAGAAGGAGCAACTTTTTTAAACAATAAAACTTTACATCAAGAAGTTTTCGGTCCGTTTTCTATTGTGGTTCAATGTGAAGATTTAAACCAATTAGAGGCTATTTTACACAATTTAGAAGGGCAGCTTACAGGAACAATAATTGGTGATGAAGAAGAAATTGCAACGCACCATACTATTGTGCAGGCGTTACAAAATAGAGTTGGCAGAATAATTTTTAATGGAGTTCCAACAGGGGTCGAGGTTTGCCCTGCCATGCATCATGGGGGGCCTTATCCGGCTTCTACCGACAGCAGGTTTACAGCAGTTGGTATTCATGCTATAAAACGTTGGGCAAGACCAATATGCTATCAAAATTGGCCTGAAAATTCACTACCTGAAGAACTTAAAAATAAAAACTCTTTGGGTATTTCTCGTTTAGTAAATGGGGTTTTAACCAAAGATAATATTTAGGTAATGGCTAAGCACATATTTAAGTGTATAGACGCGCATACTTGTGGTAATCCGGTTAGAGTGGTTGTAGCGGGGAAACCTAATCTTACAGGAGCTACGATGAGTGAGAAAAGACAGCATTTTATAAAAGAATTTGATTGGATTAGAACCGGGTTAATGTTCGAGCCCAGAGGACATGACATGATGAGTGGTAGTATGCTGTACGAGCCACATAATCCGGAAAACGATTTTGCTATTTTGTTTATAGAAACTTCAGGGTGCTTACCCATGTGTGGTCATGGCACAATTGGTACTGTTACAGTAGCAATTCAAGAAAAATTAATACAACCCAAAAACCCCGGAAGAATTAAAATGGAAGCTCCTGCAGGAGTTGTTACAATAGAGTATGAGCAAGAAAACAATCGAGTAAATTGGGTTAAGCTTACAAATGTTAAAAGCTTTTTGGCAGCATCAGAGCTAACAATAAATTGCCCCGAGCTAGGAGAGCTCGTTTTTGATGTTGCTTACGGAGGAAACTATTATGCAATCATAGATCCGCAAAAGAACTTTAGTGGAATTCAAGATTTCACGGCAAGTAAATTAATTCAGTATTCACAAGCAATTCGTCAAAAAATAAATCAAAAATATCCAGATTTGTTTATTCATCCGGAGAATAGCACTATACGCGATGTATCGCATATACTATGGACAGGAGAGCCAATAGATGCCACATCTAATGGGCGTAATGCAGTTTTTTACGGAGATAAAGCAATAGATAGGAGCCCATGTGGTACAGGAACTTCGGCCAGGATGGCACAATTGCACGCTAAAGGGAAGTTAAAAAAAGGAGAACTTTTTGTGCACGAAAGTTTTATAGGAAGTAAATTTATTGGTTGTATTGAAGAAGAAACCACATTAGCAGGGCAACAAGCAATAATACCAAGTATAAAAGGATGGGCAAAGGTTTATGGATACAACACAATTATTATTGATGATGAAGATGATCCATATGCTCATGGTTTTCAGGTAATTTAAAATAGGTAACATATAAATCTGCTGATTTTGAAAAATTGCGTTGTAATAGGGGGCGGAATAATAGGGCTAAGTACAGCTTATTATTTGCTTAAAGAAGGCCACAAAGTAACGGTTATAGACATGACTCCTATTAATGAAGGAGCCTCTTTTGTTAATGCCGGCTATATTACACCAAGCCATATAATTTCGTTAGCTTCTCCGGGAATGATGGCTAAAGGTATTAAGTGGATGTTTAATTCTTCGAGCCCGTTTTACATGAAACCCAGACTTAATGCAGATTTTTTAAAGTGGGCTTGGAGCTTTAATAAATCGGCTACAAATAGTAAGGTAAAAAAAGCAATTCCTATAATAAAAGAAATTAATCTGTTTAGCAGAGATCTTTACCAAGATATATATAACTCAGGAGATTTAGGAGATTTTCAGTGGGAGCGTAAAGGGCTACTGATGCTTTATAAAACAGATAAAGCCGGAGAAGAGGAACTTAAAGTGGCAGAGCTTGCTAAACAAGAAGGATTAACCGTAAAACCACTAACGCAACCGGAGCTTGCAGCCTTAGAGCCCAACATTAATAGCCAAGTAAAAGGTGGTATTCATTATGAGTGCGATGCGCACACAACCCCTAATGAACTTATGCAAAAGCTAAAGTTTTATTTAGCTTATAATGGTGTTGAGTTTGTTCAAGAAAAAGTTACAGACTTTAGCATTTACAACAGTAAAATAACTTCAATTAAAACGAATAAAAAGGAGTACAAAGCAGACGAGTTTGTTTTGGCAACCGGAGCGTGGAGCAAACAATTGGCAAAAAAGTTAAATATTAACTTACTATTAGAGGCCGGTAAAGGATACAGAATTAATGTTTTTAAAAAAACAAACATTCAATACCCTGCAGTTTTGTTAGAAGCTAAAGTTGCTGTTACACCTATGCGGGGCTTTACTCGTTTTGCGGGTACTATGGAGCTCTCAGGCATAAATAATACCATTAACAAAAAAAGGGTAGAAGCTATTGCAAATGCTGCTCAGCAATACTATAAAAACATAACAATTACTAAAACAGAGATTAATGATGCTCAATGTGGTTTAAGACCGGTTTCTCCGGATGGGCTGCCTTACATAGGTAAAAGTAATAAGTGTAATAACTTAACTTTTGCTACCGGGCATGCCATGATGGGATGGAGTCTGGGGCCTGCTACGGGCAAACTCATATCAGAGCTAATTAGTAATAAACCGTTATCTATTAATATAGACGCTTTTAGTCCGGACAGAAAGTTTAAATAATTGATAATCAGCAATATGGTATTTTTTTGTATCTTTACAGATAGCACTTCCTCCTAACCATTAAAATCCATCTCGATTTTTCCCACGTCTTTTTCAAATCGTTTGGTGTAATGCCTCAAATTCTAATTGGTATTAACAACCAACTATATACTAATTTAAATTTTTTATTATGAAAAAGACAAAAGGATTAATTACAATGGTAATGGTGCTATTACTATTGTGGACAGTTAAACTGCATTCACAAGAAAGTCCGGCTTTTATTGCAGTTACTACCATGCATTGGAACATGGATTACGAAAACTTTAATATGGACAGCTGGAAAGCCGTAGAAAAAGAGTTTTTAGACAAAATTGTTAGTAAAAACGAATTTATTTTAGCGTCTTCTGTTTACTTGCATCATTACACGCCAGATAATAGAGAACTTGTTTTTGTACAAGCATTTAAGTCTTGGGAAGATATGGGTAAGTTTGCAGCAAGAAACCAAGAATTAGCAAAAGAAGCTTGGCCTGACCAAGCAGAACGTGATGCTTTTTTTGAAAAACGTAATGCTTATTATGCAAACTATCATTCTGATGAGATTTATAGTACCTTGCCAAATGTATTACCAATTGCTGCAGATAACAACAAAGCATTAATTACATACTTAAGAAAAAGCCAACTTGCCTTTCCTGAAAATGGTTCTCAAGAAGAATTTTTGTCTATGCACAAACAATACGTAAACAATGTATTAGCTAAAAACAATTTACTTGCAGGTTACTATCCGAATGCACACGCTTGGGGATCAGACAATAGAGAGTTTATTGAAGCATTTTTTGTTAATGATATGAAAGATTTAGATGCTATGTTAGATAAAAATGGAGAGCTTTTTAGAGCGCATTGGGATACCGATGAAAAACGTAAAGCTTTTAATGAAAAAATGGGCAAGTACTTTACCGGTGTTCATGGCGATTATGTTTACAGTTTAGTTCCTGAGCTCAGTAAAAAAATGTAAACTATAGTAACTAAGTTGTTTGGGAAACTTGCTTCCCAAACAACTTTTTATAAACTCTTTTTTTGATGCTCATAAAAAGCGTCTGCTTGTAGTTGCATGAGCTCTCTGGCGCGTTGTTTTTTATAATTATATAACTCTTCTTCTTTAGTTATATCATTATAAACAGTATCATTAATAGCAGCATCTGTTGCTAACATATGTTTTCGCTGATTTTGTTTTTGAGCCACCCATGTTTTTGCAGTATTTTCTATGTCTTCAAGTTTTAAATCGTATTCTCCTTTTGGCGCTAATAGTTTAGAAAGTATCGGAGCAGTTTCTATGGCTAAAAACAATAAGAAAATAAAAAATGATGGTAACCAAGGTAATTTATTAAGTGCATTAATTCTTGCCATTAACCCATCAAACCCATCAATAGTTGGTTGTGTTTGATTTACTTTAGTAGTATACGCTGAAGTTAATGAAGCAATTTCTGCTTCTTTGTTATTAATTTTAGCATTATTAGTTTTGCGTAGTTCTTGCAATTCGGCTAAAGCCATATCATGTTTTTCTCTTTTTTCTTTATAAACAGGTCCTTTACCTATTTTCATGGTTCCGGCAGTACCTTCGGCTTCAGAGATATATGTACTATAAAGAGAATTAACCTCGGTCTCTTTTTGGGTTATTTCGGCTTTTAATTCATTAATCTCATTTTGTAGGGTTGTAATTTTAGGCGAAAACTGTTCTGCTATTTGATTTTGATTGAGTACAGTTAGCTGATTTTTTTCTTCTAATAAAACCCTGTCTATTTCTTTTTCAAATATTTTAAGCTCTAAAGGTTTGGCAATTACTATAGCTATAATAACAGCTAATAAAATTCTGGGAGTAGCTTGCAGCAGCTCATTTTTAAAAGAATTTCTTTTTTTTATAGTAGATACAATAAACCTATCTAAATTAAAAATTAAGAGCCCCCAAATTAAGCCAAAAGCAAGAGCAATGTAAAGATTGTCAAAAACGGTGTAAAGCGCATAAGACGAAGCTAAAAAAGCCATTACAGCAGTAAAAAATACAGTGCCTCCTATACCGGCTTGTTTAATTTGTTCTGATTTTGAACATTCAGAGAGGATGTCTTGGTCTGCCCCAGAGCACATCCAGAAAAAGCGTTTAATCATAGCGTTCTGTTGTTATCTGATTGATGAATAATTAGTTATAGAACGCTATTTATTGTAAAATGTTACAAAAAAGCCTCGTTTTAACGAGGCTTTAATATATTACTTGTGTAACTCAGTGAAATATTTGTAAAACCAAGGAATGGTTTCTATGCCTTTTAGGTAGTTCCAGATTCCAAAATGCTCATTAGGCGAATGTATTGCATCACTATCTAACCCAAATCCCATTAGAATGGTCTTGCTTTTTAACTCTTTTTCAAAAAGCGATACAATTGGAATGCTACCACCACTTCGTTGAGGTATTGGAGTTTTACCAAAAGTAGTTTCGTAGGCTTTTGCAGCCGCTTTATATCCGGTACTATCTATAGGAGTTACATAGCCTTGCCCTCCGTGATGCGGGATTACTTTTACTTTAACCGATGGCGGAGCAATTTTTGTAAAATGCTCGGCAAATAATTGTGTTATTTCTTGCCAATCTTGATTTGGTACTAAACGCATCGAAATTTTAGCATATGCTTTACTGGGGATAACCGTTTTTGCACCTTCGCCGGTGTAACCACCCCAAATACCATTAACATCTAGAGTTGGTCTTATGGAATTACGTTCATTTGTAGTATATCCTTTTTCTCCGTGAACATCATTTATATCTAACGCTTTTTTATATTCGTCTAAAGAGAAAGGCGCTTTAGCCATTTGCTCACGCTCTTCTTCAGATAGTTCTACAACTTTATCATAAAACCCCGGAATTGTTATTTTGTTATTTTCATCGTGTAAAGATGCAATCATTTTTGCCAAAATATTAATAGGATTGGCAACTGCACCACCATATAAACCGGAGTGTAAATCTCTATTAGGACCTGTAACTTCTACCTCTACGTAGCTTAATCCTCTTAATCCGGTAGTAATAGAAGGTACATCTTTAGCAATCATTCCGGTGTCTGAAATTAAAATAACATCGTTTGCAAGTTTTTGTTGATTTCTCTCTACAAACCAACTTAAACTTTTAGAGCCAACCTCTTCTTCGCCTTCAATCATAAATTTCACATTACACGGCAGCTGATTGGTTTTGGTCATAAACTCAAGAGCTTTTACGTGCATGTAAAACTGTCCTTTATCATCACAAGCACCACGGGCAAAAATTGCACCTTCCGGATGTATAGAAGTTTCTTTAATTACGGGTTCGAAAGGATCGTTTTCCCATAATTCAACCGGATCTGGTGGTTGTACATCATAATGACCGTAAACTAATACGGTAGGCAAATTGGCATCTATTATTTTTTCGCCATAAACAATAGGATAGCCGGGAGTTTCACAAATTTCTACAAAATCGCATCCGGCTTCTTGTAGTGCTGTTTTAACAGCTTCTGCCGTATTTAAAACATCTTGCGAAAAAGCAGGATCTGCACTAACCGAAGGGATTTTTAAAAGTTCAATAAGTTCGTTTATAAATCGGGATTTATGTTCCTCTATATAGGAAGCAACGTTTTCCATTAAGCAGTAGTTTGTTTTTTCAAAAATACAAAAAAGAACTTTTTAAGAAATGCTTATTTGCAATTAGAAAAATTGATTTATATTTGCACGCACAATTTTACTGCGGGTGTGGTGGAATTGGTAGACACGCTAGACTTAGGATCTAGTGCCGCAAGGCGTGGGGGTTCGACTCCCTTCACCCGCACCAAAGCTCTCAAATTTCTGAGAGCTTTTTTGTTTTAATAACAGTAAGCTATTATAAATAAAAATCGCTTCCTGAAAGGGAAGCGATTTTTGTTCTTTGGTGTGTGTTTACTACATAGAATCGGTAGTTTTCTCTACCTCTTCTGCAGCTTTTTCTATAGCCTTACCGGCTTCTTTTGCTTGTTTGCCAACTTCTTTGGTTTCATCAATTGCATTATCTATAGATTCGCCCATTTTCTCGAAAGCTCCTTCAGTTTCTTTTTCTATTTCTTGGGCAGTTTTTTTCATTTCGTCGGCTGCTTCTTCAACAGCTTCCACATTATTGTTGTTTTTTGTATCTCTACAAGAAACTAAAAAAGCTCCTATTAAACTTGCGCAAAATAAAGCTATAAGTACTCTTTTCATAAACTAAATTTTTTTGGTTTTTGTGTTCTATAATAGTTTACGAATAAAATGTACTATTTGGATGTTGCTCCCACCATTTTGTTCAACATACGCTCTGTTTAAGTTGCCTAATTTTGTTCGGTAGTCAGGGTTATTTATAAGTTTGGTAAAAATGGTATTTAACTCTTCTTGATTTTTAATAGGTACTATACCTCCTTTAGCAACTAAATCTCTAGCTTCTTTAAAATTTTTGTACTTGTTGCCAATTACAATCGGAACACCATAAACAGCAGGTTCTAAAGTGTTGTGTAAGCCCGTGTTTCCTACACCGCCACCAACAAAGGCAATATCTGCGTATTTATAAATTTTTGTTAGGAGACCAATTGTATCTACAATAAGAATTGTAAAATCGGCTAAATTTTTTTGGTCTTTTTCAGTATATAAAACTACTTTTTTATTGCTAAAACTCTTTTTTAGTTTGGCAATTAACTCCGGCTTTATATTATGAGGAGCAAAAATGTATTTTATTTTATTGTTAGTAGAATTATTAATAAAATCAACCAAAAGTTTTTCATCTTCAGGCCAAGTACTTCCTGCAACAACACAGAGCTGATTATTTTTAAAAGTTTCAACAAAATCTAATGGTTCTGCCTTGCTGTAAATTTCAAGAACCCTATCAAATCGGGTATCGCCACTTACTGTAACATTATTAAATCCTAATGAGTTTAATAATGATTTAGATTGATTGTCTTGTACAAAAAAATGCGAGAAGGCTTTTAAAGATTGCTTCATAAAACCACCATACCATTTAAAGAAGGGTTGAGACGGTCTAAAAATCCCAGAAATAAGTACCGTAGGAATAGCACGTTTTTGCAACTCTTTTAAATAATTTGGCCAAAACTCGTACTTAACAAATACAGCAAGTTTAGGATTAACTTTATTTAAAAAGTTACGCACATTACTTTTAGTGTCTAGCGGCAAATAAGTTATAATATCGGCAACCGGACTGTTTTTTTTAATCTCGTAACCGGACGGAGAAAAAAAGGTAACTACAATTTTATAGTTACTAAACTCTTGTTTAACTTTTTTAATAACAGGCAACCCTTGCTCAAACTCACCCAACGATGCTGTATGAAACCATATTACGTTATCTGAAGGAGTTATGTTTTTTTGCAACGTACTATAAACGTGTTTTCTGCCTGTTATAAATAGCTTTATTTTGTTATTAAATAAGGCTACAATTTTTAGGCAAAAGCTAACTATTAAAACCAGTACATTATATAAAGTAAACACGGCTTAAAAAGTTTGACGCTAAAATACATTTCTTTCTAAGAATACGTTGGCTAAGCCTCCTTTATTTTGTAATATTGTTGGCAATATAATTAGTGGTTATGAAGAAAATTCAGATGGTAGACCTTAAAGGTCAGTACGAAGGCATAAAGCATCAAGTTAATGAGTCTATACAAGAGGTTTTAGATAGCACAGCATTTATAAATGGGCCTCAGGTTAAAGAGTTTCAAAAAGAATTAGAAGATTATTTAGGAGTTAAACACGTAATACCTTGTGCTAACGGTACAGATGCTTTACAGATTGCAATGATGGGGCTTGGTTTACAACCGGGAGACGAAGTAATTACTGCCGATTTTACTTTTGCAGCCACTGTAGAGGTTATTGCACTTTTAAAACTTACTCCGGTTTTAGTAGATGTAGAGCCAGATACTTTTAATATAGATCCTGAAGCTATAAAAAAGGCAATTACGCCTAAAACTAAGGCTATTGTTCCGGTACATTTGTTTGGGCAATGTGCTAATATGGATGCCATTATGGAAATTGCCAAAGAACACAATTTGTATGTTATAGAAGATAATGCTCAGGCAATCGGAGCAACCTACACATTTAAAGATGGTACTAAAAAGAAAGCCGGCACCATAGGTCATGTGGCATCTACATCATTTTTTCCTTCTAAAAATTTAGGCTGTTACGGAGACGGAGGAGCCATTTTTACAAATGATGATGAACTTGCGCATACCATTAGAGGAATTGTAAACCATGGAATGTACAAGCGTTACTATCATGATGTAGTGGGTGTAAACTCCAGATTAGATTCTATTCAGGCAGCCGTTTTACGTGCAAAGCTTCCTAAGCTGGATTATTATAATCAAAAACGTAAAGAGGCAGCATCAAAATACGATGAGGCATTTAAAAATCAACCTAATATTGTAATACCTTTTAGAAGCGGAGATAATGATAATCACGTGTTTCATCAATACACTATTAAAATAAAAAATGCAGACAGAGATGCCCTAGCCGAATATTTATCGGCTCATAACATTCCGTTCGGAATATACTATCCGGTTCCGCTTCACAGTCAGAAAGCATACAAAGATTCCAGATATAAAGAAGAAGATTTTACGGTAACCAACACATTGGTAAAAGAAGTAATTTCATTACCTATGCACACAGAGTTAACCGATGAGCAAATAAATTATATAACCAGTAAAGTAATAGAATTTGTAAATAAATAATGAAAATACTTGTAACGGGAGGTTTAGGTTTTATAGGTTCGCATACGGTTGTTGAGCTCCAAAAAAAGGGGTTTGATGTTGTTATAATAGACAACCTTTCTAATTCGTCTTTAGATGTTTTAGAAGGAATTACTAAAATAACCGGGAGAGCACCAGAATTTGAAAAGATTGATTTACGAGACAAACCAGCCGTTCAAGAGTTTTTTAAACAATACAACGATGTTTCTGGGGTAATACATTTTGCGGCCTCTAAAGCGGTAGGAGAGAGCGTTCAGAAACCGCTTTTGTATTACGAAAATAATATAAGCTCATTAGTTTATGTGTTGCAAGAATTGGTAAAAAAACCGGAGGCGCATTTTATTTTTAGCTCTTCATGTACAGTTTATGGTGAAGCAGATACGTTGCCAATAACAGAAGAAGCACCGGTAAAAAAAGCCGAATCTCCTTACGGAAACACAAAACAAATAGGCGAAGAAATAATTAAAGATACCTGTAGCGTTTACAGTAACTTTAATGCTATTGCACTACGCTACTTTAACCCAATTGGTGCGCACGAAAGCGCCGAGATAGGCGAACTGCCAATTGGAGTGCCACAAAACTTAGTGCCATTTATTACACAAACTGCAGCTGGAATAAGAGAGCAGCTTTCTGTTTTTGGTAACGATTATCCAACAAGAGATGGTACATGTATTAGAGATTATATTCATGTTGTAGATTTAGCAAGAGCCCATGTGGTAGCGTTACAACGATTAATAAACAGTACTAACAAGAAAAATTATGAGGTTTTTAATGTAGGAACCGGAACAGGAAGTACCGTTTTAGAAGTGGTTAAAACTTTCGAAAAAGTAACCGGAAAAACCTTAAATTATACAATAACAGAAAGAAGACCGGGTGATGTTGTAGCAGCCTATGCAGATACCACTAAAGCTAACTCAGAGTTAGGATGGAAAGCAGAACACACCTTAGAAGAAGCTTTACTTTCTGCCTGGAAGTGGGAGCAAAAAATTAGAAGCAAATAACCAAAACCATATACTATGAAAACATTACTTTCTTTTGTTGCAATTCTATACTCATTTAGTATTGCAGCGCAAGACTATTATTTACATTGCGGAAAACTTTTAGATACCCAAAACGGCAAGGTACTTTCTAACCAAACCGTTATAGTTTCGGGCAACATCATAAAGGCTGTTCAAGACGGATTTATGACATCTAGAAACCCGGAAGATATTATTATAAACCTAAAAGATAAAACAGTTTTACCGGGCCTGATAGACTTTCATGTTCACATAGAAGGAGAGAGTAATCCGGCTACTTATTTACAGCGTTATACAAATAACGATGCAGATATAGCTTATAATGCAGCAGTATATGCCAAAAAAACGTTGATGGCAGGTTTTACAACAGTTAGAGACCTTGGAGGTTCTGGGGTAAATGTATCGTTAAGAAAAGCAATTAATGCCGGAAAAGTTGTTGGACCTCGCATATTTACAGCCGAAAAAGCAATCGGTACTACAGGAGGCCATGCAGACCCAACTAACGGTCGACGTAAAGACCTAATGGGAGATCCCGGGCCAAAAGAAGGTGTTGTTAATGGTGTAGAAGATGCAAGAAAGGCCGTAAGACAACGCTATAAAAACGGAGCAGATTTAATTAAAATTACTGCAACCGGAGGTGTGCTAAGTCAGGCAAAAAGTGGTCAGAATCCTCAGTTCACAGAAGAAGAGCTAAAAGCCATTGTAGCAACAGCAAAAGATTATGGGTATCATGTGGCAGCTCATGCTCATGGTGACGAAGGGATGCAACGGGCTGTTAAAGCAGGAGTAAAAACCATAGAACACGGAACTTTAATGAGCGAAGAAACCATGGAGCTAATGAAAAAGTACGATGCTTATTTAGTGCCAACAATTACTGCCGGTAAAGCAGTAACTGAAAATGCCAAAAAACCGGGTTATTTCCCAGCAGTAATAGCAAAAAAAGCATCAGAAATCGGACCTAAAATACAAGCTACATTTGCTAAGGCCTATAAAAAAGGTGTTGGGATTGCTTTTGGTACAGACGCTGGTGTATTTAACCATGGCGAGAATGCTAAAGAATTTATTTATATGGTAGAGGCCGGAATGCCAGAAATAGAAGCTATACAATCTGCTACAATTACCAATGCCAAAATTTTGGGAATGCAAAATCAATTAGGACAAATAAAAGAAGGCTTTTTAGCCGATATTATTGCTACAGATGATGATCCTACAATGAATATAAAAACCTTAGAAAAGGTGGTTTTTATAATGAAAGACGGTAAAATTTATAAAAAAGAATAGTACTTAAAAATGAGTGGAAAGCTTATAGAGGTTGCTAAGCTTTTTTTTAAACTAGGATGTATTGCTTTTGGAGGTCCGGCAGCCCATATAGCAATGATGGAAGATGAGGTGGTAGAAAAAAGAAAATGGATGTCTAGACAACATTTTCTTGATTTAATGGGAGCTACAAATTTAATTCCGGGGCCTAACTCTACAGAAATGGTTATGCATTGCGGTTATCATAGGGCCGGAGTTGTAGGGTTATTTGTTGCAGGTGTATGTTTTATTTTTCCGGCAGTATTATTAACCGGTGCTTTTGCCTGGTTGTATAAGACTTATGGGAGCTTACCCGAAGTAGCCCCGTTTATTTATGGTATTAAACCGGCAGTTTTAGTAATTATTACCCTTGCTATAATTAAATTAGGTAAAAAGGCACTTAAAAATACAATGTTAGGAGTGCTGGGGGGATTGGTTTTAATTGCATCATTGTTAGGTGTAAACGAAATAATTGCACTATTATGTGGAGGAGTTTTAGGCGCATTTTACTTTTTCTCTAAAGAAAAACTTTCCGGGAAAGCTGCCTCAGTGCTGCCTGTTTTTTTAGTTTCGGCTGTTGGTGCAACAACAAAGTTAACTACGCTAAACGTATTTTTAACTTTTTTAAAAGTTGGTGCTATTTTGTACGGAAGCGGTTATGTGCTTTTTGCTTATTTAGATGCCGAATTGGTAACTAAAGGATGGCTTACCAGACAAGAGCTAATAGATGCTGTAGCAGTTGGGCAATTTACACCCGGGCCGGTACTTTCTACTGCTACATTTATTGGATATCAATTAACTGGTTTTTGGGGCGGTATTATGGCAACCCTGGGCGTGTTTTTGCCATCATTTTTGTTTGTATGGCTCATTAACCCGTTAATTCCTAAAATGAGGAAATCTGTTTTTTTACGATATTTCTTAGACTCTGTAAATATTGCTGCAGTAGCGGTTATGCTTGCAGTTTTATTTAAAATGGCTCAAGAAACATTAACTAGTTTTAATGGAGTTTTAATACTGACTTTAAGTATCTTAGCTACTGTGTTTTATAAAAAAATTAATGCGGTATGGTTAGTTTTAGGAGGAGCGCTATTAGGCTACTTACTTAGTTTGGTTACCTTTTAATTACAAATGAAACAACTTTCTGCAATAAACAGTATAGTTTTAGAGGCTCAAAAAAGTAATCTCTACAGTAAGCTTATAGAGCAACTTAATAAAGATTTATTGCGAGCTAATGTAGAGCTGCAATTTTCGGCATCTACAAAGCCCACAGACTTGGTAAACTCATTAAATACTTTTGTTCATGAGCTTATTGTTAATAGGTTTGATGATTACTTAAATTTACTGTATATAATAGATGTGCCTGAGCACAAGGTAAAACAAATAAAAGCACAAAAAAGTTCAGAAATTAGTAAACATATAACCTTTTTAATAGTAAGCCGAATATGGCAAAAAGTATGGCTTAAAAGCAAGTATTAAAAATCTTTCTTTTTTGCTTTAAATACCATTCTTACAATAGGCAATATTACCCATAAGCAAAGCACAATCATAGAGAGAATTAAACCATAATTTGTCCCAAAAAATTTTTTAAAAATTGCTCCGGTATAACCCAACAATGCAGAGATATCTAACTTTAGTAAAATGAGAGTTCTTGATAAATCTATAGGATTTAACATAGTGCCTATAAGCGAAAACTTATCTAATGGGTAATCTTCAAAATAAAGCAATGACATTAAAAAAATACCATCGTAAATAACTGCTAAAAACAGCCATAGTAAAATAGCATAGCCAAA
>JBPEWY010000068.1:0-38590 GCA_052032225.1 Flavobacteriaceae bacterium
GTATCTACCATAGTGCCTTCATCTACATAGGCACCAATATTAACATAACTTGGCATCATAATAACACCCTTAGAAATATAGGCTCCGTGTCTGGCAACTGCATGAGGCACAACCCTGATGCCTTTTTCAGCATAATTTTTCTTCAAAGGGATTTTATCATGAAATTCAAGCGGGCCAGCCTCAATAGTTTCCATTTTCTGTATAGGAAAATATAATACTACAGCTTTTTTAACCCACTCATTTACTTTCCAGCCATCACTAACGGGTTCGGCAACTCTTAATGTACCATTATCTAACAAGTTAATTACCTCTCTAATTGCATTTATGGTTGTAGAATCTTGTAATAAAGCTCTATCTTCCCAAGCTGCTTCTATAATATTTTTTAAATCATTCATCACTTAAAATTTTCACAAAAATAGAACTCAATTATAATATCACAGCTGCTTTTTACACATATAACAATTTAAGCTGTATTTTTGCCAAAAATAGGCTTTGTGGCGCGAATTTTAGCAATAGATTACGGAAAAAAAAGGTGTGGTATAGCTGTTACCGATGAGCTCCAAATAATAGCATCGGGTTTAACAACAGTTTCTACCCCGGAGCTTATAGATTTTTTAAAACAATATGTAGCTCAAGAAAAGGTAGAGCTTTTTATAGTAGGAAAACCTAAACGGTTAAATAATGAAGACTCGGAAAGTGAACAGTACATTACTCCCTTTTTAAAGAAGTTAGCTGAAATTTTTCCTAAAATACCTGTTGTAAGAGTAGATGAACGCTTTACCTCTAAAATGGCTTTTAAGGCTATGATAGATGGAGGTTTAAAAAAGAAACAACGACAAAACAAAGCTCTAATAGACGAAATAAGCGCAACCATTATTTTACAATCGTATTTAGAGCAAAACAAATGAGTAAAGTAATTAGAGACATAGAAGTTTTTGTTCGCCGAAAAGTAAGACAGTATTTTGATTTTCACTATCAGAAGAAAGACAGACGAGCACTCTCTAAAAAAGAAGTAGTTGTAATAGCCAATAACTGCTGGGGTGGACAAATATACCAATGGTTAAACATGCCATACAATTCTCCTTTAGCAGGATTATTTTTATATGGTCCGTGTTACATGAAATTGCTAAATAATTTACACTATTATTTACAACAAAATTTAGTTTTTATAGAGGAATCTAAATATAAAGATAGACCCAAAACCTATCCTTTAGCTTTGTTAGACGATATTGAGGTTCATTTTACACATTATAAAACAGAAGAAGAGGCTAAAGCTAAATGGGAAAGAAGAACGCAACGATTGTTACAGCATAAAGATGTGAATGAGTATTTTTATATGATTTGTGATCGTGAACGAGTTACATACAACATGATAAAAGAGTTTCATAAATTACCCTTTAAAAATAAAATTTCGTTTGCAATTTATAATGTAGATGGGCTTAACAATAAACAACATATTAAAGTTTACGAACGACCAAAGGATAAAAAAGAAACTACCCCTAACGGAAAAAAAATGTTTAAACTCACATTTTTATATTTTGATTTGATACATTGGTTTAATACAGGAGAAATAAAAAGAACAAGATTTAAAAACTAATAAAATGATATACCCAATTGTAGCCTATGGCGATCCGGTTTTACGAAAAGTTGGAAAAGAAATAGATACAACGTACCCAAAACTACAAGAGTTAATAGATAGCATGTTCGAAACTATGTACAATGCATATGGAGTGGGGCTTGCGGCACCTCAAATAGGGTTGCCCATTAGACTTTTTGTAGTAGACACCTCTCCGTTTGCAGAAGATGATGAATTAAGTGATGAAGAAAGAACACAGTTAAAAGGATTTAAAAAAGTTTTTATTAACGCAAAAATAGAAGAAGAAACCGGAGAAGAATGGACCTTTAATGAAGGCTGTTTAAGTATTCCGGATGTGCGTGAAGATGTTACAAGAAAACCAACGATTACAATTACCTATCAAGACGAAAATTTTAACAAACATACAGAAACCTACTCTGGCTTAATAGCAAGAGTTATACAGCATGAGTACGACCATATAGAAGGAATTTTGTTTACAGATAAATTATCATCATTAAAAAAACGCTTGTTAAAAAGAAAACTCTCAAACATATCTAAAGGAAAAATAGCTGTAGATTATAGAATGCGTTTTCCAGAAGCCAAAAAGGCACGTTAAAAAAGCATGTCTAATTAATATATTTTTTAATATTGCGCCATAAAACAGAACGTATGACACTAGATAAAATATTAGCCATTTCAGGAAAACCGGGTTTATACGAATTAAAAGCTCAAACCAGAACCGGTTTCGTAGCAGAATCGCTTTTAGACGGTAAAAAAGTATCTGTAGGTATAACCAGCAACGTGAGTGTATTGTCTGAAATAGCAATTTATACACTTAGTGAAGAGGTGCCTTTACGTGAGGTTTTTAAAAAAATTCAGGAGAAAGAAAACAATGGTAAAACCAGCATATCTCATAAAGAAAGTAAAGACAAGTTAGAAGAGTACTTTTTTGAGGTTTTACCCGATTATGATGAAGAAAGAGTTTATGCTTCAGATATAAAGAAAGTTATTCAATGGTACAATATTCTTGTAGATAAAGGATTTGATAATTTTGAGAATCCAGAAGAAGCACCAAAAGAAGCATCAGAAACTAAAGAATAAAGTTTTAAGAATGTTTTAGCAAAAGCCTCTCGATTAACCCGAGAGGTTTTTTTGTTAACAATAAACCCATATAGGCTTAAAACAATACACGGTATAATAGTATTTTTACATAAAATGTAGCACTATGAAAAATAGGAGAGCAGAGCAGTTAGCTGCAATAGATAGGCTTTTAACAATTATGGATGAACTTAGAGAAAAATGTCCGTGGGACAGAAAGCAAACCATGGAAAGCCTACGTCATCTAACCATAGAAGAAACCTACGAACTTGGCGATGCTATTTTAGATAATAACCTGGATGAAATAAAAAAAGAACTGGGAGATTTATTACTTCATATTATATTTTACGCCAAAATTGGTAGCGAGAAAAAAGCGTTTGACATAGCCGATGTAGCAAACAGTATAAGCGATAAGCTAATAGAAAGACACCCGCATATTTATGGAGATGTGACCGTAAAAGATGAAGAAGAAGTAAAGCAAAATTGGGAAAACTTAAAACTAAAAGAAGGTAAAAAAAGTGTTTTAGAAGGAGTTCCCGGTAGTTTACCGGCTATGGTAAAAGCAAACAGAATACAAGATAAAGTTGCCGGAGTTGGTTTTGATTGGGAACACCCTGACCAAGTGTTTGAAAAGTTAAAAGAAGAGCTTAAAGAGTTTCAAGAAGAGGTAAAAACAGGCGATAAGAATGCTATAGAATCTGAGTTTGGAGATGTTTTATTTTCTATGATTAATTATGCAAGATTTTTAAAAATTAATCCTGAAAATGCTTTAGAGCGCACCAATAAAAAATTTATAAAAAGGTTTCAGTATTTAGAGCAAAAAGCTAATCAAATAGGAAAATCGCTCAAAGAAATGAGTCTTCAAGAAATGGATGTTTTTTGGGAAGAAGCCAAGAAAATTTAAAATTCATCTAACTAACTTAAAAGCATTTATATTTGTGCCTTTAACAAAACTTCATGCTTACCAACTACACCAAAGAATTTAGGTATAATTTAAAGCTGGCATCTCCTGTTATGTTGGGGTTGCTTGGTCATACTTTTGTAGCCTTTGCCGATAATATTATGGTTGGGCAATTGGGCACTGCAGAACTGGCTGCTGTATCGCTTGGTAATAGCTTTATTTTTATCGCAATGTCTCTGGGAATTGGTTTTTCTACTGCAATAACACCTTTAGTTGCAGAGGCCGATGGAGAAGGAGATATTACTAAAGGGAAAAGTGTTTTAAAGCACGGACTTTTTTTGTGCACAGTTTTAGGAGCACTATTGTTTTTCTTTATACTGTTTGCTAAACCCTTAATGTACTACATGGATCAGCCCGAAGAGGTTGTAATATTAGCAATGCCTTATTTAGACCTTGTTGCGTTCTCTTTAATTCCGTTAGTAATGTTTCAGGCACTTAAGCAATTTTCCGAAGGGTTGTCTCAAACACGTTATCCAATGTATGCTACGGTAATAGCAAACGTTGTAAATATAACTTTAAACTATTTACTGATATTTGGAGTTTGGGTTTTCCCAAAATTAGGAATTATTGGTGCAGCCATTGGGACATTAGTTTCTAGAATAATAATGGTAAGCTACCTTTGGTTTATTTTGGTTGGTAAAGAAAAATTTAAACCCTACACAGCTAAATTTAATTTTAGAAATATTAAAAAAACAGTACTTCAAAAAATTATTGGATTAGGATTTCCGTCTGCTTTACAAATGTTGTTTGAAGTAGCTGTATTTACAGCAGCTATATGGCTTAGCGGGGTTCTTGGCAAAAACCCTCAAGCAGCCAATCAGATAGCACTTAATTTATCTAGCATGACATTTATGGTTGCCATGGGGCTTAGTGTTGCTGCCATGGTTAGAGTTGGAAACCAAAAAGGATTGAAGAATTTTGTTGATTTAAGAAGAATTGCCTTTTCGGTATTTATTTTAACCATTTTATTAGACATAGTATTTGCTGGGTTGTTTTTAGCTTTTAATGAATGGTTGCCAACTATATATTTAGACGAAAACGATATTACCAATCAAGCTGATAATTTTGAGGTAATTACCATTGCATCTAAACTTTTATTAGTAGCAGCTTTTTTTCAAATATCAGACGGAGTACAAGTTGTGGTGTTAGGTGCTTTACGAGGGTTACAAGATGTAAAAATTCCAACGCTAATAACCTTTATAGCGTATTGGGTTATAGGATTTCCTGTATCGTACTATTTAGGATTAAAAACCGAGTTTGGCAGCATGGGCATTTGGATTGGACTTCTTGCCGGGCTTACAGCTTCTGCCGTAATGTTGTATCTTCGTTTTAACTTTTTAACTAAAAAATTAATTCAAACAAAATTAATAGAAAATGCAACTACCTAAATTTATTTTGGGGGACAATACAGATTACCCGGATGCAATATTTATAATTCATACAGATTATCCAAGGTTTATTTTAAACTTAGCAACCGATGAGGTTGAGTGGTTAGAAGATTTTGATCCGGCTGATGAAAAAGAGTTAGCAGCAGAAGCAGAAAACCTTATTCAGGCTGCAACCGATTTTTACGATAGAGAAGTATCTAGATATGAGCAAGAGTAATGAATAAACTAATAGAGTTAGATAAAGAAGTTTTTTTGTTTTTAAACAATTTGGGCTCGCCTACATGGGATACCTTTTGGTTAACCTTAACTAATAAATGGGCATCCATACCGCTTTATTTGCTACTACTTTATTTTGCGTACCAAAAACTCACAAAAAAACAATTACTATACCTGTTACTTTTTGTTGCATTATTAATAACTGCTACAGACCAATTGGCTAACTTTTTTAAATACGGAGTAGCCAGATTACGCCCTTGTCATGACGAAACATTACAAGGGTTGGTTAGGTTAGTAAAGGAGTCTTGTGGCGGACGTTTTGGTTATTTTTCTGCTCATGCAGCCAATTCTTTTGCAGTGGCTACTTTTTTCTCGATTTTGTTTAAAAAACAATACTCTTGGCTCCCCTTTTTATTAATTGTTTGGGCACTTAGTGTTGCTTATAGCCGAATTTATATTGGTGTGCATTTTCCGTTAGACGTAATTACCGGAATTAGTTTTGGAATGCTTTTAGGATGGCTTTTTAGCTACTTGCTTTATAAACTTTATAGGGTAATTTAATTTTTCTTGTATATATGTTCGTTTAAAGGATTTAAGAAAATTAAAAAGAATATTACACCAAAAGCAAGTTCGTAAACTTCCCACTTTCTACTTGAAGGATTTATTGCCACTAAAATAGTTCCAATAATAAATGCAATGGTATGGTGCCATTTAACAATGGGCACAGCAAACATAGTAGCTAAGTTTTTTACCCATTGTTTTTTTCTGTATAGAACGGGCGTTATTAGAAGATATATTACCATAATCAGCATTAAAAGCTGACTAAAAATAAGTTTGTTTATTTTTTTTCCGCCAACAACTAAATTGTGCAAATTGGTTTCTCCTTGAGCATTATTTTTTAAAAAAAACTCTGAAGATTCTATATTAAAAATACGTTGTCCCCAAGAGATCTCCTCTCCGGCACCAAACAAAAAAAGTAAAGCAAATAATGCAACTCCAAGTTTCCAGGTGCCTGATTTTATTTTCCAGAACGAAAACAATCTGTATAAACAAAGAATACTAATGCAAAATAAAAGTAAAGCAGTAGTGTATTCTATTGTACCATCTTCTGCAGAGTAAACTTCATCAAAATATTGTAAATCTGTAAAACCAAAATATATTCCTAATAAGAAAACAAGGCCTAAGAAAGCGTACCCAAGAATATCGGTTTTTGTTAAATTATTCATTTTTATTTGGTAATTAAGTATAACTTATTTGTTAATCGTTCTCTGTGTTTTTTTGTTCCGGGTTCGGCCGAAAAGTTTAAATCAAAATTGGTTACAAATTTAACACTTGAAACATTAGTAAAATGCTTTTTAAAAGAATTTTCAGCCTCATGGCCAACCAGCACATAAAAGGTTTTTTCTTCAGGATTTAGCTTAATAGAAGAAATTTTATCACCGTAATACCAAATCATTTCTGGGGCAACACTTCCAAAATGGTATAACGGTTTTTGTTTAAGCTGTGCTTTTAAACTGGTTATGTTTTTGTATTCTGAGTTTGTTTTTAAAGTTTTAGAAAGAGGCAAACCAACACCTATAATTACCATTATAAACAAAATGTTGGCTAAAAACACAGCATAAATATTTTTTTTAAGCAGCATAAACACAATATAAATAGCAATAATTACTAAAAACAATGAGGTTGCTGCATAATAATACCAAAGCATACCATTAATAGTATCTTTTAAATATATGTATGCTGCTACAGGAAATAAAAAACCAATTAAAGCAATAAGAGTAAAATTTATATACACCGGAATTTTTTCTTTCTTATTTTCTATAGATTTAAAGTTGTTTATTAAATAACTAATATAAAAGCCGGTGTTTAAAGCTAATGGAATAAGTACCGGAAGTAAATATCTTGATTTTTTTTCGGGAATAACAGAAAGTAATATAACAACAGCAAGTGTCCAAGTGAAAGAAAACAAATACCCTTTTTTATTACTTACTTTATTCTTTAAATAAGGATATAAGAGCGATACAAAAGCCGGAATAGTCCAGATGCCACTTTGCGTGAAAAAGCTCCAATAATAATAAAACGGTCTAACGTTGTAACTACCCCATCTTGATGTTTCTTGTTGTGTGATTTTTATAAAGGCTTCAGGATCTGAATAACGAACCCAAACAAACCACCATCCTCCAATTGCTAAACCTAATATTAAATACACTAATAAAGGTTTGATTTTACCTTGTATTGCTTTAAACTTATAGGCAAATCCAAAAGCAATTAAAAAAGAGAGAAACAAACCATAAAAAGAAATGGGGCCTTTGCTTAAAAAAGAAAGCCCGAAAAAAAATGCCCCCCAAAGCGCATGTGTATACGGTTTTTTATATTCTGTGAGCAAACGGTACAAAAAGTAAATAGAAGCTAACATAAAACCGTGAGTATAAATATCCCAAGGAGCTTCACGTTGTATGGCTATTACATAAAAAGAAGAGGCTAAAATTAAGGCACTAATAAAGGCTAGTTTTTTTTGCTTAAAAATTAGTGCTACAAAATTGTAAAAAGTAAATATTGTAAAGGTTGCCATAATTGCAGTTGGCAATCTGTAAGCAGCTATATTTTTTATACCAAAAAGCAGTGCTGAGAGAGCAGAAAGCCATGTTGGTAATGGGGGTTTTTCGTAACGAGGCAGTCCGTTCATTGTAGTTAAAATCCAGTTGCCATCGGTTAGCATTTCACGAGCTGTAATAAAGTTACGTGCTTCCATTATAGTAACCGGCAACACATGAAGGTGCGAAAAAAATAGTACTAAGCAGCTTATTAAAAGTAAGAGTTTGTAATATTTAGGGTTATTCATGTTTTTTTATTAAAATTAAGTTTCGGGTGTATATAATACTACCAAACAAATGCCCAACAAACAATACAGGGTCTTCTCTAAAAATAGCATAAACTAAAATTAATGCAGAGCCAATTAGGCTTAGCATCCAAAAACCAAAAGGTAGGGAAGATGTTTTTTTATTTTCAGAGTAAATCCATTGGTAAATAAATCTAAATGTAAAAATTATTTGGGCTACACTCCCTAAAAGCAAAAGCCATAATGGTATTGCATCATTTTTAAATAAATCATCTAAATCGTATTGGTTGTTGTTATACGAGTAAATAACTATTAAAACCGGGAATAGCAGTAAAAATAAGCGTAATACTAAAGGAGATTTTTGCCATTGCCCTTGAAGCTGTAAGTTTCTTATATAAATAAAATAAGTTAACGTTTGCCCCAACATGATGGCAAAATCATCTCTAAGCCATCCGTAAACAAATAATAAAAAAGACGCTACTAAACTTAATTTCCAAAAAAGAGAAGGAGTTACAACTTTTTTTTGTTTTTCTGATAACAACCACTGTGCTAAAAGTCTGCCTGAAAACAATAATTGAGCCGTAAAGCCTATAACGTATATAAGCCAAGTAGTCATTATCCTTCTTTTTGTATTTGGTAATTAATATACTTTTTTTTCATCCATAAATAAGCAAAGCAATCAGATAAAGGACCTAAAAGTCTGTTGAATAAACCAAATTTAGCAGTACCTGCCATTCTGGGAAAATGCCTAACAGGTACTTGTTTAATTTTACCGTTTTGAAGTAAAATCATTGCCGGTAAAAACCTATGTAAGCCGTTAAACATTGGTATGCGTTTGGCATACGCTGTTTTAATTACTTTTAATGGGCATCCGGTATCATCCATTCCGTCTTTAGTGAATGCTCTTCGAATACTGTTGGCTATGGTAGAGGATATATTTTTTACAAAAGAGTCTTTTCTGTTGGCTCGTACACCGGTAACTAAATCGTATTCAGGAATTTCTTTAAGAAGTAAATTAAAATCTTCCGGTGAGGTTTGTAAATCAGAATCTATATACCCAACTAAAGGAGTATCTACATAATCAAAACCGGCTTTAATAGCAGCGCTTAGCCCGCAATTTTCTTTAAACGATATAAAATTAAATGATGTATTACGTTTACAAATAGTTTCTATTAACTGTAAACTTTTATCTGTAGAACCATCATTAACAAATAACACTTTGGTTTTGTAAAGAGCAATGTTTAAATAGTTTTGTAACTCTTTTTCTACGCGCAATAAATTATCTTCTTCGTTATATACCGGTATTATAATGGTAAATTGGTATTCCATGAATTTTAATAAGCGTTATGCAAATGTATTCTTTTTATTAATTACGATTTTAAAAAGATTTTTTTATACAACGCAAAGAGTCTCTCTGCAGCGATAAATGGTGTGCTTTCTTGATTCTCTATTTTCTGAATCTCTTTGTTTAATTGGTCTTTAATCTCTGGGTTTTGGTAAAAGGCATTTTTTAATTGCTCATCTAAAGTTTGTAGAAGCCAGAATTTTAATTGTTGGTTTCTGTTGTGCTCAAAATAACCACTAGATTTCATGGTTTTAATGTATGATTGTATAAGTTCCCAAACAGCATCAATTCCTTCATTTTTAATAGCAGAAGCTGTTAATACTTTTGGCGTCCAGCCATTTTCTTTTGGCGGGTATAAATGTAAGGCTCTAGAAAACTCGACTTTAGCTTGTTGGGCACGTTTTAAATTATCGCCGTCTGCTTTATTTATAACTATTGCATCGGCCATTTCCATAATTCCTCTTTTAATACCTTGAAGTTCATCGCCGGCCCCGGCTAACTTTAGCAATAAAAAGAAGTCTACCATACTGTGTACAGCTGTTTCACTTTGTCCAACACCCACGGTTTCTATAATAATAGTATCAAACCCACAAGCTTCACAAAGTATAACCGATTCTCTTGTTTTTCTGGCTACACCACCTAAAGATTCGCCAGAAGGAGAAGGCCTTATAAAAGCATTATTGTTTTTTACCAAATTCTCCATTCTGGTTTTATCGCCAAGAATACTCCCTTTAGACACACTACTGCTCGGATCTATCGCTAAAACAGCTACTTTTTTACCAATTTCGGTTAAATACGTGCCAAAGGACTCAATAAAAGTACTTTTTCCAACGCCGGGAACTCCGGTAATACCAATTCTAACAGATTTATTTGCTTTAGGCAAACAACTATTAATAACCTGTTTGGCTTGTTCTTGGTGTTCTGGTTTAGTGCTTTCTATAAGTGTAATTGCCTGGCTTAATGCCACGGTATTACCATTACAAATAAGTTCTGCCAACTCTTTTGCAGAACGTTGCTTATTACGCCTTAACTTTAGTTTTTCTATGGCTTTTTTATTGGTGCTTTCCGGAGGCGTAATGCCATCTTTTTCTTGCAGTGCGCTTTTATGTTTACCTTTAGAGTTCACCATTTAGAATTATACCGACTAAAATACTATAATTTTTTTTGGACAAATTGCAACACTCAAAAAAAAGTGTCGTCTTTAAAGCGATGTAACAATGTAACCAAGTTAGAAACAGCCGGCATGTTTCAAAACCAACTGATTGAACGATGTAAAAAAAACGATAGAAAGGCTCAAATGCAGCTCTATAAATCGTATTGTGATGCAATGTATTGTGTGGCGTTGCAGTATGTAAAAGATGTAAATGATGCAGAAGATGTTTTACAAGAAGCATTTATTAAAGCTTTTAAAAACCTGCATCAATTTAAAGCCGAAGTGACTTTTGGAGCTTGGTTAAAACGAATTGTAATTAATAAAAGCATAGATTTTTTAAAGAAAAAAAGACAGCTATTAGTTTCTATTGATGAAGGTTACCTTCAGATTGCAGATAATGAAGATTGGAATGTAGAGCAGGAAGTTACTTTACAAGAGGTAGTACAAGCTATAGAACAATTACCCGAAAAATATAAGTACGTTGTTATGTTGTATTTGCTTGAAGGGTATGATCACTCAGAAATAGCGCAGATACTAAGCATTTCAGAAAACATGTCGAGAACACATTTGTTTAGAGGAAAGAAAAAATTAAAAGAAATACTAAAAAAAACGTACCATGGCACAAGACCTTAGAGAAATATGCAGAAATCATAGATTGCCAACCAAAGTAAAATTAAAAGCCGGTCATGAAGAGCGTTTTCTAAAAAAGTTAGATAATGCTTTTCCCGAAACCGGTAAAACAAAATCGTTTTATTGGGTTTTAAATATAGCAGCTTCGGTAACACTTTTGTTTAGTATTGGAGCATTCTTTTTTTACAATAAAACTTCAATAAACACTAATACTACAATAGTTAATACACAAGAAAACAATCAAAATACATCAGAAAAAAACAATCAGATTACCTTAGGAGATTTATCTCCGGATTTAAAGAAGGTAGAAGATTATTATTTAGCAAATATTAACCTAACACTTGCCGAGCTGCAAGTACCGGAAGAAGGGCAACAAGTGTTAGACGATTATATGAAAGAACTAGCAGATTTAAATACAGAATACAACAATTTAATAACTGAGTTAAATACTGTTGGTCCTAATAATCAAACAGTATCTGCACTCATACAAAATTTAGAATTAAGGTTGCAATTGTTACATCGGTTAAAACAAACATTAAACAAATTGCAAAAAAATGAAAACAATGTATTACAAGACAAACAAATTTAAAACCGCTTTACTGGTACTACTAGTTTTTAGTGTTACAGTTGCTGCACAAAAGCAAAGTAAAAAGTACTCCGAAAAATTTACTGTAAATCCGGATGCAACAGTAGAAATTAATACCAGTTATACAGATATTGAGTTTGAAACCTGGAACAAAAACACGGTAGAGGTAGAAGGTTATATAGAAGTAGAAGGCGTTACCAAAGAAGAGGCCGAAAAATACTTTAAAGGTTGGAATTTTGAAGCCTTAGGGAATAGCAGTAAAGTAACTATTAGCACAAAACCCAATGTGTTTTTTCATAAAGATATGGTGGTAATGCCGGGTAACGACTTACATTTTGAAGATTTTGATATAAGAATTGAAGAGGCTATACAACCAATGATTGTAGAGCTAAAAAAGATGCCGCCATTGCCTCCAATGCCGAGAATTAACGAATTTAATTTTGATTTTGAAGCGTATAAAAAAGATGGTGATAAGTATTTAGAAAAGTGGAAAAAAGAGTTTGATAAAAGCTTTGATAAAGAATACAAACAAAAACTAGAGGCTTGGCGTAAAGAAGTAGAAAAAAACCGTGAAGAGATTGAAAAATTTAAAGTAAAAGTACACGAGCAGAACAAAAAAATATCTGAGAATTTTAAAAAGAATAAAGAAGAAATCATTATCAGAAAAAAAGAAGCAGAAGCCCGTGCTGCAAAATTAAAAAAAGAGAAAAAGAATGTTTTTTGGTTCTCGTCTGACACCGATAAAAAAGTTAAAATAAAAAAGGTCATTAAAATAAAAATGCCCAAAGGAATTAAACTCAAGCTTAATGTTAGGCACGGCGAAGTTAAATTAGCAGAAAACATTAAAAACATTAAAGCAACCTTGTCTCATGCAAGGTTGCTTGCCCAAGTGGTAGATGGTAATGCAACAGTTATAAAATCGTCTTTTGCTCCGGTTTTTGTTAATACCTGGAATAGGGGTAAACTTCATGTTAATTATGCAGAAGAGGTTAAATTAAACAATGTTGCAGTGTTAGATTTAGAAACCAATGCTTCTAACGTAGTTATAGACAATATAAAAGAGCAGGCAAAAATTTTTGGTAAGCTGGGGAGTTTACATGTAAATGAGATTACAAATTCTTTTACTGATGTACATTTAGATTTAAACAATACAGAGGCTGTTATAATACTGCCCAAAACCTCTTTTTCTTTTAATTTAGAGTCTGTTGGCACTACTTTTACAATTCCTAAAGTATTACAAACCAACAGTAATAAGCAAGGTAGAACAGTTTTAGTAAACGGATTTTACCAAAAACCATCTTCAAATAAAAACATAACAATAATGGCTAAGTATAGTGATGTTGTTATGCAGTAAGCTAATGTTTAGCTTCTTCTTTTAATAGATCAGGATATCTTTTTTTAAATGCTTTTAGCCTTGGTATAGAAACACTTTTTATGTAAGGGTTGTTTGGATTTTTTTTCTCGAAATCTTGATGGTATTCTTCTGCTTTCCAAAACTTTTTAATCGGTTTAACCTCGGTAACAATGGGTTTTTTGTACACTTTTTGTTTTTCAAGTAACTCAATATAGGCTTCAATTATAGCTTTTTCTGTTTTATTTTGATAAAAAGCTATAGACCTGTATTGCGGCCCCCTGTCCGGACCTTGCCTATTTAGGGTTGTAGGATCATGCGAACCAAAAAACACTGCAACCAGCGTAGCAAAATCTACAATTTTAGGATTATAATAAACTTTTACAGTTTCTGCATGCGAGGTTTTGCCTCTAGCAACTTGCTCGTATGTAGGGTTTAATTCAGTTCCTCCGGCATAACCGGAAACAGCTTCTTTTACTCCTTTAACACTTTCAAAAATTGCTTCAACACACCAAAAACAACCACTTGCAAAGTATGCTGTTTTATATTCAGATAAATTTTGAGTAGGCATGTTTACAGCTACAGATGCTACTTTATTGCTTTCGTTATTTTTGCAGCCTACTAATAAAAGCAACACTATAGTAAGGTTTAAAATGTATTTAATCATTTTATTAAATAAATAATTTACAAGTTAGTATAAGTATTTTTTTAAACCTTACATCATAACAAAAAAGTGCTCGTACGAGCACTTTTTATGTTACTATAAAGAATCTTTTATTCTAAATTTTTGGTCATCACAAAACCAACGTACAACCCTATTCCGGATAACAAGAAAATTGTGCCGGGATACGCTACTTCATCATCTACACCAAGAGAGTAATGTAAAATAGATGCAACAAAAATACCAACCCCGATAGCTATTAAAAGTAAGGCTAAATTTAAAATTAGAATTTTCCAGACGGGAGTAATTTTTCGGTTTTTACTGTAAAAAATAGATGCATCTGCACCTTTTTCTATTAAAGCTAAACGCTCTTTGTTTCTGGCTGTAATAAACAGGTAAAAAACACCAAAAATTACAGCAAACATAATCGGAATAATAACTACTTCAGATCCCATAATTGTTTTAAAATTTATGTTATTGTTTTTTGTTTGTAGGTAAGACGGTTTTAAAACAAGGGTGGTTACATAAATGTTTAATTTTTTTTACAAATAAAACGTAACCGGTTTTGTAACTTATTCGTCTAATTAGCAAAATGAACAATAAACCTGACCATTACTATATACAGCAAACATTGGCTGGTAACACCCGAGCGTTTTCAAACTTGGTTTTAAAATACCAGAATATGGTGTTTACTATTGCATTAAAAATGGTTAAAAACAGGGAACAGGCAGAAGATGTAGCGCAAGAGGCATTTGTTAAGTGTTACCAATCTTTAAAGAACTTTAAGGGTTCATCTAAATTTTCAACATGGCTTTACAGAATAACATACAATCATTGTCTAGATACATTAAAAAAGAAAGCAAACACCTTTTTTCATGATAGTATTACAGAAGAGAAAGTTTTTAATAAAATAGATGATACTAAAACAGGTTTAGATATAGTTGTAACCCAAGAGCAGCATAAGTTTGTACACAATGCTATAAAAAAACTACCGGAAAGCGATCAACTACTAATAACTTTGTATTATTTTGACGAACTTTCAGTAAAAGAAATTGCAAAAATTGTAGGGCTAAAAGAAAACAACATAAAAATTAGGCTTCATAGAGTTAGGGCTAAACTGGTAAGCTTATTAAAACCATCAGAAGCGTTATTTAAATAAAATATAGTATGAGTTTACAGCATAAAAATATAGACAAGCTTATTAAGAAAGCCGTAATAGAGGAAGGATTAGAGTACCCTTCGGCATCATTTTTAGATAATGTAATGCATGCAATAGATAAGGAAAAAGCATTGTTACAATACACTCCTTTAATACCCAAAAAGGCATGGTGGGGCATTGCGTTGGCTTGTATTGCCGTTATAGTTTTAGGAGTTAATACAACAACGGGTAATGCTTTTTTAAGCGATTTTGAAGTTTATAATAAAATAACAACCGTCTTGCAAGATTTTAATATTTCTGGGCTGCAAATATCTAAATTAGTAACGTATATTTTAACAGTAGCTTTAGTAATGGTTTTAGTGCAATTGTTTGTTGTTAAGCGTTTGTTTGATAAGCAGTTGTATTCAGAGTAGATGCATCTTGCTCAAAGTACGTAAAATAAATGCCGGCAACCATTGTAATAACAAAGTACAGGACTACAGGATACGTTTCTAATGGCCAAAAGTTAGTTAGACCAAACCAATCATTTGTTAAATAAATAACGGCTAAACCAACAATGCTTCGTAAAACTTCAACCCAAACAGCATAAGGAGCTCTATCCATTAATGATGAATAGCCGTAAACACCAAAAAACACAATAGCTCCGTACATTAATAGTTCATTAAAGTTTAAGCTGGTAAAGCTGTAAAACATAAAAAGCATTAATAAAGTGTTCACGATTAATTGAAAGATTATGTACACTTTAAAAGGCGTAGAGGCAGGAGTATCGTACTTTTTAAAATTATAAACATCTTCAATAATAGGCATCGGATATTTAATTTTTACATCTTTAGGTCGCCATCCTGTTGGCATAAACCAAATTCTAAATTTATCTATCCAACTTTTGGTTCGCCAGGCATCTTTACACAGTCTCCAAAAATGCTGAAAATTAATATGAATAGGATTCCATGTAGAAGCGGGTTTTAATACACCATAAACAGGAGGGACGTGATCTAATTCTTCCTGAAAAGTACCAAACATTCTATCCCAAACACAAAAAATCTGACCTAAATTTTTATCTATATACTCCGGATTGATAGCATGATGCACTCTGTGCTGAGAAGGTGTTACAATTATATATTCTAACCACCCTAATTTTCCTATGTGTTGCGTATGATACCAAAACTGTAAAAATAAATGTAGCGGAGCAATAACATTAATTACTTTAGCTGGAACACCAAAAAGAGCAGCAGGTATAAGTAAAATTGGAAAATAACCAATTACATTAGAGATAGACTGCCTAAGGGCACAAGCCAAATTAAATTCTTCACTACTATGATGAATTACATGTTGATTCCAAAATAAATTAACCCTATGACTTAGTCTATGATTCCAGTAGCCTGCAAAATCCATAGCAATAAATGCCACAAAATAAATTAAAGTGGTAGACTCTATTGTAAAAATAGCCAGGTGTTCTACTAAAAAAGGGTAGGAAACCAAAACAACAACAAGTCCTAAAGAATCTTTAATTATGTTAGTAATGCCACTGCTTAGGCTAGAAACGGTGTCCATAACTCTGTAGGTTTGTTTTTTAAAGAAATACCCATACAGAATTTCAAGTAATACAAGCCCAACAAATACAGGAATGGCAATTAAAAGGGCGTTGGCATAAGTTTCCATAATGTTAGCTGGTTGATTGTAATAAATATACAGTTTTCTATTAAAACTAGTAAAATAAAAAAAGGCAGTTGTATACAACTGCCTTTTGATAGCTTTTATTTTGGTTAAAACTATTCGTTAACTAATACCCATTCTCCTTTTTCTATAAGGGGTTCGGCAACTTTATACTTAACAGTTTTGTTTTCGCCGGTCATTACATTTTTAATAGTTACGCGTTCGTTTCTACCAATTTTTGGCTTTTCTCTAACAATGGTTTCAGTAACTTGTGGTCTGCGTTGCGATTGGCCGGCAGCTCTGTTTTGGGCAGCAAGCTCATCGCTATTTAAAACCTCTTCTTTAGAGGCTTGTAGCTTTTCTTTAGGCTTTCTAACATTACTTGCTTCCTGAATATTTTGTGGGTCTTGTGTTGGTAATTCGCCTTTAAATAAGAAAGTTATTACTTCTTTATTAACCTTATCTATCATCTCTTTAAAAAGCTCAAACGCTTCGAACTTATAAATAAGTAACGGATCTTTTTGTTCATGTACAGCAAGCTGCACAGATTGTTTAAGCTCGTCCATTTTTCTTAAATGCGTTTTCCAAGCATCATCAATTATGGCAAGCGTAATGTTTTTCTCGAAATCAGAAATTAAGTTCTTACCATTACTTTCGTATGCTTCTTTTAGGTTGGTAACTACATTTAAGGTTTTAGTACCATCTGTAAACGGAACAACTATGCGTTCATAACGCTCACCTTGAGTTTCGTATACATTTTTAATTACCGGGAAAGCGGTTGCTGCATTGCGTTCTATTTTTTCTTGATAGTAATTGTAGGCCGCTTTGTAAATTGTATTGGTTATTTCTTTTACCGATAGTTTAGTAAAATCGGTTTCAGAAATAGGCGATGTTATTGAGAAGTATTTAATAAGTTCAAACTCAAAATTCTTGTAATCGTTTGCAAGCTTATTGGTTTCTGCAATTACCTCGCAAGTATCGTAAATCATGTTAGCAATATCTACCTTAAGGCGCTCACCTTGTAGGGCATGACGACGACGTTTATATACAACTTCACGTTGTGCATTCATAACATCATCGTACTCTAACAAGCGCTTACGAATACCGAAGTTGTTTTCTTCTACCTTTTTCTGAGCTCTTTCTATAGATTTGGTCATCATAGAATGCTGGATAACTTCACCTTCTTTTAAGCCCATTCTATCCATAAGCTTAGCAACTCTATCAGAACCAAATAAGCGCATTAAGTTGTCTTCTAAAGAGACATAAAATTGAGAGCTACCGGGATCTCCTTGTCTTCCAGAACGTCCTCTTAGCTGTCTGTCTACACGACGAGAATCGTGTCTTTCTGTACCAATAATTGCCAATCCGCCTGCCTTTTTAACTTCGTCGGTAAGTTTAATATCGGTACCTCTACCGGCCATGTTGGTAGCAATAGTTACTACGCCGGGTTTTCCTGCTTCGGCTACAATTTCTGCTTCTTGTTTATGGCGTTTAGCGTTAAGAACGTTATGCTTAATTTTTCTGAGGGTTAACATTCTGCTTAATAGCTCAGAAATCTCTACCGAAGTGGTACCCACTAAAACGGGTCTGCCTTGCTCTACTAAATTTACAATCTCTTCTATTACAGCATTGTATTTTTCTCGCTTGGTTTTATAAATCAAGTCTTCTTTATCTATTCTGGCAACCGGTCTGTTGGTAGGGATTTCAACAACATCGAGTTTATAAATTTCCCAAAACTCTCCGGCCTCTGTAACGGCAGTACCTGTCATACCGGATAGTTTACGGTACATTCTAAAGTAGTTTTGCAATGTAATTGTTGCAAAAGTTTGGGTTGCTGCTTCAATCTTTACATTTTCTTTAGCTTCTATTGCTTGATGAAGTCCATCAGAGTATCTACGGCCATCCATTATACGACCGGTTTGCTCGTCTACAATCATCACCTTGTTGTCCATCACCACATATTCAACATCTTTTTCAAACAAGGTATATGCTTTTAAGAGTTGATTTAGGGTATGAATACGTTCGCTTTTTACACTAAAGTCTTTAAATAACTTATCTTTTAGCTTGGCTTCTTCTTCTATAGGTAAATTTTGGTTTTCTATTTTAGCTATTTCTGTACCTATATCTGGCATTACAAAGAAATCTTTGTCTTCGTCTCCAGCCGATAAGTATTCTATACCTTTATCTGTAAGCTCTATTTGATTGCTTTTTTCATCAATAACAAACAACAACTCTTCATCTACTTTGTGCATTTCTCTGTTGTTGTCTTGCATGTAAAAATTCTCGGTTTTTTGAAGCAGTTGTTTAACTCCTTCTTCACTCAAGAATTTTATTAAGGCTTTGTTTTTAGGCAAACCTCTGTAAACTCTAAGCAATAAAAAGCCTCCATCTTTAGTGTTTCCTTCTGCAATTAGTTTTTTTGCTTCTGCAAGAACACCTGTTAAGTATTGGCGTTGCTTTTGAACCAAATCGGCTACCTTAGGCTTAAGCTCATTAAATTCGTGTTTGTCGCCTTCCGGTATCGGACCGGAAATAATGAGCGGGGTTCTGGCATCATCAATTAAAACAGAATCTACCTCATCTATGATAGCAAAGTTATGCGGACGCTGAACAAGGTCTTGAGGCGTATGCGCCATGTTATCGCGCAAGTAATCAAATCCAAACTCATTATTAGTACCATAGGTAATATCTGCTTCATAGGCTTTGCGTCTGCCTTCTGAATTGGGTTGGTGATTATCTATGCAATCTACAGAAAGCCCATGAAACTCAAATATTGGCCCCATCCAAGCGCTATCACGTTTTGCCAGATAATCGTTAACCGTAACTAAGTGTACACCGTTACCGGTTAGCGCATTTAAGTACACCGGGAGAGTTGCAACAAGGGTTTTACCTTCACCGGTCATCATTTCGGCAATTTTACCTTGATGTAACACAACGCCACCAATTAGCTGCACGTCGTAATGTACCATATCCCAGGTTACTTCTTTTCCGGCAGCATCCCAAGAGTTTCTCCAGATGGCTTTTTCTCCTTCTAACGTTACGTAATCTTTTGTGCCTGACAGTTCTCTGTCAAAAGGTGTAGCAGTAACTGTAAGTGTAGTGTTATTTGCAAAACGTCTTGCAGTTTCTTTAACTACTGCAAAAGCTTCCGGTAGAATTTCGTTAAGGGTGTCTTCGGTAATTTTGTAGCCTTCGTCGTTAAGCTTATCTATTTCTGTATAGATATCTTCTTTACGGTCTATATCATTTATTTGAGCAGCTTCATCTTTTAGTTGTTGTATTTTTTGATCTATTTCTGCTCTGCTGGCTTTAATTTTAGCTTTAAACTCTAGGGTTTTATTTCTTAGCTCATCGTTAGAGAGTTCAGATAAGCTGCTTTCAAATGATTTAATTTTATCTACAATAGGCTGTATTGCCTTAATATCTTTTTGAGATTTATCTCCTACAAATGCTTTTATGATTGAATTTAAAAAACTCATATAAGTGGTATATTTTGTGTCAAAATTAAGCAAAAAAAAAGCCTCGAAAGAGACTTTTTTCTGTAATAATTTAAGGGTTGTTAATATTCGTCTTCATTCCAGAGGTAATCTTCCTCTGTAGGGTAATCGGGCCAAATCTCCTCAATAGATTCATACATTTCTCCTTCATCTTCCATTGCTTGAAGATTTTCTACTACTTCAAGCGGAGCCCCCGTTCTGATAGCATAATCAATCAACTCGTCTTTAGTAGCTGGCCATGGCGCATCACTTAAATAAGATGCTAATTCTAGGGTCCAATACATCTGCTAAACGGTTTTAAAATTTCTGCAAAAATAAATTTTTATCGTAAAAAGTCAAGTAAAATTTCAATTATTTACTCACTATTTTAAAAGAACGTAATTTTTTGTAATAAATTGAGTGTGTTTAATTTACCTCAATATTAATTTTTAAGATTCCTTTTCCGGAATCCACTTTATTTCTTCGGCTTGTAAATCATGGGACAATTTTCGTGCCAACACAAAAAGATAATCAGAAAGCCTGTTTAAATATTGCAGAACGTGTTCATCAAAAGGTTCGTTTTCGTAGAGATGCGCTGCTAAACGCTCTGCTCTACGGCATACGGTGCGAGCAATGTGACAGAATGACACGGTTTGATGCCCTCCTGGTAAAATAAAGTGTGTCATAGGAGGGAGGTGATCATTCATAGCGTCCATTTCTTTTTCTAAACGCACAATATCGTCTGCATTAATTTTAGGGATATTAAGCCTTTCTTTACCACTTTTTAAGACTGCCTTTTCAGGATCGGTAGCCAAAATTGCTCCAAGGGTAAATAATCTGTCTTGTATATGTTGTATGGTAAGTTTTGTGTAGGTGTCTATTTCTTGATCTCTAATTAATCCTAACCAAGAGTTTAACTCATCTACAGTTCCATAGCTTTCTATTCTAATATGGTGTTTAGGAACTCTGGTTCCGCCAAACAGAGCAGTAGTTCCTTTATCGCCCGTCCTTGTGTATATTTTCATCTTTAGCTTTCTTTTTTTTGTAATAATTGTCTTTAAAATTACGTGATTGCCTGTCACGTAACTTGTGTATGTTTCTTTTATTGTTGTACAGCACTAAAATAAAGACTGCTGCAATAGCTATTATTAACCAAGTGGTACTCATGATTTTTATTTTAAAAATACGGTTTTAAAACCGTATTGTAAAATGCTCTTTAGCTTGTGTTGTTCTAAAAAACAATATTGCCGAATGATAAAAATCTATTGTTTGTTTAACCTTATTATGCTGTTTTATTGTCTGCCATATTTTAATAGTTTCTTTATTTGCGTTGGGATTCTTTAAAATAATTATGCTTTCTGGAGCAATAGTATTATTGTTTAAAAAAGCTAAAACCTTTTTGAGATTTAAAGTCCCGTTAAAAACCAAAAAATCTGCGTTTTGAGGTGTTGTACTAATAATGGATTGATTTATATGCTGTTGTATAAAAGACAGGTTGTGCGTTTCTTGTAAAAAAACGTTTTGTGGTTTAAAATAAGCATAAGCTTTTATAACTAATGCATTGAATTTTGTTGTTTTATAGTGTGGTTTTGTATAAAGCCCTTTAGTAATAAAATTATATATAAAAGGTGAATGCACATCGTGTTGATTGGTAGATGCTCTTAAGAAATTAATGTATTGCACAATTGCATACCAATTCATTACATTTCGGTTTTTAAGGATAGTTCAAACCAGCGTTCTGTTTTTTCTTCTATTTGTGTGTTAATTTCTTGTAATTTAATTGCCTGCTCGTTTATTTGCTCACCGTCTAAATTGCCATCAATAAAACTAGCTTCTATTGCTGCTTTTTCTGCTTCTAATTTGGCAATTTCGCTTTCTAATTTATTGTATTCGCGTTGCTCATTATATGACAGCTTGTTTTGGTTGGTTTTTTTCCAGGTTTTCTTTTCTTTTTTAATTGTATTGGCAGCTTCTACTTCAGGTGCTACACTATCTTGGTAAGCCCTAAAATCACTATAATTCCCGGGAAAATCTTCTATTATGCCATCGCCTTTAAAAACTAATAAATGGTCTACTATTTTATCCATAAAATACCTGTCATGAGAAACAATTGCAAGGCACCCCGGATAGTCTAACAAAAATTGCTCAAGTACATTTAGGGTTACAATATCTAAGTCGTTAGTGGGCTCATCAAGAATTAAGAAGTTAGGATTTTGAATTAAAACCGTACATAAATAAAGTCTTTTCAGCTCTCCGCCACTTAACTTTTCAACATAATCATATTGTTTTTTTCTATCAAAAAGAAAGCGTTCTAAAAGTTGCGATGCACTTAATTGCCTTCCTTTTGTTAACGGTATGTATTCGCCATAGGCTTTTATAACATCAATTACTTTTTGGCTTGTTTTTGGCTGTAACCCTTTTTGAGTGTAGTAGCCAAAGGTTACAGTATCTCCAACTATAATTTTTCCGGAGTCTGGTTTGTCTGATTGTGTGAGCAAGTTTAAAAAGGTAGATTTTCCTGTTCCGTTTTTACCAATAATCCCAACGCGCTCACCTTTTTTAAAAGTATAATTAAAACCCTTTAAAATGGTTTTGTTAGGATAAGCTTTAGAGACATTATGAAACTCTACAATTTTATTGCCTAAGCGCTCCATGTTAATTTCTAACTGAACCTTATGTTCTTTTCTGCGCTCATGAGCTTTTTGTTTTATGATGTAAAAATCGTCTATTCTGGATTTAGATTTTGTTGTGCGAGCTTTTGGTTGCCTACGCATCCATTCAAGCTCCTTTTTGTATAAATTTTTTGCTTTATCTACAGAGGCTTCTTGAGCTTCTAAACGTTCTTCTTTTTTTTGTAAATAGTACGAGTAGTTTCCTTTGTAAGTATAAAGTTTACCTTGATCTAATTCTAAAATTTCATTGCATACACGTTCTAAAAAATACCGATCGTGTGTTACTAAAAAGAGGGTAATATTTTCTTTACTAAAGTATTGCTCTAACCATTCTATCATTTCTAAATCAAGGTGGTTAGTAGGCTCATCCATTACAAGAATGTTAGGCTTATTAATTAAAATAGTTGCAAGGGCAAGCCGTTTTTTTTGTCCTCCTGAAAGGGTTTTAACCTTTGCTTTTAGATTTTCTAGTTTTAGTTTTGATAGAATTTGCTTGTATTGCGTTTCAAAATCCCATGCATTGTAAAGTTCCATTTTTTCGAAAGCTTTCTGATAGGCTTCTTCGTTAGTAGGATTGCTTAACGCATTTTCATATTCCCGGATAATTTTTAAAATAGGATTATTCGACGCAAAAATGGTTTCTTCTACGGTTAGTTGTTCATTTAGTTGCGGTTTTTGAGGTAAAAAAGCTAATTGAATATCTTTTCTGTAAACTACTTGCCCGGAATCAGGTTCATCTTTACCGACTAAAATATTTAACAAAGAGGTTTTACCAGTACCGTTTTTGGCAATCAAAGCAATTTTTTGGTCTTTATTTATACCAAAAGAAATATCAGAAAACAGAACACGATCTCCGTATGCTTTGGCTATATTTTCTACTGATATGTAATTCACACTTCAGATCTTTTTTTGGCAAAGGCCGTTAATAAAATAAGAGCGCCAACAAACATGGCTAATCGTGCAATATAATCTCCGAATCGTGTGTAAAAAGTAATTTTATCATTAACCGAGATACTTCCGGAAACAGCACCTTCCGTATTGTATGGGAGTGATTTAATAATGTCTCCTTTTTGATTAATTAGTGCAGATATACCTGTGTTTGCACTACGGGCAATGCTTCTTCTGGTCTCTATGGCTCTAAGTCTAGCATAGCTTAAGTGCTGTTTATGGCCTTGTGTTTCTTGCCACCAGCCATCGTTAGTTATAATTGCCAAAAAATTAGCACCGTTTCTAACATATCCGGTAACAAACTCACCATAAACAGATTCGTAGCAAATAATTGGGGCAGCACTATAATTACCATCAAAAGATGTAAAAACATCACGCTCTTCTTGCGTTGTTCTAACAGCAACAGTACCTCCTAAATCTATCATTATATTGCCTAAAAGAGGCTCTAAAATGCTTTTGTACGGAAACGTTTCTATACCAACCACAAGCTTAGATTTATGATACACATCAAAATCATTATAAGCATTCATAAACAAAGCAGAATTATACGTATCGTACCATAAGTTTTCTCTAAGCCTGTTAGAGAATTTAGTGATTTGACTTTTTTGATTGTAGGTGTTAAAAAACTGAATTCCAACCAACAAGTTTATTGTTGGGTTTTGTTGGTTATAAGTTTTAAGTTTTTTGTATAGCTCACTCTCCCTAAATGTATTTAGCCGTTCTCCAAAACCTTCAGCAAAAACAGTCTCTGGCGCTAAAATAAAATCTGTTTTTTGGGTTGTGTTGTTTTTGGCTAATTCAAAAAGATTTTGGGCAACTTCTAAGTTTGCCATATTATATTTTTCTGTGTAAGGGTCTACATTGGGCTGTAAAGCAATTACACTTACTTTTTTTTGTGGCTCTTGGTAGCTTGCATAAATAAACAAAGAAATTATTATCGGGATAGCAACAACTAAGAGGTTTGCAGACAAGCTTCTGTAAAGAGCTTTTTTGTTTTTGGTAGAAGCATATTTTTTTAAGGCAACAAAAACACCACAATTTACAATCCAAACCCAAAGCGTACCACCAAAAGTACCTGTGTACTCATACCATTGTATCCAGTGGTAATATTCAGAGAAAGCATTCCCCAGGTTTAACCATGGCCATGAAAAATCCCAGCCCAGATGCAATTTTTCAAAAGCAATCCACACAGCAGGCAAAAAAAGTAATCCTCTAGATGTAGGAACTCTTTTAGCAACCACATGATAAAGCAAAAAAACCAAACTCATTAACAATGCATTAACCAAAACGGCAAACAGCATTCCAAATAAATCTGCATAGTAAAGCCAGCCTGTGGTTAGCACATTCCAGAGTACAAATGTGGTGTATGCTAAAGCAAAAATCTTACGTTTTTTTCTTTTTATTGAAGCATTTCTGAGTTTAAATTCTGTCCATAAAAGCGGAACAAAAGCTATAAAAAGTAATAAGGGAACACCATAGGTTGGCCAGCTGGCTGCCAATAATAATCCGCTTGTAACTGCTAAAAGAATGTTTTTTTTCATGTAAAAGGCAATAAGTTGGTTGTGTAATTTATGCCGTTGCGTGCAAATATCATAATAATAAGGCTATTCGCTTTAGTTTTTTTACATTCGTGTTAAACAAAAATTTAATTTTACCCAAAGACAACTAATAATGAGAAAACATATACCAAATTTAATTACCCTTCTTAACTTATTATGCGGATGTTTTGCTATTGTTTTTGCTGTTAATGGAGCTTTAGTTACAGCAGCTTACTTGGTTATTTTAGGAATTTTCTTTGACTTTTTTGATGGATTAGCAGCAAGACTTTTACAAGTGCAGAGTAGTCTTGGCGTACAGTTGGATTCTTTAGCAGATTTGGTTACTAGCGGAGTAGTGCCAGGTGTAATTATGTATAAACTTTTACAATTAAGTGCGGTAAACCAGTGGACTACAAATAGTGACGATATAGCGTTACACTCTTGGCAACTACTATACAATAACCCAGTACCTTTTTTAGGCTTTTTAATAACATTGGGTGCAGCATATAGGCTTGCTAAATTTAATATAGACGAAGAGCAATCAGATGTATTTAAAGGGCTTCCAACACCAGCAAATGCATTATTTGTGGTGTCGCTACCATTAATACTTTTCCATGAAAATAATGAGAGTGCTCAGACATTAATTGCAAACGAGTGGTTTTTAATTGGGGTTATTTTGTTATTAACCTTACTGATGAATGTTCCGGTTAAATTATTTGCATTGAAATTTAAAAACTGGAACTTTCAAGAAAATTCAATTAGGTACACGTTTTTGCTTTTAAGTTTAATAGCGTTAATAACAGTACGTTTTTTAGCTATTCCGTTACTAATTGTACTTTACGTGCTTATATCTGTAATTTTACCTGATAAAGAAAAGGTTAAGGTGTGATTTTTTTCTTTCTTAACTCGAAGTTTTGGCCTAAATAAACTTTTCTAACCATTTCATCGGCAGCAAGTTCTTCGGGTACACCGGCTTTTAAGATAGCCCCTTCAAACATTAAATATGAGCGTTCGGTAATGGCCAATGTTTCTTGTACGTTGTGGTCTGTTATTAAAATCCCTATGTTTTTTGTTTTTAGCTGAGATACAATCCTCTGAATATCTTCTACAGCTACCGGATCAACTCCTGCAAAAGGCTCATCTAACAAAATAAACTTAGGATCTGTTGCCAGAGCACGTGCAATTTCTGTTCTTCTTCGTTCTCCACCAGATAGTAAATCGCCACGCCGTTTTCTTCTATCTGTAAGACCAAACTCTTCTAACAATTGCTCGGTGCGCTCTTTTTGCTGAGCTTTAGTAAGTTTTGTAAGCTCTAAAACGGCCATTATATTTTCTTCTACGGTGAGCTTTCTAAATACAGAGGCTTCTTGTGCTAAATACCCAATACCGTTTTGTGCTCGTTTGTACATTGGGTAATTGGTAATGTCTGTATTATCTAAATAAATAGCACCGCCATTAGGTTTAATTAACCCAACAATCATATAAAAAGAAGTGGTTTTACCTGCTCCGTTTGGCCCTAATAAACCTACAATCTCTCCTTGCTCTACTTCTAAAGAGATTCCTTTAACAACTTGACGGCCTTTGTAGGTTTTCATGATATTTTCGGCTCTTAGCTTCATAGTGCAGGTAAAATATTATATGATGTTAAAATTAATGATTTACTGTAAACGCTATCAGACTTTATTAAAATATTAAGATTCTTGTTTTTCTAATGCTTCCCAAAATTCATAAGCTCTTCGTAAATGCGGAATAACAATTGTGCCACCAACAAGTGTAGCAATGCTTAAAGCCTCCATTACTTGAGCTTTTGTTAACCCTTCTTTGTAGCAGGTTTCTAAATGATATTTTATACAATCATCACAACGTAATACTGCAGAAGCTACCAATCCTAACAACTCTTTAGTTTTAACATCTAAAGCACCCGGAGCATAGGCGTTGGTATCTAAATTAAAAATGCGTTTAATTATTTTGTTATTATCGGCCAAAATGCGCTCATTCATTTTAGCTCTGTAGTCATTAAATTCTTTTACAAGATCACCCATTTTTTTGTTCTTTTTTGGCTTGTCTTTTTAAGACAATTTTAGAGATATAAATACTTGCTTCGTACAGTACTAAAACAGGAATAGCTACTATAATTTGGCTGGCAACGTCTGGCGGAGTAATAATTGCAGATAGAATTAAAACTATTACTAAAGCAAATTTTCGGTATTTTCTTAAAAACTCTGGTGTTACTAAACCTATTTTGGTTAAAAAATAAATCACGATTGGGAGTTCAAAAATAATACCACAGGCTATTACAGAGGCTCTAACTGTTGATATGTACGAACTTAAATCTATGTCGTTAAAAACCTCTTCACTTACTTTATAATTAGCTAAAAAGTTAATAGATAAAGGAGATATTAAATAGTAGCCAAAAAGCACTCCGCTAAAAAATAGTAATGAGGCAACAAAAATAAATCCTCTGGCATGTTTACGCTCATTGTCGTAAAGCCCCGGACTAATAAATCTCCACATTTCGTACAATACATAAGGGAAAGCAACTATAAATCCGGCCCAAATAGAGGTCCAAATATGCGCAGAAAATTGCCCGGCCATAACCCTACTTTGTATTCTAAATTGCGGTCCTTCGCAAAACGACTCGTCTAGACCTAAAAATTTAGCAATATTACAGAATAGGTTATAAGTAGGAAAGTTAGCTTTTTTGGGACCGAAAATAATGGTATCAAAAATAAAATCTTTAGCAACAAAAGCAACAATACCTACAATTAGGATAGCTAACGTAGATCTGATTAAGTGCCATCTCAGCTCTTCGAGATGGTCTAAAAACGACATTTCTTGAGGATTTTTTGTAGCCATTAAATGATTCCTTCTTTAATTAAATCATGCAAATGTACTACACCGGCATATTTACCATTTTCTTCAACCAATAATTGCGATATCCCATTGGCTTCCATTTGCTCCAGCGCATCAACAGCCATTGCATCGGCAGCAATGGTTTTAGGGTTTTTGCTCATTATATCTCCGGCAGTTAAACCATTAATGTCATTATAAGAATTCATCATTCGTCTAATATCTCCATCGGTTACAATCCCTATAATTTTATCATTTTCTACCACAGCTGTTACACCGAGCATTTTTTCGGTAATTTCTATAATTACCTTTTTAACATCAGTATCTGCTGTTACTTTTGGTTTAAGATTAACTTTAGAGATATCTTCTACACGTAAATATAGCTTTTTACCTAATGAGCCTCCCGGATGATATTTAGCAAAATCTTTACTACTAAAACCTCTTAATTTTACCAAGCATACTGCAAGGGCATCGCCCACAACAAGTTGCGCAGTAGTACTGGTGGTTGGTGCAAGATTATTTGGGCAAGCCTCTTTTTCTACAAAGGTGTTTAGTACATAATCTGCCTGAGATGCTAAAAAAGAATCTTTATTACCTGTTATGGCAATTAATTTGTTTTTTCCATTTTTAATTAATGGAACAAGAACTTTAATTTCTGGAGTGTTACCACTTTTAGAAATACAAATTACTACATCGTCTTCTAAAACAATTCCTAAATCGCCATGTATGGCATCTGCTGCATGCATAAAAATGGCTGGAGTGCCGGTAGAATTTAGCGTTGCAACAATTTTATTTGCAATAATAGCACTTTTGCCAATTCCGGTTATTATAACTCTTCCTTTAGAGTTGTAAATGCATTCTACTGCATTGGCAAAATCTGCATTTACCAAAGAAACCAAATTTTTTATTGCCTCGGCTTCTTTAGTTATTGTATTTTTGGCATCTGAAATTATAGACTCTAGATTACTCAAGTTTTATTAATTTAGTGGTTTTAATGTACAAGAATTTGTATATTTAAGTACTGCAAAAGTATATAAAATAGTAAAATGACAGCATGAGTTTAGCCGAAATTGATTTACACGCTTCGCTAAAACAGTATTTCGGGTTTAGCAGTTTTAAGGGATTACAAGAAGATGTTATAAAAAGTGTAATTGAGGGCAGCAATACATTTGTTATTATGCCCACGGGTGGCGGGAAGTCTTTATGCTACCAATTACCTGCACTAGTACAAGAAGGCACGGCCATTGTTGTCTCTCCGCTTATAGCACTGATGAAAAACCAAGTTGACGCTATTAGAGGAGTATCTGAAAACAAAGGTGTAGCCCATGTTTTAAACTCATCACTTACAAAAACCGAAGTAAAACAAGTAATGTCAGACATTACAAGTGGCATTACAAAACTGTTGTATGTTGCTCCGGAGTCTCTTACCAAAGAAGATTATATAAATTTTTTACAATCTGTAACCATATCATTTGTTGCTGTAGATGAGGCACATTGTATTTCTGAATGGGGTCATGATTTTAGGCCGGAATACAGAAATCTTCGCAATATAATTGCAAAACTTGGTGATAATATTCCAATTATAGCACTTACCGCTACTGCAACACCAAAGGTTCAAGAAGATATTTTAAAAAACTTGGGGATGACAGATGCCCAGGTTTTTAAAGCCTCTTTTAACCGTCCTAATTTATATTACGAAGTACGCCCAAAAACCAAAAATGTAGATGCAGATATTATTAGATTTATTAAACAAAATCCTAATAAATCCGGTATTGTTTACTGTTTAAGCAGAAAACGTGTAGAAGAGCTTGCTCAAGTATTACAAGTTAATGGTATTAATGCAGTACCATATCATGCCGGATTAGACAGTAAAACAAGGGCTAAGCATCAAGACATGTTTTTAATGGAAGAGGCAGATGTAGTTGTGGCTACAATTGCATTTGGTATGGGAATAGATAAGCCCGATGTTCGGTTTGTAATTCATCATGATATACCTAAAAGCATAGAAAGTTATTATCAAGAAACCGGAAGAGCCGGAAGAGATGGAGGAGAAGGACATTGCTTGGCTTTTTATTCGTATAAAGATATAGAGAAGCTCGAGAAGTTTATGTCGGGAAAACCGGTAGCAGAACAAGAAATAGGTCATGCATTGCTTCAAGATATGGTAGCCTATGCAGAAACCTCAATTTCTAGAAGAAAATTTATACTACATTATTTTGGAGAAGAATTTGATGAGGTAAATGGCGAAGGGGCAGATATGGACGATAATGTTAGAAACCCCAAAAAGAAAAAAGAGGCCAAAGATGATGTTGTTAAACTGCTAACTGTAATTAAAGGTACTAACGAGAAGTTTAAAGCAAAAGAAGTAATTAACACCCTAATTGGTAAGGTAACAGCCTTAGTGAAATCGTATAAGGCGAACGAGCAAGACTTTTTTGGAATTGGAGATGATAAAGACGATAAGCATTGGATGGCCCTTATTCGTCAGGTTTTGGTAGCCGGTTTAATTAAAAAAGAAATAGAGCAATACGGCGTATTACATTTAACCGAATCCGGGCATGCATTTTTAAACAAGCCGGAATCTTTTATGATGACCGAAGACCATGTATACGATGAAACAACAGATGATAGCATTATAACTGCTGCAAAGAGTGGAGGTGGGGCTGCTGATGAAAAATTGCTCAACATGCTTAAAGACCTCAGAAAAAGTCAAGCAAAAAAACTGGGAGTACCCCCGTTTGTGATTTTTCAAGATCCATCTTTAGAAGATATGGCACTTAAATACCCGGTGACTGTTAAAGAACTCACACAGGTTCATGGAGTAGGTGAGGGTAAAGCCAATAAATACGGAAAACCATTTGCAGACCTGATTGCTAAATATGTAGAAGAACACGATATAGTAAGACCTGATGATTTAGTAGTTAAAAGTACCGGCGCTAAATCGGGTATTAAATTATATATTATACAGAATGTAGATAGAAAACTTCCGCTACCCGATATTGCCTCTGCAAAAGGGTTAGAGATGGAAGAGTTTATTAAAGAAATGGAGCAAATAGTGTATAGCGGTACAAAGTTAGATATCTCATATTGGATTGATGAAATTCTGGATGATGAGCAACAAGAAGAGCTTCATGATTACTTTTTAGAAGCTGAAACCGATAGGATTTCTGTTGCTTTAGAAGAATTTGACGGAGAATATGAAGACGAAGAACTTAGACTCTACAGAATTAAGTTTATAAGTGAAGTAGCCAACTAATTTATTGTTTGGCTACTTCCTCGTAATTTTTTATAGCGTTTTCTGTTCTAATTCTCTGGTTGTTAGCCAACTCTAAAATAAGTTTAAAATTCTCTGTTGTAGCCTTTTGGTATAACAATACTTTTTGAGTTAAAAGTGATAGCAATTGGTTTTCAGAATCGTCTAACTTTCCTTTAATTTTTTCGGCAAAAGCAATAAACTGTAACGGAAACTCTGCATTTTGTTTATTGTTAGCTTCAATATCTAACATACATTGGCCAATTTCCATATTAACAGTGTTAGCTTCTATGGCTCGCATTTTTGCATGAGCAATGGCACTTTCTTGTGGTGTATTCATTAAAATTGTTTTTAAACTAACGCTTGGGTTAGTGCTTTTATTTTTTATGTATTATTTGCTACTGCCTTTTCTAATTTTTTACTAGGTATAATCCAAAGTATGGCAACCAAAACATACAGAGCTACAGATAACCAACTATTTACAAAAGCCAACGGAATTGCAATTGCATATAAGGCAATAGAAGATAGTTCTTTAACCCCTTTTTTTGTTGTTTTTTTTAACGGAAAATTATCATCGTGATATTTTATTAAGGCAAGCTCTAATATTCTGTATGCAATAGCACTCATTAATAATACTGCGCCATAAAGTGCAATTGGCAACGATTCTACGTGGTTTTCTCCAACCCAACTTGTAGCAAACGGAATTAGTGATAGCCAAAAAAGTAAGTGTAAATTAGCCCAAAGTATACTGCCATTAACGTGTTGAGTTACCTGAAGTAAATGGTGATGGTTATTCCAGTAAATACCTAAATAAATAAAACTTACCAGATAGCTAATAAAAACCGGACTTATAGCAAGCAGTGCCTCTAAAGATGTATCGTGAGGCGCTTTCATTTCTAAAACCATAATAGTGATAACTATTGCTAAAACACCATCACTAAAGGCTTCTAATCTTCCTGATTTCATGGTTTTTTATTTAGGTTATGTGTAATGTTTTTGCTTGTTTACTACAAATTTTAAATCACAACAATTATCTGGTTTATAAGTGTTGTCCGGCTTAAAAAACTGTTGTAAAATGGCTACAGAGGCTTTATTGTTTTTATCAACATAAGCAATTAAAGAAGTTATGTTTTTTTGGGAGAAGGCATACTCTATTAAACCGTTTACAAGTTCTTTTCCAAAACCGTTTCCCCAATATTTTTCTAATAATCTATACCCAATTTCCCATTCGTCTTGTTTATTTTTTATTAAAGCTACAGTGCCAATAAATTGTTCGCCACACGTTACAGCCCAAACCCAAAAAGTATTGTTTGGTGTATGGTAATGGGTTATAACTTTTTTTAGATCGGTTTTATTTTCGTCTATTGTCATGGGTTTACCAGAGGTAAACAGCATAACATTTTTGTTACTTTGAAGCTCATGAAACCCCTCTAAATCATTATATGTTAGTTGCCTAACGGTTAATCTGTTAGTTTTAAATACTATCATGTTACAGCAGTTTCATTGATGGTTATTGTAAGATTATTGGTGTTTACGGTTGCTTTAGCACCAACCGGCAACGTAATTTGATTTTCTATGTGTCCGATAGAAAAACCATATGCAGCCGGAATGCCAAGTGGCTTAATTCTATCTAATAGTACTTGTTTTAAAGTATATGATAATGGATTAGAAGAATGGTTACAGCCTTTAAAAATACCAAGTACAATTGCTTTAGCTTTAGCCAATTTACCGGTTTCTATTAGCTGAGTAAGCATTCTATCTATTCTGTAAGGCTGTTCTTCTATATCTTCCAGAAAAACAATTTTGTTTTCTAAAGCTACTTCATAAGGAGTTCCTGCCATTGCAGCTAATAACGATAGGTTTCCGCCTGCAAGTTCTCCTGAGGCTTCTCCGGGAACAATTGTATATCGTTCAAACTCCGGATTTTCTGTATAAAGAGCGCTGTCTTCTGTGTAGATAGAAAGCTGTGTTTGTTTTTTAGGAGTGGTTATTATTTTAGTAAAGTTTTCTATTTCAAAGGGTGTTTTAAAAGCTGATGCCACCGGACCATGAAAAGTAATTAATCCGGTTTCCTGATAAATAGCATTCAACAAAGCAGTAATATCGCTATAACCCATTAATACTTTTGGGTTGTTTTTTATTAAGTTATAGTCTATATCAGAGAGAATGCGTGTGCAGCCATAACCGCCTCTTGCACAAATAATTCCGTCTACGTTTTTGTTTTCAAAAGCTTCATGCAAATCGGCAAGGCGTTCTTTGTCTGTATTACTAAAATATCCTTCATTACCAAGTATTCTATGGGTATGATAAGGCACAAAACCTAAGTCTTTAATATACTTTTTAGCAGCTTCAAGTTTATCTTCTGACACCGCGAATCCGGGAGCTATAAGCGCTATGGTATCACCTGGTTTTAATCTTTTTGGTTTAATCTTTTTTGAGGTAAATTTTGATTCATGCAAAGCAGTAGCTTTAGCAAAACCGGGTAGTAAACTTAAAACAGTACCACCAACGGCAGACTGTATAAATGTTCTTCGCTGCATAATAATAAATTAAGTATAGTTATAAAGATAATAGTATTTAGCTCATTCAACAATTCGTCTTTAAAAATAGACATTTCGGTAATTGGTTTTTTAATAAAAGAAGTTAATAATAGACTTTTGGGGTGTAATTAATTTAAAAAACACAAAATGCTCAGGTTAATTTTAATTTTATTATCAATGCTTTTAACCACATTCTGCAGCTTTGCTAAACCTAGTGATACAGAAAGGTTAAACACTTTTAAATTAGAGAAAGTAAGCGCTAATCTTTTTGTTACCTTTAAAAGCAATAATAACAACACACTAATTTTTAAAAATTAGTATCAATAAACACGTATAAATGAAAATAGTTAAAGAAATAGCAAAAGCCTTTTTAATTGGTGTATTTGTATTTATAGTCTTAACCGGTTTTAACATGGTGTCAGGTAATTATTTTAAACTAGACAATAGTTTGCTAATAGACTTTTTATACAACCAGTTGTACGCTATTACTTTATATATGGTAAACTCAGTGTTTTTTGATTTTTTAGATATAAAATTCAGAGAAGACAGGTTTAATAAAAAACGACTTCTTATTGGTGCAGGGGGCTCTGTAGTATTAACCATGATGTCTGTGTTTTTTATTAGAATAATTACAGAAGTTGTTATAGAGAGAGAATCTTGGCAAGAATTTATATCAGAAGAAAGAGCCAGTTTTTATGTTGTTGCATTAGTAATCACCTTAGTATTATCACTCTTTTTTCATGCTTTTTATTTTTATAAAGCATTACAAGAACGCAAGGTAAAAGAACATCAGGTAATAGCCGGGACAGCAAGCGCAAGGTTTGATGCGCTTAAAAATCAATTAGATCCGCATTTTCTGTTTAATAGCTTAAACGTATTAACCAGTTTAATAGAAGAAAGTCCTGAAAACGCACAAGAGTTTACCACAGGGTTATCTAAAGTGTACCGCTATGTATTAGAGCAAAAAAATAAAGATTTAGTTACGGTAGATGAAGAGTTAGATTTTGCCAAAACTTATATGTCTTTATTAAAAATGAGATTCGAAGATAGTATTGTTTTCACAATACCCGAACGAGCTTCTAATCCGGAGAGTAAAGTTGTACCATTATCACTGCAATTACTTTTAGAAAATGCTGTAAAACACAATACGGTAACTGCTAAAAAACCATTGCATATATCTATTTACGAAAAACAAGGAAATCTAATAGTAGAGAACACATTACAGCCCAAGCAAATAGTAAAAAAAAGTAGCGGAGTAGGGCTAAATAATATTAATCAACGCTACAAATTATTAACAGACAGAAAAGTTTTAATTAACCAAGAGAATGGGAAGTTTGCAGTTGCAATTCCTATGCTCACAAAAAAAGTATCAATCATGAAACAAGAAACAGATTTTAACGAAGCCTACATCAGAGCAAAAAAGCATGTAGAAGAACTTAAAGGATTTTACTATTCTTTACTCTCGTATTGTTTAGTAATTCCGTTTTTAATTTTTATAAACTACAGAACCTCATGGCATTTTCAGTGGTTTTGGTTTCCAATGATAGGTTGGGGTATAGGGTTGGCTTTTCATGCCTATAAAGTTTATGTGAACGACGGAATTTTTGGAACAGACTGGGAAGCTCGAAAAATTAAAGAATTTATGGAGCAAGAAAAGCGTAATAAATGGAAATAAAAAACAAAATTATGAATATGAATACTGAAAATTTTGAAGAAAAATATAAGGCAGTAATGGCCGAAGAAGAAGCCTATTTACGAGCCAAAAAAAGATTAGATCAAATAAAAGGTTTCTTTTGGCATGCGGTTTCATACCTTTTAGTTAATATATTTTTACTTGTAGTAATAGCTGTTAATTTAGATGATGGCGACTCGTTCTGGACTTTCGGAACTTTTGCAACACCGTTTTTTTGGGGAATAGGACTCTTTTTTCATGGGTTGGGTGTTTTTGGATTTCAAGTGTTTTTTGGAAGAGACTGGGAAGAAAGGAAAATAAAAGAGTTTTTAGAAAAAGAAAAACGCAATACGTACAAGTACAAATAATCTATTAAAAAGATTCAATATATAGCAATGAATGTAATTATAATTGAAGACGAAAAGCCATCTGCAAGACGCTTAGAGCGGTTAGTTTCTAAACAAAATTTAAATGTTAAAGCGCTGTTGCATAGTGTAGAAGAATCTATAACGTGGTTTTCTAATAATGAACATCCTGATTTGATTTTTTTAGATATTCAATTAAGCGATGGCCTTTCGTTTGAGATTTTTGAAGCTGTAACAATTAACTCTGCAGTAATATTTACAACTGCCTATGATGAATATGCACTCCAAGCATTTAAACTAAACAGTATAGATTATTTGCTTAAACCAATAGCAGAATCAGATTTGCAAGCAGCCATAAAAAAATATGAAAATAGAATACCGCCCAAACAAAGCGTGGCGATAGATTTTAATGATATAAAAAACCTACTTGTAAATCCGTTAGATAGAGAATACAAAAAAAGGTTTTCTGTTAAAGTTGGTCAGCACATAAAACTTATAAATGTTGATGAGATTGAGTGTTTTTACAGTGAAAACAAAGGAACATATTTGTATACATCAGACGGTAGAAATTATTTGTTAGATACCACCTTAGAGCAGCTTGAAAATGAATTAGAACCTGCTATTTTTTTTAGAATTAACAGAAAGTTTTTTATAAATGTTAACGCTATTAAAGATATTGTTAGCTACACCAATTCTAGATTAAAAATAAAATTAAACACTTATAACGATACCGAAATTATTGTTGCTCGAGAGCGTGTAAAAGACTTTAAAAATTGGTTAGAGTAAAAAATAAATGCTAACTATTAGTTTTTTTAGGGTTAGTTGTTTCATCTACCCTGTTTTCATCAAAAGAAGAAGGCAGTAAATTAGGAATTAATTTAACAAAAAGGGGCAACAGAACCGCGCCTCCGGGCAAGGCAAAAATAGCTAAAGAAGGTATGCTTTTAAAAATATCTAACAACTGAGATTTTACTTTTTCGCGCTCTTCTTTAGTTAATTCTTGTGATGTAGCTTTGGCTAACAATGCTAAAAGTTCTTTGCTCTCTGACAGCTCTTTCTGTAACCTCTTTTTATTTCTTAAAATAAGCTTCTTAACAAGCAAGCTGGTATTATCGTAAAAATTCTTAACTAAATTAGATTCTTGTAGTATAGATATTTGATTTTTATAGGAATTGTAAAAATAAGTTACTTGAGAAAGTGACCGCTCTACCAGAGCACGATCTAAATTCATGTTTTTTCCTAAAGTAAAAATAAAATCAGATTCGTTATGCTCTAAAATATTATCGTCCCATACGGCTAAACAAGCTAAATCTAAAAAGTACTTTTTTTCTATTTCATCATATCTTTTAAAATCAAGCTGATTAAGGTCATCAACTATATTATTATTTAGTTGTGCGTACGTTATTGAAGTTTCAAAAAGTTTAACAAGTTGTACATCGTAGGGTGTTTTTTCTTTTTTAGAGTTTAATGCTTTGTAGGTAATATTTAAGAGTAAGCTTTCTAATTGGGCAGCGTAAGATTTGGCAGAATTTTGTTTTTTCAACCATTTTTTAAAGGCTAGAGCATCTACAAACAACAACGAGTTGGTAACCAGTTTGTTAAAGTTTTTGGTTAGAATATTATCATCTATTTGTACTCTATTATGTATAATTTTTTCTAGAGCTGCACTAGTTTTTTGCGGACCAAAAAGCATTTCCCAAAAAGTAGCATTGCTTTCTTGCAGTTCTTTATAGAAATCGTACAATGTATTAATAAAACCATCAAAAGTTTTGGTTTTGGTTTCAAACAAATAAATATGATAAAGAGCAACCAGTAAATTAACTTTTGCAAGCTCATCATGCGAAGGTTCGTGTTCGGTTTTTAACACATCGGGCAAGGTTACATTTAGCCCGTAAATAAAGCCCATATTTTTTAAGCCATCATACAAATCTGTATAGTTGCTATACAAGGGCTTTTGTTTGCCAAGTAAAGAACCAAATTTTTCAATCCAACCAGATGCAGAGGGGTTCATAGTTATAGCTTTACAACTGTAAATATAAACTTAAGTTATTAAAAAAAAGCTGCTTAAAAAAAGCAGCTTTAAAACCATTGTAATTATAATATTTATTCTATAATACCACCACAACTAACTCTGCCACCGGCAGCTCCGGTAGGCTGTGTAGTAAAGTCGTCTGCACCGGCATGCACAATTACAGCTTTACCTAAAATGTTTTTTGTTTCGTCATCACAACCAATACACCATTCATCTGTAGTAAAAGTAATCATACCATGTCCGGAAGCATCTGCTGTAAAGTTACCAATGTCTCCTTTGTGATAGCCTGCTTCATCACCCCATTTTCCATGTGGTTTAAATGTAGGGTTCCAGTGGCCTCCGGTAGATGTGCCATCTTCTGCAGAACAATCTGCTTTTTCATGAATATGTATGGCATGAACTCCCTCTTCTAAGCCATTTAAATGAGCTTCCATAGTAACAACACCATCTTTTTCTGTAAAGGTTACTTCTCCTTGGGCATTGCTTCCGCTTTTTGGGCTCAGCGTTATTTTTAATTTTTTAACTGTTTCGGTTTCAGTTATAACTTCTTCTACCTCTTTTACTACTTCTTCGCTCTTTTTTTTCTCTTTTTTGCAAGCAGTTGTAAATGTTAATGTTGCTATAGAAA
>JBPEWY010000069.1:0-20215 GCA_052032225.1 Flavobacteriaceae bacterium
AAGATGATTGGTTAGAGTTTACAACCGTTACTAAAACTATAAAAGTTAAAGGGAAGCCCGATGTTGAATTTACTTATAAAAAGTCTCATCACGGACCGGTTTTAAATGATATTGCAGAGGATATTTCTGGGAAAGAACCTATTGCAATGTCTTGGATTTATACCAAACAAAATAATAAGCTGTTACAAGCACTTTATGCTATGAGCCATGCAGAAAATCTAACTGATTTTTCGCAAGCATTACCTTTAATTCATGCTCCCGGACTAAATGTAATGTATGGCGATGCTAACGGAAATGTAGCTTGGTGGGCAACCGGAAAACTATATGAATTACCTAAAGAAGTAAATACAAAACTATTTTTAGATGGAGCGTCCGGAAACAACGAGATATTACGTTTTTTATCTTTTTCAGATAACCCACAAGCAGTAAACCCGCCTTGGGATTATGTGTATTCTGCTAATAATCAAGTAGACTCTATTGCTGGTATGTTATACCCAGGATACTATTTACCGGAAAACAGAGCAAAGCAAATTGTAGCTCTTTTAGAAAAGAAGAACGATTGGGATATAACATCGGTGGGAGAGATGATAAATAATAACGAATCGCCGGTAAATCCTGAAATTGCTTTAAATTTAATTAGTGAGCTTAGTCACAATGATTTGAATGAAGCCCAAAAAGAAATTGTTAAAATTTTGAAGCAGTGGGATGGAACTAATGATCTAAATGATATTGCACCTTCATTTTATCATAAATGGGAGTATTATTTTTTAAAGCTTACTTTTCATGATGAATTAGGCGACCAATTATTTGCCAAGTTTTTGCAAACACATTTTCATAAAAGGCTTATAGCACCTTTGGCTGCAAAGAAAGAGTCGGTTTGGTGGGACAACATAACCACCAAAAAAATAGAAACTAAAAAAGATGTTGTAAACCAATCTTTTATTGCAGCTTTTAATGACTTAGCTTCAAACTTAGGTGCTAATGTAAATAATTGGCAATGGCATAAGTTGCATATTTTAGAGCACCAACATCCTATAGGGCAAGTGGCTTTATTACGCCCAATATTTAATGTTGGTCCGTTTTCAGTTCCCGGAACAAGAGAAGTAATAAATAATACAGCTTTTATTTATAATGATAATTTAGAATTCTCTGTAAATGCGGGTCCGTCTACCCGAAGGGTTATAGACTTCTCTGATGTAGAAAACAGTATAAGTATTTTACCAACCGGGCAATCAGGAAACCCGTTTAGCGAGCATTATTCAGATCAGGCTAAAATGTACAATCAAGGAAAATTTAGAAAAATGATGATGAACAAACAAGAAATACAAAACAACTCCAGATTATTAATATTTCATCCCCAAAATTAATGCTTAAAAAAGTTTATGGAAGCGCTGTTTTTGGTGTAGAAGCCACAACAATTACAGTAGAGGTAAATGTAGATAAAGGTATAGGATACCATTTAGTTGGATTGCCCGACAATGCAGTAAAAGAAAGTAATTACCGTATTGCTGCAGCTCTTACTAATAACGGTTATAAAATACCCGGCAAAAAAGTAACAATAAATATGGCCCCGGCCGATTTGCGTAAAGAAGGCTCTGCTTATGATTTAACATTGGCCATGGGTATTCTGGCAGCATCAAACCAAATTAAAGCTCCGGAAATAGAGCGTTATTTAATAATGGGAGAATTATCGTTAGATGGTGGTTTACAACCCATAAAAGGAGCATTGCCCATAGCAATTAAAGCTAGAGAAGAAGGTTTTAAAGGATTTATTTTACCAAAAGCAAATGCAAAAGAAGCAGCAATAGTTAACAATCTTGAAGTTTTTGGTGTAGATAATATTAAAGAAGTTATAGATTTTTTTGATAAAGACGTGGCTTTAACCCCTACAGAAGTTAATACACGTAAAGAATTTTATGATAGCTTGGCGTATCCGGAACACGATTTTGCCGATGTAAAAGGACAAGAAAGCATTAAACGAGCCATGGAAATAGCTGCTGCCGGTGGGCATAACATAATTTTAATCGGTCCGCCAGGAGCAGGAAAAACAATGCTTGCAAAACGCCTTCCGTCTATATTACCACCAATGACATTGCAAGAAGCATTAGAAACCACTAAAATACATAGTGTTGTGGGCAAAGTTGCAAACGGAGGATTATTATGCGACAGACCCTTTAGAAATCCACATCATACAATAAGCGATGTAGCTTTGGTTGGTGGAGGAGGTTACCCACAACCCGGCGAAATATCGATGGCACATAATGGTGTGTTGTTTTTAGATGAGCTCCCAGAATTTAAACGTAGCGTATTAGAAGTTATGAGGCAGCCTCTTGAAGACAGAGAAGTTACAATTTCTAGAGCTAAATTTACGGTTACGTACCCATCGTCTTTTATGTTGGTGGCCAGCATGAATCCCAGTCCGGGAGGATATTTTAATGATCCGGATGCTCCGGTTACCTCATCTCCAGCCGAGATGCAACGATATTTAAGTAAAATATCCGGTCCGCTTCTAGATAGAATAGATATTCATATAGAAGTTACTCCGGTACCTTTTAATAAATTATCAAGTAACCAAACAGCAGAGAGTAGTGTTGCCATTAGAGAACGTGTTACAGCAGCCCGTTCAATACAAACAAATAGGTTTAAAGACAATGAAAAAGTACATTACAATGCACAAATGAACTCTAAACAAATCAGGTTGTATTGTAATCTTAATGATGCTTCTAAAGCACTATTAAAAAATGCTATGGAACGACTACAGCTATCTGCAAGAGCCTATGATAGAATTTTAAAAGTTTCTCGAACAATTGCAGATTTAGATAATTCAAGTTCAATACAAGATGCTCACATTGCAGAAGCTATACAATACAGAAGTTTAGACAGAGAAGGATGGTTGGGCTAAAATTTATACAAGAAAAACTTAAAAATATAGGCCCGGGAACCTTAATAGCAGCAGCTTTTATTGGTCCGGGTACAGTAACTGTATGCACACTTGCAGGAGCAAATTTTGGTTACAGCTTATTGTGGGCAATGTTGCTATCTATTATTGCAACCATTGTTTTGCAAGAAATGGCTGCCAGAACAGGCATATTAACCCAGAAAGGGTTAGCTGCAGTTATAAAACAACAAATAAATAACAATGTTGTAAGAGGTTTAGTAATTGGATTAATACTAATAGCAATTGTAGTAGGAAATGCAGCTTACGAAGCCGGAAATATTGGAGGAGCTGTTTTAGGATTAGAAGCCATTTTTGGAGCAGAGAACACTAAATTCTATGTTCTTTTAATAGGATTAATAGCCTTTATATTGTTGTATTTAGGGATATACAAAGTGCTCGAAAAATTTTTAATAACATTGGTTATTGTAATGAGCGTTTCGTTTATAATAACTGCTATTCTCACAAAGCCAAGCTTTAGTGATATTTTAAAAGGATTCACCACTATTTCTGTAACAGAAACCAATATTTTGACAATTGTGGCATTAATCGGAACAACTGTAGTACCTTATAATTTGTTTTTGCATGCATCTATAGTATCAGAAAAGTGGACCAATAAAAAGGATTTAAAACATGCCCAAATAGATACTTTTTTATCTATTATTCTAGGCGGATTAGTTTCTGTTGGAATTATAATTAGTGCAGCAGCATTTAAAGGGCAAGCAGTAGAATCTGTTGCAGATATTGCTCAGGCCTTAACACCACTATATGGCAAAATGGCAACTTACTTTTTAGGAATTGGTCTTTTTGCTGCCGGTATAACTTCGGCAATTACAGCACCTCTTGCAGCTGCTTATGTTGCCAGAAGTTGTTTTAATTGGGAGAAGTCTTTAACAAACTGGCGCTTTAGGTTGGTTTGGATGTTTATTTTATTAATAGGTGTTGGCTCTTTGTTTTTAAACATAAAGCCAATACAGATAATAAAGATGGCTCAGGTAGCCAATGGCATTTTATTACCTTTTATTGCAATTTTTTTGGTTTGGGTGGTAAACAAAAAACAAGTTTTAGGAGCACATAAAAACACGCTTTTTCAAAATATATTAGCTATTATAATAGTGCTTATAACGTGTGTTTTAGGTGTAAAAAGTATTCTTAAAGTGATAACAAATTTGGGTTGATGCAGACCATAGATATAAATTGTGATGTAGGAGAGGGTTTTAATAATGAAGCCGAACTTTTTAAACACATAAGCTCTTGTAATATTGCCTGTGGCGGGCATGCTGGGAATGAGGTAAGTGTTACAGAAATTGTTAAACTGGCTAAAAAATTTAATGTAAAAGTAGGTGCGCACCCTTCGTATCCTGATAAAGAAAGCTTTGGTAGAAAAAGCATGCAATTACCCCATGCTGTTTTACAAGAATCGTTAGAGCAGCAAATTAATTTAGTAGTTGCCATAACAAAAAAAAACAATGTAAACTTTCATCATATAAAGGCACACGGAGCTTTATATAATGATTTAGCTAAAGATGCTGCATTAGCCAATTTTTATGTTAATACAATTAAGGAAACCGCTAAATCTTGTGTATTATATGTACCTTTTAACTCGGTAATTGCAAAGATTGCTATTGAAAATGGTTTAAAAGTTTTTTTTGAAGCTTTTGGCGATAGAAATTATACAAACACTGGGGCATTAGTTAGCAGACAGCACCCAAATGCTTTAATAACCAACCCGGATAAAGTTTTAGAGCACGTATTACAAATTATTAAAACCAACAGTGTTACTGCAGTAGATGGCACTACTGTTACTTTAAAAGCAGACACAATATGCGTTCATAGCGATACTCCCAATGCTGTAGCAATTGTACAATTTTTAAACCATAAGCTACAAGCACATAAGATTATAATTAGATGATTTGAAAGATGTAGAATTTACATACCAGAGATTAGGAAAAAATGCTTTAGTAATAACATGTAAAACCGACTTTACCGAAGAGGTTTTATCGTATATTTTAACGTTTAAAGAAATTATAAAAAAAGCTTTTAATAATTATCAATTAGAGATAATTCCGGTTTATAATTCTATAACAATACTCTTTAATCATACTCAGGTAACAGATAATATAATTAACAAATTGCAAGAGTTGCAGCGTAATATAAATCATAAAAAAGCTGATTTAAGGTATAATTTATGGGAATTGCCGGTTTGTTATGATAACAAATTTGGAATTGATTTAAACGCTATAATGGCTGCTACCAAACTATCAAAAAAAGAAATAATTAATTTACATACCCAAACCACATACACGGTTTACGGAATAGGTTTTTTACCCGGGTTTTTATATTTAGGAGAGGTGCACAAATCACTTCAAATACAACGAAAAAGTAAACCGCGATTAAAAATTACTAAAGGAGCTGTTGGTATAGCCGGAAAACAAACCGGAATATACCCACAAGAATCACCCGGTGGATGGAATATTATAGGGAATTGCCCTGTACCTCTTTTCAATCCATCAAAAAAACCACCGGTTTTTGCTAAAGTAGGAGATCAAATAAAGTTCAAAGCTATTTCTATACATGAGTATGAACTTTTACAAATTAAAGTAGCTGCTAATATTTTTTCTATATCACCCGTACAAGAATGATTAAAGTAATTCATCCAGGGTTCTATACCACTATACAAGACAAGGGAAGGTTTAACTACCGAGCATTTGGGGTTCCTGTTTCCGGAGTTATGGATGAAGTATCGTATAAATTACTAAACGATTTATTGGGTAACCATGACAATGCAGCTGCCTTAGAATGCACTATGGTTGGACCAACTATTTTGTTTTTAAAAGCTACAAAAATTGCTATAACAGGAGGCAATATGCAACCGCAATTAAACAACCAACCCATACAAAATAATAGAGTGTATTTAGTTAACGAGGGTGATATTTTATCGTTTAAAAAATTAAAAACAGGCTATAGAACTTATATAGGTGTTTTTGGCGGATTAAAATCTGAGGTGTATTTAGAAAGTAAATCTTATTACTATCCGGTTACGCCTAATAAAACCATTGAAAAAGACAGCGAAATTGAATTTATTAACTTAAATGATACCACGGTAAATAATAACATTAAGATTGTAACTAATAATATAGCTGAACTAACAGTATTTAAAGCCCCTGAATTTGATGTATTATCTACTAAACAAATTCATTTTTTAGAGACAAACAGTTTTACAGTAGATAAAAATAACAGAATGGCTTACCAGTTTAAAGAGCGTGTTCCTAAAGGACTTTCAAGCATAGTTACTTCTGCAACAATACCCGGAACTATACAATTAACTCCGTCGGGAAACTTAATTATTTTAATGAAAGACGCTCAAACTACAGGAGGCTATGCCAGAATTTTTCAACTAACCAATGAGGCAATAGCAGTCTTAGCTCAAAAAAAAATGGGCGATAAAATAACTTTTAAAGTTGTAGACTTCTAAATTCATTAAATTCTTTAGCTAAGAGTTCTATGGCATGTTCATCAGACGGTAAAGAATCGGTGATTTTCTTAACATCTTCAGCAAAATCTTTATGGTTTTTTAACGTACGCCAAAAAGCATAAATAAACTCACTAAATACCAATCCGTCATTCCAAGCGATTATTTTTTTGTTAACTGCTTTAATAATTAGTAAACGCATTTGCTTTTGGCTATCTATAACCATTATTTTAAAATAAAGTAAATCCCAATATACAGTTTTATTAATCATATTTTTAGGGGGAAATCACCCTTTTATTTACACTTTATATACAGTATCTTGTAAGCTTAAAATAAACGCCTTCTTGATACAAATACAAGCTCTCAATATTATTTATTAACCACCAATATTTCCTGTTAGATTATGAAAACTATTTGTAAAAGTAAAGTTATAGCAAGTGTTGCCTTGGTTGCAGCGCTATTGTTAGGTTGCAAGCAGTCTAAAGAGAAAGAAGTTGATTTTTCTGTGCTTGAAGAAAAATTAGTAACTAAAGAAGAGGCAAAAAAAATGAGTAGACAATTTGTTGCCGATTTACAACAAATGCAGGCTTTAGTAATGCAAGATACGTTGCAACAAAGAAAAGTTAAGGTATCTGCTTCGGCACATTTTACGCTTCAAGAGATTGAGCAATACATAGCCTATGCAAAGCAAGAAGCAGCTAAAAGCGGAAAAAAAGTAGAAGGTTTGCGCATATATTACGGAGTCTATACTAAAGGAAAAAACAAAGATTATACAACGGTTTTTTTAGTGCCTACCGGAAGTAGCAACAAGCAAGAAGGGAGCATAGTTGTTTTTCAGAGCAAGCCGGGAGATTTAGATGTTTCTCCGATGAATGATGGCGGTATGGGCGACCCTCCAAATGCAACCTATCCCCAAGGACAATAGCTTAAAAATTAGTTAGAAAATACTATACATGTGGATTTAACTTTTTTAGAAGGACTTAAAAGTTCTATTAAATACATAGCCCTGGCAAGTGCAATAGTTGGAACTATTGGGTACCCTAAATATGCTGTCGGGAAAGGCAAATATTTTTTGTTTGCTTTATGGTTTATAGCCATAACAGAATTCTCCTATAGGTTTGTTTACTATAAAATTTTAGATGGCAAACATTCAATATATTTTATTTCAAATATTCATTATTTAATTATTGGCAGCTTTTACTTGTTATGGTACAGAAGCTTAATACCAAGTAAAAGAAAACGCAAAATTATAGTACTGTTTTTAATATGCTATTTGCTCTTTTTTGTGTTAAATACTTTACTATGGGAGCCCTTTTTAACAGTACAAACCTATACCTTTGTTGTAGCAGCATTATTTGTAATTACATCAATTTTCTTTTATTTTAATGAAATATTACAAACCGAGAAAATTTTAAAGTTTGAACGCTCAGTATATTTCTGGTTTACGGTTGGGATATTAATTTTTTGGGTTCCTTATATCCCGCTAAAGCTTACCAGTACTTACTTTGAGTTTAAAGGAGCTTTATATAGCTTAAGTATTTTTACGTTAAACTTTTTAATGCATTTGTTTTTTATAATAGGGGTTATATGGAGCCAAAAGAAATACAATTATTAGTATTATTCTCTATAGTTACATTTTTATTAATAACTATTGGCTTTGCTATCCTTTTTTATGTTTTTCAGAAAAGAAAAACCCAGTTATTAATAGAAAAGGCTCAAGAAAAACAACGTTACGAATCTGAGTTGATTAAATCACAAACAGAGATTCAAGAACAAGCATTTAAGAATATTAGTTGGGAATTACACGATAATATTGGGCAGTTATTATCTGTAGCTAAAATGCAGTTAAATTTACTTTCAGATCAAATAGAAGAGAAAAACAAAAAAAGGTTAGTAGAATTGAGCGATGTTGTTGGTAAAAGCTTACAAGATTTACGTTTGCTTTCAAGAACCTTAAATCATGAGGTTATACAAAAAATTGGTCTTAAACAATCTTTAGAATTAGAGCTTCAAAGGTTTAATAGACTAAAGTTTCTAAAAGCAACACTTCAGGTGAATGGAGAAGAAAAAAGTATTGATGACAAAGACGAAATAATAATTTTTAGAATCTTTCAAGAATTTTTTTCAAATGTAGTTAAACACTCAAAAGCTAAAAATCTAAAAGTGTTTTTAAACTATAATGATAGCTATTTAGAGCTTATGGCTAATGATGATGGTGTTGGCTTTGATACTGAAAAGAAGGCAAAAGGGATTGGACTGATGAACATGAAAAGCAGGGCAGAGCTTATAAAATCTGATTACAAGTTGGTTTCTAGACCCGGAGAAGGCACTTGTATTCGCTTAAAATATAATTTAAAACGAAAAAAAGATGACGCTGCATAGCACATACAATGTTGTTATTGTAGATGACCATGAGTTATTTGCACAATCATTACAGGGCCTTGTAAACTCTTTCTCTGGCTTTAATGTGCTTTATCATGTGTCTAACGGAAAGCAACTGCAAACAGCATTACAAACTAAATCAACTTTACCCGACTTAATTTTATTAGACATAAATATGCCTGTAATGAATGGGTTAGAAACCATGCAATGGCTTAAAGAGGCTTTCCCTAATGTAAAAGTATTGGCGCTTTCTATGGATGATAATGAAGATACCATAATTAAAATGCTACGATATGGAGCAAAAGGCTATCTGCTAAAAGATATACATCCGGAGACTTTTAAAATGGCAATGACCGAGGTTTTAGAAAAAGGTTTTTACAACTCAGATAAGGTTTACAATTCACTACAAAATGGGTCATTAAAACAAGAAGAGCTTCAACTTAAAGAAAGAGAGTTAGAGTTTTTAAACTGGGCGTGTACAGAGCTTACGTACAAAGAAATTGCAGATAAAATGTGTTTAAGCCCAAAAACAATAGATGGGTATAGAGAAAGCCTATTCGAGAAGCTTCAAGTAAAAAGCAGAATAGGCTTAGTGCTATATGCAATCAAGAACCGTTTAATTGATGTTTAAATTTCGGTATATACTTCATTTAACGGAACTCTAAATCGTGGTCCGTATATACCTTTATTATCTCTTACACCACAACCAATAACCATGGTAATTTCTGCAGAAGAGGGTAAGTTTAAAATTTTCTTAACTCTCAAAGTATCACTTCCTTCCATAGGGCAAGTATCATAACCAATAGCAGCCATACTCAGCATAAAATTCTGTGCTGCCAATGCAGCACTTTTATGTGCTACAATACGCAGATCACTTTTTCTAACTTGCCTGTAAACAGGTTTAAAAAGTCCTATTATGTTAAAAATTATATATTTAAAAAACCCAATAATTCCTAAAAAATCAAAATAAACAGTAGGAATTATTTTTTTGTAATAATTAAGTGCAAATTTTTCTCTTTTGGTATAACTTTCTTTAGGTTTATTACCATACATATTTTCTAAAAAAGAAATATTGGCTTGAGCTCTTTTTTTCCATAAATCTCTACGAGCAACAACCACTACTAATTGCTTAGCCGTTTTAGCTGCATTTTGGTTTAAGCAGGCATATGTTAGCTTTTTTATGGTTTCCGGGTTGGTTATATGGTAAAACTCCCATAATTGTAAATTACTACTGGTAGGGGCTAATGTTGCATTCTCTATACAGGATTTTACTTTTTCTGTATCTAATGTTTCTGCCTCTTTAAATATTCTAACAGATCTTCTATATGAAATGGCTTCAGAAACTGTTTTTTCGCTCATTATTTAAAATAGTTTAAAAAAAACTGTAATACTTTTTTCTTTTTCTTGTATGGTGCATACCTTATTGGTATATCTAGCCAAGTACCTCTTTTTACTATAGGTTTTTGGTGTGTAAAGGTAGTAAAACTTGCTTTGCCATGGTACGCTCCAATTCCGCTATGGCCAACTCCTCCAAAAGGTAATTTATTGTTAGCAAATTGTACTACTGTATCGTTAACTGCACCGCCTCCAAAAGAATAATATGTGGTTATTTTATGTGTGAATAAACGGTTATTTGAAAAAACATAAAGTGATAATGGTTTATGATATCTGGTTATAATTTTATGAATATCTGCCATCGTTGTATATGTAAGCACAGGCAGTATAGGGCCAAATATTTCGTCTTGCATTACAGCGCTGTCTAAATCGGGCTCATCTAAAAGAGTAGGGGCAATATAGTTGTCAGTTTCATTTGTTTGTCCGCCAACCAATATTTTCATACCGGAAAGCATGCTTGATAGTCTGCTAAAATGCTTTTTATTAATTATTCTGGGATAATCCGGAGATTGTTCAGGATTTTCACCATAAGCCTCTTTAATTTCTTGCTTAACGGCTTCAATAAAACCAGCTTTACTGCTTTTATGAATTAAAATATAATCTGGAGCAATACAGGTTTGTCCGGCGTTAATAAATTTACCCCAAACAATACGTTTAGCAGCTAGTTTAATGTTTGCAGTATTATCTATAATACAAGGGTTTTTACCACCTAGTTCTAACGTAAAAGGCGTTAAATGTTGTGCAGCAGCTTTGGCAACAATTTTCCCAACCTGAACACTACCGGTAAAGAAAATATAATCCCACTTTAATGATAAAAGTTCTTGAGAAACTTCAACACCACCTTCTACAACACAAACATGTTCTGCATTAAATGCCTCTTCTATTATTTGCGCTACAATTGCCGATGTATAAGGCGCCAACTCACTTGGCTTTACAACGGCAGTATTACCAGCTGCAACAGCACCTATTAAAGGAGATATGGCTAATTGAAAAGGATAATTCCATGGGGCAATAATAAGGCACGCTCCATAGGGTTCTTTAGTAATATAATCTACCGAAGGAAAGTTTAATAATGATGGGAATACTCGTTTTGGCTTAGCCCACGATGCAATATTTTTTATAGCATAATCTAATTCTTTTAAAACAATACCGGTTTCGGAAAGTATGGTTTCAAATTCCGGTTTTTTAAAATCCTTATAAAGTGCATCTATAATATCTTTTTCTCTTTTTTTTATTTGAAGTTTTAACCTTTTAAGAGCTTGTTTTCTATAATCTATATCTAAGGTTTGCAGGGTTTTAAAAAAGTCTCTTTGATTGTTGAGTACTTTTTCGAGTTCAGATTCCATATTGGTTATACATATTTTATAAGTAGTAATTTACTAAAAAAAATTAATCATAAGCATTTTACTACTTTTTTATTGCAAATAACTTATAATAAAAAAGCCTCAGAATTAACTGAAGCTTTTTTGGCAACTAAATGTAAAATGAAAAGATGTGTGCTTTAATCTTAATGATATATCAAACTTAAAAGGTTTAAATGTTGTTTGAAAGTTTTTGTTGTGAAGCTAACAAAACTTGTGGTGTACTCTTTAAATTAGATAGTAAGTTGTTGTATTGCAGGTGATTATGAGCTGCTAAAAATAAAAAACCCCTCAGCTTTTTTAATTACCGAAGGGTTTTTTGAGAGAACACTATATGAAAATGATAAGTTTTGGGTCTTAGTTTAATTATTGGTTGTTACGTAATAACAATTCAAATCTAAGAGTAGTAATATTGGTTTAAAAATATTTGTTGTGAAACTACTGTTTTTTGTTGTTTAGTGTTAAAGTGCTGTTGTTTTACTGCAACAGAAAGTTATTTAAAACAAAAAAGCCCCGAGTTTTTGTCGAAGCTTTTTTAAGAGAACACTATATGAAAATGATAAGATTTGGGTCAAATGTTCTTAAATACCTTATGTTAATTACATATCAAACATATAAACCTAAATAGAATTTTAAAAAATAATGTTGTGAAACCTCTTTTTCTTGTTGTAAAAGTTATTTATAGCGATATTTATAAGAATAATCTTAAAAAAAATAACCGCTTTGAGCACTACACTCAAAGCGGTTACCTAAACTAAAACTAACAAAACAACTAAACATTTGGCTTTTGCAATACTAACGTAAGTAGCTTTCCTTTTTTAACAATTTAAAGCCGCACTTTTTAATTGCGTCTCAAATTTATATTTTGGTATAATGAAATCAAGAGCAACTTTGTGGTAAAATACGATGTTAAACCACAGTTATCTTTTAGTATTGCATTGATATACAATTTGTTGTTTTTTAATATTTACTATGACAAACAAAAACAAAGACAATTTATTTGTTCTGATTAAATCGCTTTCTAAATCAGAAAAGCGACAATTTAAACTATATGTTGGTCGGTTAGATGTAAATACAGATGCCAAGTTTATAGCCCTTTTTAATTTGTTAGATAGAATGAACGAGTACGATGAGCAGGCTATTTTACAATCTGGCATTGTTAAAAAACAACAACTGTCTAACTTAAAAGCTCACTTATACAAGCAAATATTAATTAGTTTACGTTTAAACCCATCGCACCAAAATATACGAGTTCAAATTAGAGAGCAATTAGACTTTGCTACTATTTTGTATCATAAAGGTCTTTACAAACAAAGCCTTAAAATATTAGAGAAAGCAAAACAACTGGCATTAAATAGCCAAGAGAAAAATGTTGCATTAGAAATTGTAGAACTCGAAAAAGTTATAGAAACACAATATATAACCAGAAGCTTAAGCCATAGAGCAGATGAACTTGCCGTAGAGGCAAAGCAGTTAAGTATAGAAAATGTACTTACCAGTAAGCTATCAAACCTATCGTTGCAATTATATGGTATTATGCTAAAGACAGGTTATGTAAAGAGTGATGCAGAGTACGATCACATCACCGAATATTTTAATAAAAGGCTTCCAGAATACAATTTAGACGAGTTAGGGTTTAGAGAGCGTTTATGGCTTTACAAGGCTCATTTATGGTATAGCTTTTTGGTGCAAGACTTTTTATCATCGTATAAATATGCTAACAAGTGGGTATCTTTATTTTACGAACACCCGGAGATGATTAAAATAAATCCGGTATTTTTTTTAAAAGGCACAAATTATTTATTAGAGTCTTTATTCTTTTTAAAATACGGATCACAATTTAAAACGGTATTACATAGGTTAGAGCAAACTACACAAGACAAAGATTTTCCGTTAAATGATAACACTAAATCACTACTGTTTTTATATACCTATAACAACAAGTTAAACCTTCACTTTCTTGAAGGAACTTTCAGAGAAGCTCTGGGATTGGTAAACGAAATAAAAAAAGGAATTAAAAAACACAGTTTACAATTAGATGAACACCACATTATGTTATTTTACTATAAAATTGGGTGTTTGTATTTTGCCGTGGGCGACAATAAAACATGTATTAGTTATTTAAATAAAATTATTGAAAACAAAAGTTTAAAAGCCAGAGAAGATTTAATGTGTTTTGCCAGAGTACTTAATTTAGTGGCTCATTATGAAGCCGGATTAGACTTTAGGTTAGAGCAGCAACTAAAAAGTACCTATAAGTTTTTATTAAAAATGAACGATTTACAGGCTGTGCAAAAAGAAATGATAAGGTTTTTGCGTAACCTGGGGAATATATATCCGCATGAGCTTAAAACAGAATTTAAAAAACTTCATGCTCGGTTAAAGCAGTTTGAAGATCACCCATACGAGAAAAGAGCATTTTTATACTTAGATATTATTTCTTGGTTAGAGAGCAAAATACATAACAAAACAGTAGAACAAGTAATAAAAGAAAAAGCCCAAGAAGTACTCAGGTAGCTTTTTCTGCAGCTTTCCATAATGAGTTATTTGGCACAGGCGCTATAATTGTTACAGTTTCTTTTTTTACAGGATGAATAAAACTAAGCTTTCGGGCATGAAGGCTAATACTCCCGTCGGGATTGCTTCGGTTAAAACCATATTTTAAATCACCTTTTATCGGGCAACCTATGGCGGCTAATTGGGCTCTTATTTGATGATGTCTGCCGGAATGCAAGTCTACCTCAAGCAAAAAGTAATTATTTAAAGTTGCAAGTACAGTATATGTTAAACTCGCTTTTTTACTTTCCGGAACTTCTTTAGAATAAGCTACAGATTTGTTTTTTATGCTATTGCGTTTAAGCCAATGCGTTAAAGTATCTGCTTGTTTAGGTGGTTTGTTTTTTACAATAGCCCAGTAGGTTTTTTGGGCCTCTTTATTGGCAAATATTTTGTTTAATCTGGGTAAAGCTTTAGAGGTTTTAGCAAAAACTACGACACCACTTGTTGGGCGGTCCAGCCTGTGAGTTACACCTAAATAAACATTACCGGGCTTGTTATATTTATCTTTTAAATAGGCTTTTACTATATCGCTTAGCGGAGTATCGCCGGTTTTATCACCCTGAACAATATCTCCGGGTCTTTTATTTACTGCAATAATATGATTGTCTTCGAATAAAACAAGCAGGTTGTTTTTATCAGATTTTATGCCGGTATTCACTGTTTAATGTGCTAATATTGCTCGTTTTCGTTAGGGAAATCTAACGATTTTACATCGGTTACATATTGAGAGATAGCATTAGTCATATCATCATATAAATTCATGTAACGTCTTAAAAACCTTGGGTTAAACTCATGTGTCATCCCTAATAAATCGTGTATAACTAAAACTTGCCCATCTACACCATTTCCGGCACCAATACCAATAATTGGGATAGAAACACTTTCTGCTACCTCTTTAGCTAATTTTGCAGGAATTTTTTCAAGAACTATAGCAAAACAACCTAATTTTTCTAATAGCTTGGCATCCTCTTTAAGCTTTTGTGCTTCTTGTTCTTCTTTTGCTCTAACCGTGTAAGTGCCAAATTTGTAAATAGATTGTGGGGTTAGACCTAAATGCCCCATAACCGGGATTCCGGCATTTAATATTCTTTTTATAGACTCTTTAATTTCTTTACCACCTTCTAATTTTACGGCATGAGCACCGCTCTCTTTCATTATTCTAATGGCAGAACGCAGAGCTTCTTTAGGGTCGCTTTGGTAGCTTCCAAAAGGAAGATCAACCACTACTAAGGCTCTGTTTATAGCTCTAACAACAGCTGATGCATGGTAAATCATTTGATCTAACGTAATTGGAAGCGTGGTCTCATGACCTGCCATTACGTTACTTGCAGAGTCTCCTACCAAGATAACATCTACTCCGGCACCATCTACAATTTTTGCCATTGAATAATCGTAGGCAGTAAGCATAGAGATTTTCTCTCCGTTGCTTTTCATTTCTACTAAAGACTTGGTGGTAATACGTTTATATTCTTTTTTAGCTACAGACATTTTCTTGGTTTATTTTAGTTGCGTAAAAATAAGGAGTTTTGTTAAACTTTTGTTTAAAGTACCAGTTTTATACACATTGTGAGTTATTTTTCAAAAAAAATCAGACAAATGAGATTTTATGCAACAATACTAACTGTTTTTATTTCAGGAGTTTGTTTTTCTCAACAATCAACAACTCAAACACCAAAAGAAACCATAAAAACATTTTTTAAGGCATTTCATGAAGGAGACACAACATTATTAAAAACAACCATTTATAATACAGCGCTACTGCAAACGGCTACAAAAAATAAAGAAGGAAAAGATGTGCTGTATCAATCTAGTGTGTCTGATTTAATAAAGGCTATTGCTAACAGGCCGGCAGACCAGAAGTGGGAAGAGCGTTTGTTATCTTTTACTGTTAACATAGATGAAAATATGGCAAATGTTTGGACACCCTATGAGTTTTGGTTTAACGGAAGCTTTAGCCATTGTGGTGTAAATTCTTTTCAGCTTTTTAATGATAATGGTAGCTGGAAAATAATTTATTTAATAGATACACGTAAGCGGGAAGGCTGTAACCGTTAACAATCACTTAAATTTACAGTTACTGCTAAACCTCCTTCTGAGGTTTCTTTATACTTGCTGTTCATGTCTTTAGCCGTTTCCCACATGGTATTTATAACTTTATCTAACGGTACTTTTGCATTCTCCGGGTTAGATTCCATAGCCAATTCTGCAGCATTAATGGCCTTAATCGCCCCCATAGAGTTTCGTTCTATACATGGAACTTGTACCAATCCGGCAATTGGATCGCAGGTTAAACCTAAATGATGCTCCATAGCAATTTCTGCAGCCATTAAAACTTGCTCGGGCGTACCACCATAAAGTTCTGTTAATGCTCCGGCAGCCATTGCAGACGATACACCTATTTCTGCTTGGCAGCCTCCCATAGCGGCAGATATTGTAGCCCCTTTTTTAAACAAACTGCCAATTTCTCCGGCTACCAACAAAAAGCGCTTTATGTGGTTAAAACTTGCTTTATGATTTTCTATCACTAAATAATACATAAGCACAGCAGGGATTACACCGGCGCTACCATTTGTAGGTGCTGTAACAACTCTGCCCAAAGAAGCATTAACTTCGTTAACACTTAAAGCAAAGCAACTAACCCATTTAAATATATGTCTGAATTTAACTTCTGTTTTTCTGATGGCTTCAATCCATTCTTCCGGATTGTTGTAAGGAATATTTCCTTTTAATTTTTGGTGTAAATCAAACGCTCTTCGTCTAACGTTTAGTCCGCCCGGAAGAATCCCTTCGGTATGGCAACCGGTATACATGCACTCAAGCATGGTGTTCCAAATACGTTTAAGCTCGTTATCTATCTCTTCATCAGAGCGTAAAGAACGTTCGTTTTCAAGTACAATTTCCCAAATACGTTTGTTTTCTTGCTTACAAAAAGCTAATAACTCGCTTCCCTTTTCTATAGGAAATGGGAAAGCCTTAAATGCTTCTATGTTTTGTTTTGCGTTTTCACGTTCTTCTTTAACTACAAAGCCACCTCCAATAGAGTAGTATGTTTCTGTAATAGATGAATCATCATTTAAAATTGCTTCGAATGTAAGTCCGTTAGCATGAAATGGCAAAAAGTCACGGTAAAAAATTATATCGGTTTCAGCATTAAATGGAAGAATAACAGTACCGGCAAATTTAATAGTACGAGATGTTTTAATAGCATCTATAATTTTTGGAATATCTGCAACAGGTATATATTCCGGGTCGGCTCCAGAGAGGCCAAGCATTATGGCAAGATCTGTAGCATGCCCTTTGCCGGTTAAAGAAAGTGAGCCGTACACATGTACTTTAATGCCTTTAACATTATTAAAAACGCCATTGTCTTTAAGTTCGTTTATCCACCTTTCGGCAGCACGCCAAGGGCCTAATGTATGAGAGCTAGAGGGGCCAACCCCAATTTTAAGCATATCGAAAACGCTAATACACTCAATCTGTCGCATAGTGCAGAATTTAACGCCAAAGATACATTTTGTTTGTTAAAATTAATGTCAACTTTAACGAAAGCTTGGGCAGCAGTTTCTGACACCTTGTCATATTTTTTGTGTTGGCATAGTGATTGACATTTACAGAGTGAGTAAAATTTAGAATTAGTAAAATAAAACTTAAACTATACAAGAAATGAGTAAAATTATTGGAATTGATTTAGGGACTACCAACTCTTGTGTTGCCGTAATGGAAGGTAGCGAACCCGTTGTAATACCTAATGCAGAAGGAAAGCGTACAACTCCTTCTATTATTGCATTTGTAGAAGGCGGAGAAATTAAAGTTGGTGACCCTGCAAAAAGACAAGCTGTAACAAACCCTAAGAAAACGGTTTATTCTATTAAACGTTTTATGGGTAATAAATACTCTGAGTCTCAAAAAGAAGCAGAGCGTGTACCATACAAAGTAGTTAAAGGTGATAACGATACCCCTCGTGTAGATATAGACGGTAGATTATATACTCCTCAAGAGTTATCGGCAATGATTCTTCAGAAAATGAAAAAAACTGCCGAAGACTATTTAGGAACTACCGTAACAGAGGCTGTTATTACTGTTCCGGCTTATTTTAACGATGCTCAGCGTCAAGCCACTAAAGAAGCAGGTGAAATTGCAGGTTTAAAAGTAAGACGTATTATTAACGAGCCTACAGCTGCTGCTTTAGCTTATGGTTTAGATAAGTCTGGAGAGGATAAAAAAATTGTTGTATTTGACTTTGGTGGAGGTACACACGACGTTTCAATATTAGAATTAGGAGACGGTGTATTTGAAGTGTTATCTACAGACGGTGATACACATTTAGGAGGTGATGATGTTGATGAGAAAATTATTGATTGGTTAGCTGATGAGTTTAAGGCAGAAGAAGGAATAGATCTTCGTCAAGACCCAATGGCTTTACAGCGCTTAAAAGAAGCTGCCGAAAAAGCTAAAATAGAGCTATCATCATCAACTCAAACAGAAATAAACTTACCGTATATTACTGCTACTGCAAGTGGACCTAAACACTTAGTTAGAACATTATCACGCGCTAAGTTTGAAACTTTAATAGAAGACTTGGTAAAACGCACTATAGAGCCGTGTAAAACTGCATTAAAGAATGCCGGACTTTCTACCGGAGATATAGATGAGATTATACTTGTAGGTGGTTCTACCAGAATTCCTGCAGTACAAGAAGCGGTAGAAAAATTCTTTGGAAAAAAACCAAGCAAAGGAGTAAACCCAGACGAGGTAGTAGCGGTTGGTGCTGCTATTCAAGGTGGTGTATTAACCGGAGATGTAAAAGACGTACTTTTACTAGATGTTACTCCGCTTTCACTTGGTATAGAGACTATGGGAGGCGTTATGACAAAGCTTATAGAAGCTAACACAACAATACCTACCAAAAAGTCTCAAATTTTCTCTACAGCAGCAGACAATCAACCTTCTGTAGAAATTCACGTTCTGCAAGGAGAGCGTCCAATGGCTGCAGATAACAAAACGATTGGTCGTTTTCACTTAGACGGAATTCCACCGGCACCAAGAGGAGTACCTCAAATTGAAGTTACTTTTGATATAGATGCTAACGGAATTATTCATGTAACAGCTAAAGATAAAGCAACAGGAAAATCACAAGATATCAGAATTGAAGCTTCTTCCGGATTAACACAAGAAGAAATAGAAAGAATGAAGCGTGAAGCTGAAGCGAATGCAGAAGCAGATAGAAAAGCAAAAGAAAAAGCCGATAAGCTTAACGAAGCAGATGCAATGATTTTCCAAACAGAAAAACAATTAAAAGAGTTTGGAGATAAGTTATCTGCCGATAAGAAAAAGCCAATTGAAGATGCTTTAGAAGAGCTTAAAAAGGCTTACGAAACTAAAGAGGTAGAAACTATTCAGCCTGCTTTAGATAAAATTAACGAAGCTTGGAAAGCTGCTTCAGAAGAACTTTATAAAGCTCAAGCAGAAGCTCAGCAAAACGGAGGAGCACAAAGCTCTGAAGCTAAAACAGATAATACAAAAGAGAACGATGACGTTCAGGATGTAGATTTCGAAGAAGTTAAATAAGAATACTACATACCAAAACTTAAAAAGCAGGCTTAAAGCCTGCTTTTTTTATTGATAGTTAGGTTTGTAACCATAAAAAACTTACCTACTTTTGATGTATAATAATTACTTATGAAGAAAAACTACATTTTTTTTACGCTGGTTTTGTGTTTAGTTTCACTACCAGTTTTTAGTCAAGATTTTTCAATTTTAACTCGTTCAGATTTTAATTTAAAAGGAGAAGTTAAAACATGTGTAGTTTATACTGATTATGGCGAAGAATCTTTTTTGTTTAGCAAAAAAGGATTGCTTTTAGAAAGTATAACTCGATTTAACGAATCGGATTACAACAAAATAACGTATAAATACAATAATCAAACTTTAATAAGTAAAGTTGTAGAAAGCTACAGAGACAAAAAAATTGATGCAGGAGTATCTTTTAAGCATAATTATACAACGCTCATAACAGAATCAACTAAAATAACCGAGTATATAACAAATTACAATAATGAGTTTATAGACAAGTTTGAATATTACTTTAACCCTGATGGAGAGCTGGTTAAA
>JBPEWY010000007.1:0-7257 GCA_052032225.1 Flavobacteriaceae bacterium
AAACCTTTAATAAAGTTTAACAATAAGCCACAAAGAAAACAAAAATTTAAATTAAAGAATATGAAAAAATCAAATTTGAAGACAATATTACTAATTGTCATTATTGCGTTATTAATAATATGCGCATACGGAATTTTTTCTCGTCCGACGATAGACGAAATTGACCAAAGAATAATGTATTGGGAACAACATTTCTCATAGTTCTTTTCTAATTAAATATTTTCTTGAATTAGAAGAAAATGAATGAAGTAGAAACCTTTATATATCAACTCGAAGGAGATCAACAAAAAGTAATGTTGTTTCTGCATAATTGGTTAACTAAAGAACTAAACCTAACAGCAAAAATTAGATTTAATATACCTTTTTACTATCAAAAATCCTGGATATGTTACTTGAATCCAACAAAGGAAGGTAAAATAGAGTTTGCCTTCGTTAGGGGAAATGAACTTTGTAACGAACAAGGACTCTTAGATAATAAGGGGCGCAAACAAGTATTTAGTGTTGAATTTAAAAATATAAAAGACATACCGTTAAAAACAGTAAATGAAATTATGCATGAAGCCATTTTACTTGATGAAATAAAACCCTATGAGTCTAAGAGAAAACGGAATTTACATAAATAAGATCTTATGTTCTGTTAGTTGCAACTAAATGGCGAATTAAAAAAACAAACCATGATTCAAAATACCCAATACAAAAGATTCATATTAATAGCGACTATTTGCTGTTTTTTATCTGTAATTACCACACTAGGAATTCATTCTAATCTATTTGACTTAGGTGAGCTAAGTTTTGAAGCGCGCATTAAATTATTTGAGAATTCAAAATACATCGCAAATAGGTTCTGGGTAATTGCTCATTGCCTGTTAGTATTGATTGCAATGTTAGGTTTCCTATTAATTCAAATTAAGAAGAGTCCCGGATTTACAATCTTAGGATTTATATTCTTTTCGGTATTTTCATTTACTGAGATCTTTCGCCAAATGTTTGTTTTCTTCTACTTGAACAATCTACGCAGATCATATCTAGAAACAAATGATATTGCAGTTCAAGAGATAATACAAATTAATATGGATCATGCAGGATTGATTGGTTACGCTCTTTTCGGCTTATTTATAGTGGCCTTTGCTCTGGGAAATATCTGTTATGGGATTAGTCTTGTTAATGGTTCTAAATTTGATCGCATTCTTTCATATCTGCTAGTTATCTGGGGCTTCGGAAATTTGACTGCTTTTGTAAATGAATTTTTGCAATCGAAAAATTTAGGTGAATTTGTGTATTACTTTAGTATAATCTACCAGCCTATAATGCGAATTTTAGTAGGCTTCTGGTTACTTCATAAATTCAAACTAATAAAAGTAAAAATGGTAGCAACTAACAACGCGTATAATTAATTGCCAGAAATCATCCGCAACTAATTATACACATGACCGTTAGGTTTGCCTAAAACAAAAACAATGAAAACAAAAACAATCACATTTATTACAATACTTTTGGGTGTAAACATTTGTCTACAAGCACAGTCTGTAACAGATACAATTGCACAAACCAATCAATTTAGCTTTCATAATAATAAATGGGTCAATTTACATCATTTTCTATTTGAAAGAGCAAGTCATCAACAACACACAAAATTAAGTGAAGACGGTCTAAATTTCCTTGATATTGGCGAGCAAAATGTTCTGGGCAATTTGTCCCAAGAAGAACAAAAAACACTTGAAGACTGTATAAAGTTTTATAGAAAGGAAGTTATAGGCCAGGAATTATTGCATTCTGGTCGTGTTCTTAAATGGCTTCAAAAACATAAAGAAAACGAAGTTATTACCGATACAACATTTTCTAAGAAGTTTACAAGTATACTCAATAAAATAAATAAGCTATACACCGAAAAACTATGGCCTATACATAAAAAACACAACACATTCATATTAGCAAAGCATCTTCATTTTATAAAAAGCATTGAATCAAAAGTGATACATGATTTGGAGCATGTGTCGGGAATCAAGTGGTCTAAATTAGTGAGGGTAGATATAACAACTTATGGAAATTGGGCAAGTGCTTATTCTCCGGCTAACGACAACATAGTTGTTTCAACTATTGATCCCTTAATGCAAACATCGGTATTTATTGAGTTTGTGTTTCATGAAGGTTCACATCTCTTGTTCTTACGCAATTCACCATTTAGAAAGAAATTATTTGAGACCGCTAAGACTCAGGACATTGCATATCCTAAGCAGTTATGGCATGCGGCTATGTTTTATTTATGCGGTCTGTCCGTTAAAAATCACTTGAAAACAGTAGGAGTAGAGCACCAGCTAATAATGGAACAAAAACAGGTTTTTCTTGATTTTTATACCGATGAGCAATTTAAAAAAGTACTGAATGCATATTATGATGGCTCAATTACTTTATCCAGAGCTTTTGAGTTAATACTCAAAAAGTATCAAGAATAGTTATGCCTTTTCTATTTGCCAATAAAGCAAATTCAACACTAATGAATAAACTAATTTATAATATACTATTTGTTGTTATATTGTTGGGGTCGTTTGTTGAGAGCTTTAACCTGCAAGCACAACCTAAAATGCAAAAGAACGCTAGCAGGGAGGTTAAAAACCTAACAGTATTCGCTAAGTCCTACGGATATATTCGTTTTTTTTACCCGAATATTCAGACTGAAAATTTTAACTGGAATGCTTTTTTAATGTATGGTGTTCAACAAGTGCGAAACCTTAAAACAGATGAAGAATTGAAGGGCAAATTATCAGATTTATTCGCATCAATTGCACCATATACCATGTTTAGCAACTATGAAAAGAGAGATCTCAAGCTAAAATCAATTTCTCAAGGTGATAGCATTACTTTTTGGCAACATAGTTCTTTTTCAATAGGGGAGAACTTGGGTGTAAAATCAGAAGGAAATGATCTTAAAATTTTAGTAACTACTGAGTTTGATTCTACCAAAACAATACAGGTAAATAGCCCTTTTCTAAAAGATGATGTTCAATTTGAGTTTATTGACTATTTAAACTTTAATAAATACTTCTATCCAGAGAATTTTCGTCCTTTAAAATTAAGCACAGAGATTATTCTTGAAAAACATCCAGATCCCTCAGAGACTTTTTCTTACAAGCTTACAGATAATCTTTGGATTACCATGCCAATAGTGTTAAGCAATCAAGAAGCAAAGCACTTGGCTCAAAAAGCCCAAATTGAAGAATTTTCAAGCATGTTAGAACAATACTATTCTGAAAAAAAACTACACTACCAGGAAGAAGATATTTGGTATGCTGACTTCATTTTAGTCTGGAATGCTTTTCATCATTTATATCCTTACAGGAAAAGGTCGGAAGAAAAGTTCAAGTTTCAGTCTTCAGATCAACTTAAAATTGGTTTAAACGATATTTTCAATTCTAAAGACAAAAAAACGAGTTCCCTCAAGGTTATTAAACATTATGTTTCTTTGTTTCAAGATGGGCATGCCAATGTCACCAGACCACAAACTCAAGACGAAAATGGGAATAAAACAAAAGCAGTACAAAGTTGGCTGCCTTTCTACAGGATTTACTCACAGGGAAAGGTGTATGTACTGAGAAGTTTCGACCCTAAAATAAAAAGCGGTGATGAAGTATTAGAAATAAATGGTAAAGAAGCTTCTGTTCTTATAGATAGTAAAATCAAAAATGAGGTTGCATCTCCTCAATTAAACTTGTGGAATGCTGTGAATACCATTGGGGCTTTGGTTAATGCGCCTAAAGCAGAGGTGAAGCTTAAGAGAGATGATGAAGTAGTAACAATAGAAGTAAACACGATTTCACAAAAGGACTACTTTCAGCATTTTAGAAATCCGTTTGAACATGAGCCTTTTGAATACCCAAAACCGGGAACCATCTACATCAATCCATCCTTTGTATCTTCAAAAGATCTTTACGATAAATTAGATGAGTTATTACAAGCAGAGCATTTAATAATTGATTTAAGGGTTTACCCAAATTCCTTAAAGGCTATTTTTGACCACCTACAAGTAGGTCAAGGATTGGGAAAAGGCTTGATAATTAGCAGTCCGCTTAACATGTATCCCAATCAGGATCAAAAATTTCACATTTGGCAATCTGCATTGACCATCCCTAAACAACCGCACATTAAGGCTAAAATATCAGTGTTGGTTAGTAGTGCCACTATGAGTAGGGGTGAAACATTTGCCAGTTATCTCAAGTATGCTGGATCAACCTTAATTGGAGACGGCAACACTGCCGGGGCATCTGGAGGTATCAATTGGTTCACCACGCTAGCTGGCACTAAAATTTGGCTTACTACTAGCTATGCTGTCAGACAGAACGGTGAAGAAATGCAATCGATTGGAATAACACCTGATATTTTGGTAAAGTATTCACTTGAAGGATTAAAAAAAGGGAGAGACCAGCTTTATGAAGCAGCGCTGAAAACAGAAAACAACCAATACTTGAAAAATATTGACAAAGGGCAATAAAGCAGTCCTTTCAATGTCGTTACTAACAATAATTAAAAATTAACAACCATGAAACTTAACACCTTTATTACAACTATTTTACTATGCTTACAGGCTACTTGTGTCATTTCTCAAGAATATCCTATCCATATTACAGACCAAGGTTATATTATAGTAAGCATAAAATTAAATGATAGTGTTCCGGCAAATTTTATGTTGGATACTGGAGCAGGCGCAATTGTTTTATCTAGCAAAACCTTTGATAAAGTAAAGAAAAGTGCCGAAGAATCAGGTTATTTTACTGGTTTTAGGCATGATGGCGATCGCTTAGATGGTCAGGTTTACAAAATTCCATCCATTTCCATTGGCGCCCATAAAATAAATGGTCCTTTGATTGGTGTGTACCCACCGCTCGATAATTACGGAATAGAAGGTCTAATTTCACTAAAATTTTTTGAGGATAAACCTTTTACCATTGATTTCACTAACAAAAAACTAATTATGTTATCTAATAACGAAGTTGATGAATTGGCCAAAAACCATATAGTTCTTCCCATGTTTTTTGGTATAAAAGGAAATGTTTCACTAGATGTTTTCATACCAATTGTTATTAATGACAAAGTAACCATTAATGCAGAATTTGATACCGGCAGTGGTTATAAAACATTTTTGGTCAATCCGTATTTTATCAGCCAACTTCAACTGAATAGAAATATTGCCAAAACTCAAGCTTATAAAACAGTATTATCTCAAGAGAAAAGAACCGACTCGATTTTTAATTTAGACAAGGTTGCTTTTGGCAACGTAGATAGATTTATAAGTAGACAAAATGTAACTGCATCATTTAGAGAAGGATTGATATATGAAGGTTTGATTGGTAGTGGGCTTTTTAAAGAAACACAAGTTACTATAGACATTCCAAGCAAGCGTTTTATAATACACCAATAATATTAGTATTAATTTAATCACAATAAGTTTCCGCTAGACTTGTTGTCTTATAATTTATGTTATGTCAAATAAAATGTTTTTATTCCTCTATTTTATCGATTAAAAGATTAATAATTACGTTAAGTTGCTAATTTTTAGTATATTAGCACTTCTCAATTCTTAAAACATGAAATATGGCAAACAAATACTCTTAATTGCCATAATACTTATTCTCTTTGGCATTTTTTCTTTTTCTCCGTCCTATTTATCCAAGCAAAGCGTAGAATCTGAAATATACTTTCATTTGCCTTCTAAAAATATTACAGGTACTATTGGTGGTTTAACTACGTATAGTCTATTTGATCCGGAAAATTTACATTTATCTAATGTTAAAGCCGAAGTTGAATCTAAAACACTAAATACCGGTAATATTGCTCGTAATCTAAGATTTACTTCTAAAAAATTCCTACATGCAAAAAAGTTTCCTAAAATTATATTTAAAAGCGAAAAAGTTGTAAAAGTTGAAGATAGCTATGTTCTGTTGGGGCAATTATCAATAAAAAATCAGCAAAAAAAGGTGGCTTTTACCATAACCCACAAAAATGATACTGTTTTTGGTGTTACCTCTATAAATCTTACAGATTTTGGTATGCAGCTAAGCCAAAAACGTTATGAAAACAAGCTAGATATTTACGTTAAAGTGCCTTATTCGTCTGCTATAACAGCTAATACGCAATAAGCTCTTTGGCTGCTTGTAATAATCTGCTTTTAGCTAAAAAATTATCTTCTAAATCTTTAGCAAATGGTACAGGAGTATCTAAGCTAGCTACTCTTTTTATAGGTGCATCTAAATATTCAAAACAATTTTCTGTAATTAAAGCCGCAATATCGCTAGCTATGCCTCCAAACATTGTATCTTCTTGCAATAACAACACTTTGCCGGTTTTTTTTACGGTGTTGTAAATAGCCTCGGTATCTAAAGGTTGTAATGTTCTTAAATCTATTATATCTGCGCTAATTTCAGGGTGCTGTTGTACAAGCTCTAATGCCCAATGAACTCCTGCTCCATACGTAATTATGCTAATATCTTTACCTTCATAAACTTGCGCTGCTTTACCAAAAGGCAATGTGTAATATTCTGTTGGAACATCTTGATATACGCTTCTGTAAAGTGCTTTGTGTTCAAAAAACATTACCGGATTAGGATCGTTAATTGCTGTTGCCAACAAACCTTTAGCATCAAACGGGAATGCCGGATAAACAACTTTTAATCCTGGGGTTTTGGTAAACCAAGCCTCGTTAGTTTGACTGTGAAACGGACCAGCCCCTACTCCTGCTCCACAAGGCATTCTAACAACCACATCGGCTTTTTCATTCCATCTGTAATGTACTTTTGCCAAGTAGTTTACTATCGGGTTAAATCCTGTGGATACAAAATCGGCAAATTGCATTTCTACTACAGCTTTCATGTTGTTTATAGATAATCCCATGGCTGTAGAAACAATAGCCGATTCACAAATAGGCGTATTACGCACTCTTTCTTTACCAAACTCGTTTATAAAGCCTTCGGTTATTTTAAAAACTCCTCCGTATTCTGCAATATCTTGCCCCATAATAACCAAATTGGAGTGCTTTTGCATAGATTGTTTTAACCCTTGCGAAATTGCATCAACAAATCGAATATTTTGCTTTTCTGAATCTGGTTTAACTTCTTGATATTCAAAATGTTTATAAACATCATTTAACTCATTACTTTCATTAAATGAAATAGCACTTTCATTAAATGCAAGTTTTAAATTTTCTTCTATTTTGGCTTTTATTTTTTTCTCTAACGATTCTTCAACTGTATTGGTTAAAACGCCCTC
>JBPEWY010000070.1:0-3076 GCA_052032225.1 Flavobacteriaceae bacterium
CTGTTTTACTTGAAGAAGCTGTGCAAAACAGGGAATCTGCTAAACTAGAATATGCCACGCAACAAAAAAAATTAGCGCAAGCCAACAGTGCAGAGTCTATTTTGCTTAAAAGTTATGAAACCGGAATGTTTGATTTTAATGATGTTCTAAAAATACAAGAGTTAAAATTAGACATTCAACTTAAACAGATAGATGCTATAACAATGTATTTTAGCCAAGAAGCAATTATTAATTATTTAATCCAACATTAAAAAAATGGTTAACAGACATACAGCACTTAAAATCAGAAAAACTCATAGATACTTAGGGCTATTTATTGGTATACAGTTTTTGCTTTGGACCATTAGCGGATTGTATTTTAGTTGGACAGATATTGATGAGATTCATGGTGACCATTTTAAAAACTTATCTGTAAAACCAAATGCGTTTAACAATCTAAAAAGTCCTTCAGAATTGTTTTCTGATAAAATTTACAGCGTATCGCTAAGAGATATAAACAATACCCCTTATTATTTTATTAATGATAGCATTTTGGTTAATGCTCAAAACGGAGCAATAAAAGCCAATATAACTAAAGATGAAGCTATTACAATTGCAAAAAAGCATATGAAACCTGAACTTACTGTAAAACAGGTTGCAATATTAAATGAGGTCAGCAAACATCATGAGTATAGAGAAAAACCCTTACCTGCTTACGAGATAACTTTTGATCATAAAGATTTAATAAAAGCGTATGTATCTGTGAAAGATGGTAAGTTTCAAACAGTAAGACACAGAAGCTGGCGATGGTTTGACTTTTTATGGATGACCCACACAATGGACTACCAAACTAGAGATAATTTTAATACAACACTATTACGTGTGTTTTCATTGTTTGGATTGCTAACCGTTTTAAGCGGGTTTTTACTTTGGTTTACATCATCTGTAACAATTAGAAAATTCTTTAAAAAAATAACATTAAAATCATGAAAAAATACATCTTATATATAGTTTTAATAGCTGTAGGAGTTTTGTTAGGATGGTTACTTTTCAAATCTACCAGTTCTCAAGCAGATTCTCATGTTCATGAGGCTTCACAAAACAAAGCTCAGATTTGGACCTGCTCAATGCATCCTCAAATTCAGCAGCCGGAGCCCGGAGATTGTCCTATTTGCGGAATGGATTTAATTCCGTTAGAAAGTGAAAGCTCTGTTGCTAATAATGAATTTACCATGACAGAGAATGCCATCGCATTAGCTAACATACAAACCACGATAATTGGCAATGCTGCTGCTACTGAAAATAATTTAAAATTATCCGGGAAAATTGTAGAAAACGAAGAGAATAAAGTAATACAAGCAAGCTATTTCTCAGGCAGGATTGAAAAGTTATACATAAACTACGAAGGCGAATTTGTTACAAAAGGCTCGCTTTTGGCTACAATATATTCTCCTGAGTTAGTTGCTGCTCAACAAGAGCTATTAACGGCGCTCACTATAAAAGATCAACAACCCGATCTGTACAATGCAGTAAAAAACAAGCTAAAACTCTGGAAACTATCTGATAAACAAATTGAAACTATAGAACAAAATAAAAAGGTTACAGAATATTTTCCTATTTACGCTACTGTATCGGGTACAGTTATTGAGAAATTGATATCTGAGGGCGATTATGTAAAGCAGGGTCAGCCCCTATTTAAAATAGCTAACCTAAATAATGTTTGGGCAGTTTTTGATGCATACGAAAACCAAATACCTCATTTAAAAACAGGTCAAAAAATAATAATTAAAACACAAGCCTTTCCGGATAAAAGTATTGAAGCTACTATAAATTTTATAGAACCGATTGTTAATACAAAAACCAGAACCGTAAAAGTAAGAACTGTTTTAGATAATAAAACAAACACGCTTAAGCCGGGAATGTTTGTTGAAGGATATTTGCAAATTTTACCCGAAACAAATAAAGCCGATAAATTAACTATTCCTGCTTCTGCTGTATTATGGACCGGTGAACGCTCTATAGTTTACATAAAAACCAATAGCAACCCGCCAACATTTAAGGCAACAGAGGTGCTTTTAGGCAGTAAACTTGGTGATTATTATGAGGTAATAAAGGGGGTTAATTCAGGAGATGAAATAGTTACAAATGGTACATTTACGGTAGATGCTGCTGCACAATTACAAGGTAAAAACTCTATGATGAACAACATTAATTCCGGGCATGAACATCTTACTAATACCCAGACAAGTACACAAAACAATTCAGACAAAAAATATCAAGTATCTTCTACTTTTAAAGAACATATAAATAAATTACTAAGCGAGTATATTTTAATAACTAATGCATTGGTTAAATCGGATGCTAAAAAGGCACAACAAGGTGCAAAAAAATTAAGTGAGGCATTAACAAAATTAAATCAAGTGTCGCTAAAAGATGCAGATGCAAAGCAAAACTGGATAAGTGTTTCTAAAAAACTTAAAACGCTTTTAGAAAATATTGTAAAAACGCCTGATTTAAACAAACAGCGAATGCATTATAAACCACTTTCAGAGCTTTTAAATACTGTAATAAAACAGTACGGTACAACCCAAAAAGTTTATTTACAGTACTGCCCTATGGCCCACAACAATACAGGCGGTTATTGGCTCAGTTTTGAAGAAAAAATTGCAAATCCGTATTTTGGAGATGCTATGTTAACCTGCGGAGAAGTAAAACAAGTATATAACTAAATTTTAAATATCTTAATCTTATGAGAAAATCAGTCTTAAACTTACTAATTGCTACCCTGTTTTTTGTAGGGTGTAAAGAAGAGAAAAAAGAAAGTTCAACTACAAGTTTTGATTCGCCTGATACAGCAATGATTCATGCATCGTTTGGTGTGAGAGGTAATTGTGGAATGTGCAAAAAAACAATAGAAAAAGCAGCACAAAGTGTAGAGGGTGTAACGAGTGTTAACTGGGATGTTGCATTAAAAAAAATAGAGGTGTCTTATGATGATTCTAAAACCGATGTTATGCAAATTCATCATGCAATTGCTAATGCCGGTTATGATACCGATAAGGTTAACGGAAGTGTAGATGCATACCAATCGCTTCCA
>JBPEWY010000071.1:0-7173 GCA_052032225.1 Flavobacteriaceae bacterium
ATGATCTGTAAATGATTGACCTCCATCTGTAGAGGTGTAAACCCCACCATCACTACCGCAAAACAAAATTCCGTTAAAAAATCTAAGCATATGAATATCGGCATGGGTATAAGCCTGATCATGAACAAACCATTCATTGAGTTTAGTAAAGTTATCCCCTCCATTAACCGATTTCCATATATTTAAACACCCAACATAAATCTCATCTGCATTAGTAGGTGATACCGCCATGGCTAAATCAAACCAAGCTTGATTGCTTTCAAAAATATCTTCTGACACAGCTATTTTAGCGAACGTTTCTCCTGAATCTGTTGATTTATACAACCCATTAAATTCAGAATTATTAGTCCTTGGTTTAGCGCTTAAAACATAAACATATTCAGGGTTTGCAGGTGTAACTTCTATCACTAAGCGACCAGACGTTGAAGGATCTAAATCACCTACAGCAATTTCTTGAAACGTCTCGCCCGCATCTGTAGATTTATAAAACCTACCTGGTGTTACAGCATAAATCGTATTACTGTCTCCAGGTTTTAATCTTAAATCTACAATAATTCCCGAAAGTTTTTGAGTCCAACTTACTCCGGCATCTGTCGTTTTATATACACCTGTGCTAGTTGCAACCCAAAGTGTGTTAGAGTTGTTAGGATCTATATAAATTTCGTTCATTGAAGTTGGGCTATTACTTGGGCTTAATCCTGTAGGGCTCCAAGTTTGCCCTCCATCTGTAGATTTAAATACTCCTACACTAAAAGAATCGCCTGCATCATCATCTCCGGTAGCTATATAAATAATGTCAGAGTCATTTGGGTCTATAGCAATCCCCGAAACTCCTATTTGAGGAAGCTCATCTGTTAATGGTGTCCATGTATTGCCTGCATCTGTAGATTTCCAGATACCTCCTGCCGGAGCACCAACATACCAAGTGTTAGCATTATTGGGGTCTACAGCAATTACATTAACCCTGCCTTGACCGGGAAGCCTGCCTCCTTCGGCAATATGCGAAAAGGGTCCTAATGGCTGCCAGTTTGCTGTTGGGTTTTTGGCTAAAACACTACTATTTTTATTTTCCCAGGTTTTCCATAACTCGTGGGGTGTTGGCAAGTATCCATTCTCATCAACAAAATGTTTCCAGAAAGACTCCCAACGTTTAAAAGGTTTATAACCAGCTCCTTTTTTAGAAATATCTTTGTTTTTAAAATGAGCTTCAAATGCATTAGAAATATCATATAAAGAATACCATTTTTCACCACTTTTTGTAGTAATTCCTTTTTGGTTTTCTTTCTCTAATTTTTCTAAACCGGGAGCCAGTTTATTAAACTGTGCTGAAACAGAAATACTAAAAAGAGTAGTTAATAGTAATGGTAAGATGTAATAACGTTTCATGAAATTCTTTTTAACGAGCGTTAATATAAAATAATTTTAGTTTTTGGTTTGATTTTCAATATGATAAATTTGTTAAACTCGTTAAAAAACTATTTTTTTTGTTTTTTAACTATAGAAGACTTTAAAACACTGTCTTTTTCTTTTTTTAAAGCAACAATTTCTTTAACAAACTCATTAGGTATAGCTATAGAAAGAACATAGTGAACTATCTTCCACTTTCCGTTAATTTTTTTTAGTACCCCAGAGCCCCTACAAATTTCCATTTGAGTATCTAATAACTCATCAAACCAAGCAATTTTATTTGTTTCATCTATATAAATATTTCTCTCTATACAGGTAAAACTCCATGCTTTTCCTCTATCAAAATAAGGTTTTGAAAATGCTTTAAAAGACTGTAAATCCCAATTTTCAGTAGCATCAGTTCCAATAAAAACGGCATTTGGTGCCATGTAACCAAAATACTCCGAAAAGTTTGCATCTGCAGCAGCTTTATGCCAATTATTTAAAACAGTGTGAATTTGCTTTTCTTCAGGGTTTTGAGCAAAAAAGAACTGTACACTTAGGAGTGTTAGTGTTGTTATTAAAATTTTATTCATCGTCTAATAAAGTTTCGGAAATATTGTTGGTTAGTACCTCTGTAAACTGGTTGCGTAATGCATTAAAAGCCAGCAATAGTTTTGCTTTTTGGTTTGTTATAGTATTCTCTGCAACTTGTGCTTCAGAAAGTTTTGCTTTTGTTTCTAACAAATAGGTTTCAAGCACCTTTAACCTACTTTTAATTCTGGCATCGTTTAAGGGTTCCGGAATACTGTCTTTGTTAATGTTTTTTTCTTTTTCTATAAGCTCATCTACTAAAAGCTTCAACTCTTCCTTTTTATTTTTACCAGTAAGTGTAACAAAACTTTTTTCGAATTCTTTATATGAATCCCATTTAGCTATTTCTGCTTCTACTTCTGAAGAAATCTTAACGATAGTAGGTAGCTGTGCGACAGTTTGTGATTCTTGAGATTCTTTAGGAGAATAATCTAAAGGTTTCGGATTATTTTCTTTGCATCCTAAAACAATTAAAAAAATTAAAAGCAGTGCTAAAAAATGTTTTTTGCCAATCATGTTCCGAAAATACAACTTTTTGTTTTTTGCCTTTTCAAAGGTAATCTTTAAAATATGATGTTCATAACCTTAATTGAGGGTTCTTTTTGTTATTTTTGCGACCATGAAAACTGCTGTTTTAATTCTAGGTGCTTGTGGGCAAATTGGCTCTGAATTAACCATTAAGCTTAGAGAAAAATATGGTGTTGATGCTGTAATTGCATCAGATATTAGAACCGGGTCTGATGAGCTAATGCATTCCGGACCTTTTGAAATATTAGACGCAACTAATAAAGAAGCCATACAAGATTGTATAAAAAAACACAACATAACCGATGTATATTTAATGGCTGCCATGCTTTCTGCAACTGCCGAGAAAAAGCCGGAATTAGCATGGCATCTTAACATGACATCGCTTTTAAATGTATTGGATTTAGCCAAACAAAAACTTATAAAAAAGGTTTTTTGGCCCAGCTCTATTGCAGTTTTTGGCCCAACAACGCCAAAGCAAAACACTCCTCAAGTAACCATAACAGAACCTACAACTGTTTACGGTATAAGTAAATTGGCAGGTGAGCGCTGGTGCGAATATTATCATTCTAAATATGGCGTAGATGTTAGAAGCTTACGCTACCCAGGTTTAATAAGCTGGAAAACCCCTCCGGGTGGTGGCACTACAGATTATGCTGTTGCTATATATTACGATGCTATATCTAAAGGAAATTATGAGTGTTTTTTACGTGAAGACACGAAGCTTCCAATGATGTATATGGACGATGCCATTAATGCCACTATAAATTTAATGGAGGCGCCGGAAAAAAATATAACAATACGATCTTCATACAATGTAGGGGCTTTAAGTTTTACTCCACAAGAAATAGCCAGTAGTATTAAAAAACACATCCCTTCTTTTAATATAAGTTACAAACCGGATTTTAGACAAGAGATTGCAGATTCTTGGCCTGAAAGTATTGACGATTCTCAAGCTAAGGAAGATTGGAATTGGAAACCTACATTTTCTCTGGAAGAAATGACTAAAACAATGTTAGCGCATTTAAAAGATAAAGCTGTAATATAAATTACTATTAATTATATATAAAAAACGACTCTGAAAAATCAGAGTCGTTTTTTTTGTATGAAAACTGTATTACCCTTATTACTTCTTTAACGAAGTAGGGCAAACCTCATCGGTTATAGGAATATTTGCCTCTTTTATTGCTTTAAAGCCCCCGGCAACATCAACAATATTGTGTATTCCTCTGCTTTTAAGGATTGATGCTGCTATAACAGAACGGTAGCCCCCTGCACAATGCACATAAAAGGTTTTGTTTGTTGGAAACTCACTTATATAATCGTTAATAAAATCTAGCGGAGTATGATGAGCATTTGCAATATGCGAAGAAGCAAACTCTCCATCTTTTCTTACATCAAAAACAGGAACATTGTTTTCTAAATGCTTTTTAAACTCCTCGGCTGATATTGATTGTAAAGTATCTATTTCTTTTCCGGAAGATTTCCATGCTTCAAAACCTCCTTCTAAATAGCCTAAAGTATTATCAAAACCTACACGAGATAAACGCGTAACGGCTTCTTCTTCTCTGCCTTCAGGGACTACTAATAATATAGGTTGTTTTACATCTTTAATTAAAGCTCCAACCCAGGGTGCAAAATTACCGTCTAATCCTATGAATATAGATCTTGGTATGTGTCCTTTTACAAACTCTTTTTGATGACGTACATCTAATATTAGAGCTCCAGTTTCGTTGGCAGCAGCTTCAAAAGCATCCGGAGAAAGAGGTCTGGTACCACGTTGTAACACCTCGTCTATATCATCATAGCCCTCTCTATTCATTTTAACATTAAGCGGGAAATATTGAGGTGGCGGTAATAATCCATCGGTTACTTCCTTAATAAATTCCTCTTTGGTCATATCGGCTCTTAGTGCGTAGTTTACCTTTTTTTGATTTCCTAAGGTGTCTACCGTTTCTTTCATCATGTTTTTGCCACATGCAGAACCTGCTCCGTGCGCCGGATATACAATTACATCGTCAGCTAACGGCATGATTTTTTCGCGCAAACTATCATACAACATTCCGGCTAACTCTTCTTGCGTCATATTTGCAGCTTTTTGTGCTAAATCCGGTCTGCCGACATCACCTAAAAACAAAGTGTCGCCACTAAAAATAGCATGATCTTTACCGTTTTCGTCTCGCAACAAATATGTTGTACTCTCTAAGGTGTGCCCCGGGGTATGTATAGCTACAATGGTAACATTCCCAAGTTTAAATTCTTGTCCGTCTTCTGCAATAATTGCATCAAAAGCCGGATTAGCTTGTGGGCCATAAACAATTGGCGCTCCCGTAGCTTTAGACAAAGTAAGGTGACCACTCACAAAATCTGCATGAAAATGAGTTTCAAAAATGTATTTTATTGTTGCATTATTTTGAGCTGCTTTATCTAAATATGGTTGCACCTCTCTTAAGGGATCTATTATGGCAGCTTCGCCATTACTTTCTATATAGTAAGCTCCTTGAGCTAAGCATCCTGTATAAATTTGTTCTACTTTCATAATCAATCTTATTTTAATACTTCAAAAATACGATATGTTTGTTGTTTACTATGTGACAAAAGTCACATAATTGCTACACAAGTTCTTTCCAAAATATATATATGGCCATAACCAGTATGAACCAACCAAATCCTTTTTTTAGTTTTTTATTACTTATATATTTTGATAAATATCCTCCTATTAAAATTCCTATTATTGTAAGTGCAGAGAAAAGTAGCAAAAACATCCACTCTATGGTAAGGGTTTGCAAATCGCCGGTAAACCCAATCAATGAGTTTATTGCTACAATTACAAGCGATGTTCCTACGGCCTTTTTCATGGGTAATCCTGCCCAAAGCACTAATGCCGGAACATACAAAAAACCACCTCCTGCACCAATTAAACCGGTTATAAGCCCAATTACAACACCTTGTATAAAAGTTTTATAATACGCTTGTGGTTTTACAGGTGTCTGTACTTCTTTTTTATTTTTAATCATAGAGTAAGCTGCCATAAACATTACTATGGCAAAAAACACCATGATTGCCATGTTTTTAGTCAGGCTAAACGATGCAATGCTTACAATTTGGTCTGGAATATTGGGAACTAAAAATCTTCTGGAAACATAAACGGCAAGAAATGATGGAAATGAAAATGCCAATCCGGTTTTAAAATCAACCAGCTTTTTTTTATGCTTTTGAATAACCCCTACCGAAGCAGATGAGCCAACTACAAATAATGAATATGCTGTTGCAACTACCGGGTTGTAGCCCAACAGGTACACTAGTAAAGGTACTGTTAAAATTGAGCCTCCTCCGCCAATTAATCCTAAGACAACACCAATTATAATGGCTCCTGCATAACCTATAAAATGATTAAAATCCATGTGTAGGAAACTGTTTTTTACAAAGGTACGTGCTTAAACACCTATTGGCGTAACATTTGTTACACTATTCTATTTACAGGTGCAAAACCTCAATACTATTTCTGGTCATTTTTATTTTTTGCTCGGTTTCTAATTTTTTTAATAGCCTTGAAATAACCACTCTTGAGGTGTGCATATCAAAAGCAATGTCTTGATGCGTTGTTTGTAAAACAGGGGTTCCTAAAACTTTAGCTTTATCTTGAAGGTATTTTAACAAACGTTCATCCATTCTTAAAAATGCTAAAGCATCTACAGTTTCTATAAGCTCCATCATTCTGGTGTGGTAACTTTCTAAAATAAAGTTTCGCCAGCTTGGATATTGCTCCATCCATTGTTCTAAATAAGAAACCGGAATCATGTACAATTGTGTAGTGGTTTCTGTAATGGCTCTTATTTTGCTTTTAGCCGTGCCCCAACAACAACTTAATGTCATAGCACAGGTGTCTCCTTTCTCTACAAAATAAAGTAACAACTCGTTGCCATCAGTATCTTCCCGAAGCACTTTAATGGCACCTTCTAAAACTAAAGGAATATTTGAAACCGAATTACCAATGTCTAAAACAACCTCGTTAGCATCAAGTTTTTTTAGATAGCCAACTTTACTGATTTCTTGTAATAATTTGTCTTGAAAAAGGTATCCGAAGTTTTGCTGTAATAACGGATGCATTTGTGCTGATTTACTCTGTGTAAAAATACAAGAGTACTATGGATATTAAAAGTTTGCTTTGTGTTTTTTAATATAATTTAGTTTTTACAATTTAAATCTTATATTAGTATTGTATTCTGATCCCTTTAATGGGAACCAACCGAGTGTAGTCACCACGGTGGTAAAACAATACGGGCTTTACTAGTCAAAACAAACGTAATTTTCCTATTGCTTTTTCGGGATACAAATAATTTAAATTTTAACTAAAAATAATTTGTATTATGATGTCTAATGATTCATTTAGCAAAACTATTTCTAACCCTGGCTACGGCCAATTTCCTTACATTATTGTTAGGGTTCATCATGGTATTTATATGCAAATACCAATTCACTTTATTAAAGAAGAAAAAGTAGAAAATCTGGCTTTATTCCCAGGAACACATATTACTAATGTTTCTGAAGATATTTTAAAAAAGGATAAAGCCACTCAAATTTCTTTACTACATGACAGACTTCTTGAGGCTACAAAAAATGTAATTAGTAAAATTAAATCTAAGACAAATAATGACCCTCAGCTTT
>JBPEWY010000072.1:0-48311 GCA_052032225.1 Flavobacteriaceae bacterium
CCAGTATTTTAGCCGGAGGAATTACAGCTTTTGCAGGGCCCATAGCTTTTATTGGGTTAGCAGTACCACATTTAACTAAGCAGTTTTTTAATACCAATTTACACTATGTAATGGTTCCGGGGGTGGTTTTAACAGGAAGCATTTTGATGCTATTTTGCGACACCATTGCTCAATTACCGGGTAATGCATTCACACTGCCAATTAATGCCATAACTTCTATAGTGGGCGCTCCGGTTGTAATTTGGTTATTGGTTAGAAAACAAAAAATGATTTTTTAAAATCTTAATGATCAAAACAAAAGAAATAATATCGCTTAAAAACCTGTCTATTGGCTACCAAAAAAAAGGAACAAAAACGGTTGTTGCTTCTAAAATTAACGCAACTGTACAGGCAGGAAATTTGGTGGCTATTGTAGGAGCAAACGGTGTTGGTAAATCTACTTTAATTAGAACTCTGGCCGGAGTACAACCATATCTTTCCGGAGAAATTCTATTAAATCAAAAATCGATAAAAGCATACACACAAAAGCAGTTAGCTCAGCTAATGAGCTTAGTTTTAACCGAGCCTATTCCGGCAAAAAACTTAACTGTTAAAGAAGTTGTTGCTCTTGGCAGACAGCCCTATACAAATTGGTTAGGAACACTAACGGTAGATGATATTAAAGCTATAAACAACGCTATAAAAAGCACCCAAATAGAACAACTAAAAGACCAAAAATGTTATGAGCTAAGTGATGGGCAATTGCAAAAAGTAATGCTTGCAAGAGCTTTGGCTCAGCAAACCAATATTATACTGTTAGATGAGCCTACAACGCACTTAGATATTTACCATAAAGTGTATATTTTAAAACTATTACAGCAAATTGCAAAGTCTACAAACCGAACAATTTTATTTTCTACGCACGAAATAGATTTAGCTATAAATCTTTGCGATTATCTTTTAATTATGACAGCAGACCAATGTTACTACAATACTCCTAAAAAACTTATAGAATTAGGGGTTTTTAATCAGTTATTTCCCGGAGATTTACTGAAATTTGATGCTGCTGCCGGTAAATTTAACGTTAATAAGTAAACCGTAATAGCATAACTTTTTTTAGGTTAAAAATTTATCTTTACACAAAACACATTTAAAAATGAACGATACTGCTATACTTATAGTTATTGCCCTTATTTTCTTGGCTATTGGTATATTTTTAGGAATATATATTCAAAAACTAAAAATTAAATCATTAGAAATTGGTGCTCAAGAACGAGAAAAACAAATGCAAGCTTCTTTAGAGAGCCTAAAAAGCCAATTAGAAGAAGTTAAGCAAGAAAGAAACACCTTAGACAGAGAAAAACAAGATTTAGCACTATCTAAAAATACACTAGAAATAGAAAACCAAAACTTATTACTAAAACTTAAAGAGCATAAAGAAGAAGTAACAAAATTACAAGAGCAATTTAGTAACGAATTTGAAGTGTTAGCACAAAAAATATTAGAGGAAAAAACAGAAAAATTCACCTCTCAAAACAAAGAAAACATTAAAAATATTTTAGCGCCACTTCAAGAAAAAATTAAAGCTTTTGAAGAAAAAGTAGAGAGATCACAAGAAAAAAACATAAGCCTTCATTCTGAGCTAAAAGGACAACTACAACACCTGCAATCTTTAAATCAAAAAATAACACAAGAAACAGAAAACCTCACTAAAGCATTAAAAGGCGATAGTAAAACTCAAGGTAATTGGGGCGAACTTGTTTTAGAGCGAGTTTTAGAAAAAAGCGGATTAGAAAAAGGACGTGAGTATTTTGTACAACAAAGTTTTAAACGCGAAGACGGCTCGCGAGTTTTACCCGATGTAGTAATAAATTTACCCGATAACAAAAAAATTATTATAGACTCTAAAGTATCGTTAACTGCTTATGAGCGTTATATAGCAACAGATGATTCAACTTTAAAAGCTGATGCTTTAAAAGAACATTTAAACTCTATTAAAAAGCATGTAGAGCAACTCTCCGAAAAAAAATATGAAGATTTATACGAAATAGAAAGTCCCGATTTTGTATTGATGTTTATTCCTATAGAACCTGCTTTTGCAGTTGCATTATCTGAAGATAACACGTTATACAATAAAGCTTTCGAGAAAAATATAGTTATTGTTACGCCAACTACACTCTTAGCAACACTGCGTACCATAGATACAATGTGGAATAATGAAAAACAGCAACGCAATGCTATAGATATTGCAAAGCAAGCAGGCGCTCTTTACGATAAATTTGAAGGTTTAGTAAACGATTTAACGCGTGTTGGTAAAAAAATGGACGATGCTAAAACCGAGTATAAAAATGCCATGAATAAGCTTTTTGAAGGTAGAGGCAATATTATAACCACAATAGAAAAAATTAAAAAAATGGGCGCAAAAGCAAAAAAATCATTACCCGAACCTATTTTAAAACGCGCTCAAGAAAACGAGTTAGACGAGTAATACACGATATTCTATATAATCGTTTTTTTAAGCGATATTTTGATTTATCAATAAAAAAGACGATATTTGATGTATGATTGCTGTAATAACCGGAGATATAATTAATTCTAGAGATGTTAGTCCTGAGGTTTGGCTTCCATTATTAAAAAGTACGCTACAAGAAATTACCAACAATAATAAGCATTGGGAAATTTATAGAGGTGATAGCTTTCAAGTAGAAATTACTGACTGTAAAAATGCTTTTTTAGCAGCTGTAACAATAAAAGCTGCCATAAAAACCATAAAGCAGTTAGATGTAAGATTGGCCATTGGTATAGGCCATAAAACACACCAGGGAGCATCGGTAGCTGAAGCCAGTGGAAGTGCCTTTATTTTTTCGGGCGAAACCCTTGAACGTTTAAAAAAAGAAAAAGTAAACCTGGCTATTAAAACCAATAATGAAGATTTTGATGCCTCACTAAATTTATGTTTTAAGTTAGCATTGATTGCTATGGATAATTGGACAGCCAATTCTGCCGAAATTGTAAAACTCTCCTTAAAACACCCCAACCTATCGCAAACAGCGCTTGGAGCCAAAATAGGAATTAAGCAAAATACCGTAAGTGAACGCCAAAAAAGAGCTTATTTACAAGAAATCTTAGAGTTAAACGTTTTCTTTAAACAAAAAACAACCGCTTTAACAACATAACTATGCTCATATTTGTAAAACTGTTAATTGCTCACTTTTTAGGAGATTTTATTTTTCAACCTAATTCGTGGGTAAGCCATAAAGAAAAACACAAATTAAGTTCTAAAAAGCTTTATTGGCATGTTATTATCCATACCGTTTTGGCTTTTATAGTATTATGGGATTTGCAATTATGGTATGTAGCTGTCTGTATTGGTTTTAGCCATTTGCTTATAGATGCTGCTAAAGTAGAACTTCAGAAAAAAAGTAATAAAAGGCTGTTTTTTTTCTTAGATCAAGCCTTACACACATTTGTTATTTTAGCTCTTTGGTTTGCTGTAGAAGGTAAATATCAAGCTATTGCTATACCGGATTTTATCTGGGTGGCTGTTTTGTGTATTTTATTTTTAACCGAGCCTGCTTCTATACTCATAAAAACAATAATCTCTATTTATACACCAAAAACAGAACTTAAAAAAGACGATTCTTTACAAAATGCAGGTAAATATATAGGAATACTTGAGCGTATTTTAGTCTTTCTTTTTATTGCTACTCAACATTGGGAAGGAGTTGGTTTTTTAATTGCTGCAAAATCTATATTTAGATTTAGTGATTTAACCGAAGCGAAAGACCGAAAACTTACAGAGTATATTTTAATTGGTACGCTCTTAAGCTTTGGTATTGCTATTGTTGTTGCACTACTGTTTTTACTTTATTAAAAATTAAAAACACGAGTTAAATTAAACCCAAAGTAAAAATTGCCGTCTGTAAAGTCTCCAATGGCATTACCTAAGTAACCGCTCTCAAAAGTGGGTTGGGCATTTGTAAAGTGCAGCTGAAAAACGTGTCCGCCGGTTTCTATATCAACACCAACAGATAAAGGGTTTTTAAATGGAGAACCAGATGCCCTATTTAAGTGCCAACCGTAATCTACATTAATACTCCAACGGTTACTTAACTTATACCTTCCTCCTACTCCTAAAGCAAATTGTGCATTATCTTGGGGAGCAAAATCTACATATCCTTCATAAAAAAAAGTTGGTATTAGCTGTAATGATAATGCATCATTAAATTTTCGAGAAATCAGAATTTGTTGGGTTACAGACACTCGCTCATCAAAATCTACAGGTCTAGATAATAGCTCCTCATCTAACAATGTATTAATAGCTGCTTGGCTATATCCTACTACTGTAACCGGAATTCGATCTGTTTGTGTAAAAAATCTATATTTTAACGATGTATCATAGGTTTTGTTAAATGAACTTCTTGAAATAGCAATATTAAAACCATCAGATATACCATAAATAAAATGTATTCTTGTATTTGCTTCATCTAACCCAAAAAAATCATCAATCCCATTTTTAACACTCCCAAACCTATGAGCTATTACTAAATGTAAAGATTTGGCTGACACTAATTTGGTAGATTCAAAATTTACAATTTTTAAAGCTTTAAAAGCCGCTTCGTACTGTTTTTGAGGGGTTTTGTCTATAGTATTTAATAAGTCGTCTTGAGCATAATTAACTATAGAAATTAAACTGATTGTAAGCGTTAGAATTTTAGTTTTCATAATGATTTGTAAAAAAAGTTAGTCGGTTGTAACAAACAAATACTTACTGCACATACATACTAAAACAAAAAAAACATTGTTTTAAAAGTAAGGATATCCGGTAAAGTATCGACAATCATAAATATACTTATTATGAAAAAATTATTGCCTTTTGTTTTTACGATTTCTTTTTTAGTAGCATGTTCCGGTAGTGACGATGCTGGTACTACGCCACCTGATGAGCCTGTAACCTACCAAGCAGATATTAGGCCCATTATGCAAAATCATTGCGTTTCTTGCCATGGTAATCCAACTACAAATGGTGCTCCAATGGGGCTTACAACATATTTAGAAGTAAAAGATGCGGTAGAAAACAGGTTTTTAATTGATAGAATTAACGATACTAATAATCCTATGCCTGAGAGTGGTTTGTTGCCTATTGCTACCAGGGCTTTAATTGAAAAATGGGTAAATCAAGGTATGCCAGAAAACTAAATAATGTTACGTAGCTTTTTAACCTTATTACTTTTTTTAATTACCCAGAGCAGTTTTACACAGCTTTATAAAACTTCTACTGGTGAAATTACATTTAATGCTTCTACTCCTTTAGAAAATATTTATGCCAAGAATACAGCAGTTAATGGTATTATAAACATTAATGATGGAAAATTTGCTTCGGTTTTACTTATTACAGATTTTAAGTTTAAAAGAAAACTTATGCAGGAGCATTTTAATGAAAATTATTTAGAATCGCATAAATACCCAAAAGCTACATTTACGGGGCAAATAGAAAACTTTTCTACACACAACATTACTAACAACGAAATCTCTTTAGCTATAAATGGTATTTTAACCATACACGGCGTTAGTAATAAAATAAAGGCTCCTATTAAAATAAAAAATCAAAATGATACAATCTTATTAAAAACCGAATTTGTAATTAAACCTGAAGATTATAAGATAAAAGTACCCAAACTGGTTTTTAAAAAAATAGCCCAAGAAGTCTTGGTACAAGCACAATACACACTTACAAAACAATAAAGGCTGCTTTAAAAGCAGCCTTTATTTATTTAATTAACTATTTATTTACTTAAGTACATTTTTCTTCTTGAATATAGCTCATAAAACTCATCGTCTTTTAAGCTATTTATAAACAGAATGCTTTCGCCGGTACTCTTCATTTCCGGACCTAGCTTTTTGTTAACATTCGGGAACTTGTTAAAAGAAAACACCGGTTGTTTAATAGCGTATCCTTTTAATTGAGGATTAAACTTAAAGTCTGTTACCTTATTATGCCCTAACATTATTTTGGTAGCATAATTTACATAAGGTTCTTTATACGCTTTAGCAATAAATGGTACGGTTCTAGAAGCTCTTGGGTTGGCTTCTATTACATACACTTTATCATCTTTTATTGCAAACTGAATGTTAATAAGTCCTTTGGTTTTTAAAGCCAATGCTATTTTATGTGTGTGATCTTTAATTTGCTGTAGCACTAAGTCTCCCAGATTAAACGGAGGCAATGTTGCATTACTATCTCCTGAGTGAATTCCGCAAGGTTCTATGTGCTCCATAATACCAATTATGTACACATTTTCGCCATCGCAAATTGCATCGGCCTCTGCTTCTATAGCACCATCAAGATAATGATCTAAAAGGAGTTTATTATTAGGTATTTTTCTGAGTAAATCTACCACATGCTCTTCAAGCTCTTGCTTATTAATTACAATTTTCATCCCCTGTCCTCCTAACACATAAGAAGGTCTTACTAAAATTGGGAAATTAAGTTCATCTGATAGTTTTAGAGCTTGTTCTGCTGTTTCGGCTACTCCAAACTCAGGATAAGGAATATTGTTTTCTTTTAATAGTCTTGAAAAGCTTCCTCTATCTTCGGCTAAATCTAAAGACTTAAAGCTTGTTCCTATAATATTAACTCCGTATTTATCTAACTTTTCGGCAAGTTTTAAAGCTGTCTGCCCACCAAGCTGAACGATAACGCCTTCTGGTTTTTCGTGCTGAATTATATCGTAAATATGTTCCCAGAAAACCGGCTCAAAGTAGAGTTTATGTGCAGTATCAAAATCTGTAGATACAGTTTCGGGGTTACAGTTAATCATAATAGTTTCGTACCCACATTCTGCAGCTGCTAAAACACCATGCACACAACAGTAATCAAACTCTATACCTTGCCCAATTCGGTTAGGACCCGATCCTAAAACTATAATTTTTTTCTTGTTTGATGACTCGCTTTCATTATGAACATAACGTTCTCCGTTAGGCGACTCAATCTCATTCTCAAAGGTAGAATAATAATAAGGTGTTTGGGCTTTAAATTCTGCAGCACAAGTATCTACAAGCTTGTATACACGCTTAACACCAAGTTCGTGGCGTCTTTTATGCACTTCGCTTTCCCAGCATCCTAGCATATGAGCAATCTGCCTATCTGCAAACCCTTTTTGCTTAGCCTCTAACAAAAGTTCTTTGGGTAAAGATTCTATGGTGTAATTTTCTATTTCTTTTTCCAAGAAATGTAACTGCTCAAATTGTTTTAAAAACCACATATCGATTTTTGTGATTTCGTGAATTCTACTTAGTGGTATTCCCATTTGAATTGCATCGTAAATCACAAAAACTCTATCCCAGCTTGGGTTGGTTAATTTATCTATAATTACATCGTAATTTTTATACCCCTTACCGTCTGCTCCTAATCCGTTTCTTTTAATTTCGAGTGATTGTGTGGCTTTATGTAAAGCTTCTTGAAAAGAACGCCCAATACCCATTACCTCTCCTACAGATTTCATTTGAAGCCCCAGAGTTCTGTCTGACCCTTCAAACTTATCAAAATTCCATCTCGGAATTTTTACAATCACATAATCTAAGGTAGGTTCAAATAAAGCCGATGTAGATTTGGTTATTTGGTTGCTTAGCTCGTCTAAGGTATAACCAATAGCGAGCTTTGCTGCAATTTTAGCAATCGGGTAACCGGTTGCTTTAGAAGCTAATGCCGATGAGCGCGAAACCCTCGGGTTAATTTCTATGGCAATAATATCCTCATTTTCATCCGGGCTAACAGCAAATTGTACATTACAGCCTCCCACAAAATCACCAATGCTACGCATCATCTTAATAGCCATATCACGCATACGCTGAAATGTTCTATCAGATAGTGTCATTGCAGGCGCAACAGTAATAGAATCTCCGGTATGAATCCCCATTGGGTCCATATTCTCTACCGTACAGATTATTACCACATTATCATTGCTGTCTCTAAGCAGCTCTAACTCATATTCTTTCCAGCCTAAAAGAGCCTTATCTATTAACACTTCGTGTATAGGTGAGGCTTCTAAACCTCTTGTTAAAAGCTCTTCAAATTGTTCTTTATTATGTACAAAAGATGCTCCCGTACCTCCTAAGGTAAAAGATGGCCTAATTACTAACGGAAAGCCAAACTCTTGTGCTATTTCTTTACCTTTTAAGAAAGATGTAGCTGTTTTAGCCGGTGCAACCGGAATGCCTATTTCTTTTAATAAAGCTTTAAACTTATCTCTGTCTTCTGTTATTTGAATCGCATCTATATCTACACCAATAATCTCTACATTAAAGTCTTCCCAAATGCCTTTTTCATCGGCTTCTATACAGAGGTTTAAAGCTGTTTGCCCACCCATTGTGGGTAACACAGCATCTATTTCAGGGTGAGCTTTTAAAACCTCAACTATAGATTTTGTGGTAAGTGGTTTTAAATACACATGATCTGCCATAGACGGATCGGTCATAATTGTGGCAGGATTACTGTTAATAAGAATGGTTTTTATACCATCTTCTTTTAAAGATCGCAACGCTTGAGAACCAGAGTAATCAAACTCACAAGCTTGGCCAATAATAATTGGGCCTGAGCCTAAAATTAAAATGGTGTTGAGGTCTTTTCTTTTTGGCATAGTGTTGTTGTGGTTTAGTATAAATTTATGTTGTTATTAGATATAAAAAAAGGTGTTACCGTTAAAAGTAACACCTTTATATTTGAACGTCTATTTATGACCATTACTTCTTATGTCTTGGCTCAGAAGATACAGTTAGTTTTTTTCTACCTTTTGCTCTTCTTCGAGCAAGCACTTTTCTACCATTGGCAGAAGCCATTCTTTCTCTGAAACCGTGCTTATTTCTTCTCTTTCTTTTTGATGGTTGATATGTTCTTTTCATTGTAAAATATCTTTATCTAAAATACAGAATAAACTATTTAATTTTGTGCTTAACTCTCTTTGGCAAAAGCTGGGCGCAAATATACAAAGAGTTTTTACTTTAGCAAACATAGTTTGAAAAAAAATTAGTTTCTTTGCATCAAAATTAAACTTGGTTCATGCGTCCTTATTTAGCCGCTATTTTAGTAATGTTTTTAATGGTTTTTACTACGGTAAAAGCCCAAAATAGTATTGGCTATTCTTTAAACAAAAATCAGGTTTTTAATATACAACAACAAGCAAAACAGCAACTTATTAATACGGTTGCAAATCAGCAACAAGAAATTACAAATACCATAGAGGGTACAATGAGTTTTAAGGTTGAAAATGCATCCCAAAACGAGTACAAATTATCTATGGTATTTAAGCGTTTTAAAATGAAATCTGTTTCTAGTTTAATAGGAACTTTATTTGAGGTAGATACGCAAGTTACAGACACGTTAGACCCAATGAACAAAACCTTTAAAGCCTTACTTAATAAGCCTATTTATTTTACCATGAATAAGCAAGGTAAAATAAGCAATGTTAACGGTACTCAAAAACTGGTTAATAGTATGCTTAAAGGTTTTGAAGGATTAGTAACTCAAGAAACGTTAGACCATATAAAAGTAAGTCTTGAAAATGATTTTGGAGCTGAAGCTTTGGCTAATAGTTTTGAGCAAATGACGTTCTTTTATCCTACGCATCCAATTAAAATTGGAGAAACCTGGAAAAATTCTTATTCAGGAAATGTTAGCGCATTAAATACCTGGAAACTTGTGCAAAAAGACAGCAGCCAAATAACCATTGCCGGAGAAAGTGCTGTGAAACTTAACAGTGATGATGACGATGTGTTAATGCAACTTGAAGGAAAACAGAAAACCACCATAATTTGCGATTCTAAAAGTGGTTTTTTAACTAAAATGACTGTTACTCAAGACACCAAAGGAACATCTATTTACAAAAACATAGACCCGAATACAAAAACACCAACAATCTTAAAAGCAACAATAACCTATAAAAGAATCTAATTTATGTTTAACAAAAACATTAAACTAGTACTAGCCGTTTTAATTATTGCCTTTGCAGTTTACCAATTTATTGAAGGTTTTATTGGTAATGGTATAGCTCTTATTTTATTAGCCTTAATCTTTGTTTTCTTGTATTACAGAAACGAGATGATATTAATGGCTTTCTTAAGAATGAGAAAGCAAGATATGGATGGCACAAAAAAATGGTTAGATAAAATTAAAAATCCAGAAAGCGCATTAACAACCAAACAACAAGGTTATTTTTACTATTTACATGGTATAATAAGCTCTCAAGTTAATTTAACACAAGCCGAAAAAAACTTTAAAAAAGCATTAAAGCTTGGTTTAAATATGGATTATGATGTGGCAATGGCCAAATTAAGTTTAGCCGGTATTGCCATGCAAAAAAGAAGAAAAAGAGAGGCTACCACTCTTTTAAACGAAGCTAAAAAGTTAGATAAGCGCAATATGCTATCAGAGCAAATAAAAATGATGCAGCAACAATTAAAGAAAATTTAATTACAATAACGGAGCCATTAATCTGGCAAACGATTCTTGGAGCTGTTGCATAGTAGAACGTTTTCTCCACTTGGAGCTATGCACCAGCTCGCTTTCTTTTAAATCTTCTGTAAATACTTTTAAAGCTTCTTTTGCAAAGGTCTCATCGTATACCAATGCATTAATTTCAAAATTAATATTAAAGCTTCTGTAATCCATATTGGCAGTACCAATGGTTGTAAAAATTTCATCTACAATCATCATTTTAGCATGTATAAAGCCTTTGGTATAAAAGTAAAATTTCACTCCGGAGCGCAATAGTTTGTCTATATAAGAATTTGTTGCATTTTTAGCCACCCAAGAATCAGATTCTTTAGGAATAAGAATTTTTACCTCTATCCCGCTTTTAGCTGCTGAATGCAGCGCAAACAAAATTTCATCGTTAGGAATAAAATATGGAGTGGTAATATACACGCTCTTGTTTGCATTTGTAATAGCTGTAAATATTACCTCCATAATGTGAGCATCGTTTGTATCTGGACCACTTGCAACAATTTGAACTTCGGTTTTATTTGTTACTTCTACCTCCGGAAAGTAATGTGGTTCTACTTTAACGTCTTGGTCGCTTACAAAATCCCAATTCAGCAAAAAATTAAGTTGCAGTGCACCTACTGCCTCTCCCTCTATACGTAAGTGCGTATCTCTCCAGAAAATATTGTCGCAATTTTTTCCTTGTTTGTTGTTTATGTATCTATCAGAAATATTGATTCCGCCTACATATCCAATTTTGCCATCAATTACAGCAATTTTACGATGATTTCTGTAGTTTAATTTACTGGTAAACTTTGGAAAATAAACTGGCATAAAAGCATAACTCTCTACCCCACACAAATCTAATTTACGCTTAGCTGCAAAAGAAATACTGCTTCCTACGTAATCATAACTAAGTTTAACACTAACGCCTTGTTTGGCTTTCTCACAAAGTAAATCTATTAGTTTAGTACCTATTTCATCATCTTTAAAAATGTAATACTCTAAATGTATACTGTGCTTTGCGCTGCTAATGTCGTTAAAAAGAGCTTTAAATTTTTGGCCCCCATTTAAAAGTATAGAGACCTTGTTGTTTCTTGTTAGCGGAGCCTCTTGGCTGGCGTGAAGTAATTTAACAAGCTTAAGCTTATCGCTCAAAATTTCTTGATCTTCAAGGTCTAAACCTGCTATGCTGTGTTTAAAATTATCTTTCCATCTTTTAATGTTGGTTTGGTTTAAAATCTTCTTTTTCTTGTAAACTCTGCTTTTTTTATACTCTAATCCAAACAAATAATAAATTACCAGCCCTACAAATGGCATTAATGCAAGTGCAAGCAAATACGCTAAGGTTTTTGTGGGGTTAATTTTTTTTAAAAGAATGGTAATTGCCGTGGCTACAACCAGCACATAGTTAAGCCCAATAAGTAATTGCCAAGTATTGTTTGTTATGTACTCCCACATTAGAGTTTATAATAGCCGGGCTTTGGAATTTTTATAAGGTACTTTTTTCTTGATTTGTTATTTAAGTGCGCCTCACGTAGCCATGGGTTATGAATTTTTAAAATCTTGTAGTTAATACCCTGTTTTTGCGCAAAGTCTGCAAAATTTGTAACAGCAGTATCTACCTCAATTTCTACAGTTGGTATTGGCTGATATAAGTGGTCTTTAGTAAAGTTAAAACCGTATTTTTTAGGATTAGATAAAATTTCTTTAATCGCTAAAATTCTAAATACATATCTGCCGGTTTCTTCCCCTAAAAGTAAATCGTAATAATTAGTTACTTGTTGTCTGTTTTGCTGTTTGGCAATGCCATGCATTCCGGCATTATAAGAGGCAGCAGCAAGCGTCCAGCTTCCAAATTTTTCTTTAGCCTCAAGTAAATACTTGCAGGCAACTTCTGTTGCTTTCTCTAAGTGATAGCGTTCATCTACATTATTATTAACCTCTAAACCATGTTCTTTTGCAGTAGCTCTCATAAGTTGCCAAAAACCAGTTGCCCCGGCAGGAGAAACCACATTTTGTAAACCGCTTTCTGCAACCGCTAAGTATTTAAAATCGTCTGGAACTCCGTATTTTTTCAAGATAGGCTCTATTATTGGAAAGTATTTATTGGCTCTTTTAATTAACAATAACCCATTTGATTGCCAGAAGGTATTAACAAGCAACTCTCTGTCCATACGCTCAAAAACATCAGGATCTTGCAATGGTACTTGCTCTCCTGCAAAGTTTAAATTGTTCGGAATATCTATCGCGTAAACACCATAATCGTTATTTTCGGGTGTATTTGGAAGTTTTACATCTTTAAAATCTGATGGGCTACTGGTTTGTACAGCATTAATAAATATGCTTGATAAAGCAAGCAAACCAACAAACATGAATCCTTTTTTTATATACTGCATTTCGACGATTTTTTTTAGTTTTTTAAATATAGTAATAAGAAAATTATTTACGATAAAATTAACTCAGGAAGGTGCTCATTAAACCATTTTGCACGATTAATTACAATAATATGTGTACCACCTTTAACCACAATACAATCTTTAATGTATGCAAGCGGGAACACCGCATCTTTCTCACCATGAATATGTATAGTATTTGGTAATGGTTCTTTCTGGTTCCAATTAACAATACAATCTATAGCCCAATCAATATAGTTTTTGTCTCTTACAGACAAATATTTCTCGTAAAGCTCCAAACGCTTAATTACCGTTTCTCCAAAAGCATACTTGGCTAACAACTCTATGTTATTAACTAAACCTGTGGGCAATAATTTATGTACTTTGGTGTACTTAGCAAAAATCATTCTTTTGGGCAACTCTCTTTTACATTTAACGCTCGAAATGATTATTATTTTACGCACCGAAATATGTTTTGCTATTTCTTGCACTAAAATTCCTCCAAAAGAAACACCTATTAGCACCGGATTATTATGCTTTATTTTTTTAGAAAAACGCAAGGCATATTCCAGTAAAGTTTCCTTTTTTTTAGGAAGCTCCCAATCTAAATAATACATTTTAAAAGTATCTTCCGGAAGCGAAATAAACTCGAAAATAGAAGAATTAGCAGCCATTCCTGGCATACAGTACACCGGTATTTTAGTTTTTTGCATAAGGTTTTAACGGTTGCTAAATAGGTAGTTACGATTATTTTTTGTAAATTTGCATGGTAAAAATAACAATTTCCTGTACTGTCCCAACTAATTTATTTATAACAAATCATGAAGAATACGTAGGTATTTTTTCGTTTTTTGTTGTGTTAACAAAGAGTTCTAAAATACCTGCCTTTAGTGTTGATTAACCAGAAATGAAAACTGTATAATATGATGAAAACCTCAGACACCCTCACAGAAATCACTATTGTTGATAATGATTTTTTGAGGCAATTTGAAACCCGTGTAGATGGTCATTTAGCTAAAATTGAATATGCTGCACAAGAACGTAAAATTTTCTTAACCAAGTTGGTTATCCCTGAGCAAATTTCTGATGAGAGTTTTAAAGATGAGTTTATTAAAGCTGTTTTAAAACACATTGAAGAAAAAAATTTAAAAGTAGTTCCTACCAGCCCGCAAATAGCGAGTTTCTTAAGAAAAAATAAACAATACAAAGATTTGTTACCGGTAGGTATACGCATTTAAAAAAAGCCTCAAAAATTTTGAGGCTTTTTTTATGCAATGGCTTTACTGCTGTTAAACTTAAACCTTACCAAACCATCTTCATCTATTTGGGTAAGGGTAACGCTATGTAATGTATTAACCAACAACGGATTCCATGGGGCCTTAACTTTAACATAGTTTTCGGTAAACCCATGAATGTATCCTTCTTTATTTTCTCCTTCAAATAAAACGGTATGTGTAGTACCGATTTGGCTTTCGTAAAAAGCTCTTCGTTTTTTAGCAGATAGCCCTCTCAGCATTTTACTTCGCTTGTGTCTAACATTTTTAGGCACCACCCCGGGCATATTTGCTGCAATAGTATTATCTCTTTCTGAATATGTGAATACGTGAAGGTATGAAATATCTAAATCGGCTAAAAAGTTATAGGTTTCCAGAAAATGCTCGTCGGTTTCTCCCGGAAAACCTACTATAACATCTACACCAATGCATGCATTAGGCATCACCGATTTTATTTTTTTTACTCTATCCTCATACAGCTCACGCATATAGCGCCTACGCATTAATTTTAATATAGTGTTGCTTCCGCTTTGTAATGGTATATGAAAATGTGGTACAAAGGCTCTAGACTGTGCAACAACATCAATTATGTCATCTTTTAATAAATTAGGTTCTATTGATGATATTCTGAGGCGCTCTATACCATCTACCTCATCTAACGCCTTAACTAAATCTAAAAAGGTGTGTTCGTGTTTTTTGTTGCCAAACTCTCCTTTTCCGTAATCACCAATATTAACACCCGTAAGTACAATCTCTTTAATTCCTTTGGCAGATATCTCGCGGGCATTTTTTAATACATTTTCAAGGGTATCACTTCTAGATATACCTCTTGCCAACGGAATTGTGCAATACGTACACTTGTAATCACACCCGTCTTGTACTTTTAAAAAGGCTCTGGTTCTGTCTCCTATTGAGTAGCTGCCAACATAAAAATCGGCCTCATCTATCTCACAAGAGTGTACCTCTCCAAACTCTTTTTTGGTAAGATCGTTAAGGTAATCTGTAATTTTAAATTTTTCTGTAGCCCCTAATACTAAATCTACGCCATCTACAGCAGCTAATTCTTCTGGTTTTAGCTGTGCATAGCAGCCAACGGCAGCAATAAAAGCTTCCGGATTAACTTTCTGGGCTTGTTTTACAATGGTTTTAAAGCGCTTATCGGCATTATCAGTCACAGAACATGTATTTATAACATACACATCTGCTTTTTCAGAAAAATCTACTCGTTCAAAACCTTCATTAACAAAGTTTCTGGCAATTGTAGATGTTTCTGCAAAGTTTAGTTTACAACCCAGCGTGTAAAATGCTACTTTTTTTTGCTGACCCATTACGCTTTAAAATTGGGGTGCAAATATACCAACAAAAATTTAGAGGGAAAACCTAATACTGTTTTTTTGCTTTGATTGCGCAAAGCTTATTTACTAAAAATCAAACATTTAGTCTTTTCGCCATTTTTTAGTTTCATTAAATACATGTTGCAATATTTGCTTGTCGGCTTCCGTAAGCTCTATTCCTCTTCGTTGCATCACAATTTGTGCAACTTCAAAAGCCTTTCTGGTTTGGTAGGTTGTCATTCCAGATGCTCCTCCCCAGCTAAAACTTGGTATAAAATTTCTTGGAAAACCACTACCAAAAATATTAGCGCTAACACCTACTACAGTACCGGTATTAAACATTGTATTAATGGCACACTTGCTATGGTCTCCCATCATTAATCCGCAAAACTGCAAACCGGTTTTAGCAAAATTTTCGGTTTCGTAACTCCACAACCTTACTTGTGCATAGTTGTTTTTTAGGTTAGAAGTGTTAGAGTCTGCCCCAATATTGCACCATTCTCCTAAAACAGAGTTGCCTAAATAACCTTCGTGTGCCTTGTTAGAATAACCAAAAATAACAGAATTGGTTACTTCTCCTCCTATTTTACAGTAAGGACCAATAGTAGTTGGCCCATAAATTTTAGCCCCCATTTTAAGCACACTCCCTTCTGCTAAGGCTAAACCTCCTCTAATGAGCACACCTTCCATTATTTGGGCATTTTTACCAATGTAAACAGGTCCGGTAGTAGCATTAATGGTACAGAAACTAAGTTCTGCCCCTTCTTCTATAAAAATGTTTTCTTTACCAAGTACTTGAACGGTATCTGGTATTGGCTTACTTGTTCTTCCATTGGTTAAAAGCTCAAAATCTGCTTCAAGCGCTTGTTTGTTTTTAGAAAAAATATCCCATGTATGTGTTATTTGTTCTACTTTTCCGGTATATGCTATGCTTTTGTAATTATTAAAATCTACCTGATTCTCTACTTTGTTAGCGTAAAAAGCAACTATTTGATTGTTGTAAAAAACAACTTCGTTTGGTTTTAGGTTTTTAATAATGGTAACTAACTCTTTGTTAGGTAAAAACGAGGCGTTTATAAGTATGTTTTCTTCTTTTTCTTGTAACGGATATTTAACAGATAAATAAGGTTCTGTAAGTGTAGAGGTATTTGTGCCTAAAAAACGTTGCCACTTTTCTCTTATTGTTAAAATTCCAACTCTAATATCTGCCACAGGCCTAGTAAAAGTAAAAGGCAAGAGCGATTTTTTTGCCGGACCGTCAAAAAGAATATAGTTCATGCAAGTTATTTTTTTGTAAAAATAAAAAAGCCTTCTGAAAACAGAAGGCTTTACAATATATTGTTTGTAAACTTATTTCTTAAACTTAGCGTATTTGTTCTTAAACTTATCAATACGTCCGGCAGTATCTACTAACTTAGCTTTACCAGTATAGTAAGGATGAGACGTTCTTGAAATTTCTAATTTAACAAGTGGGTACTCTACACCATCAACCTCGATAGTCTCTTTTGTATCTGCAGTAGATTTAGTGATAAAGATATCGTTGTTAGACATATCTTTAAATGCTACTAATCTATAATTTTCCGGATGTATTCCTTTTTTCATCGTACTTAGACTTTTATTCTCGTAATTTTCGAGCTGCAAATTTATATAATTTTTACAAATCAACATCAATAATTTTTAAAAAATTTAATTCATTATTTTTTTACAAAAATTGTAACACTTTGTTGTAACTTAGTACTAATACTAACAACTAAAAAACTATAAAAAAACTCAATTATGGAACAACAACCACCCAAAACAGGAAAATTTGCTTTAACGTATGGTTTAATTCTTGGAGGTATTAGCTTGATTTTCGGATTAATGCTTTACTCTATGGATATGCATTATGAGCGTAACTGGACCATAGGTGTTATTGGTTTAGTTATTATGGCGGTAGTGCTTACCCTTGGCATTTTAAACTTTAAAAAAGCAAATGCCGGAATGCTAAGCTTGGGGCAAGCTCTAAAAATTGGATTAGGAGCAGCCTTAGTAGGAGCACTCATTGGTGTTTTATACCAATACATTCAAGCCAATGTTTTAGATCCTGATTTTGTAGATAATGTTATGGAGCTTCAGCGTGCAGAACTCCAAGCCAACAGTAAGTTAACATCAGAGCAAATAGACCAACAAATAGAAATGGGTAAACAATATTTCTGGATTGGTTACCCTGTAGCCATTGTTATGAACCTTTTCTTTGGTTTTATTATATCGCTTATTGCCGGGTTAGTAATGAAAAAAACCCAAAGTGAATACTAATTTGTATTTTTGATTTCCAATTAAAGAAATCATAGTTCATGAACATATCAGTAGTAATACCACTACTTAACGAACAAGAATCATTACAAGAATTACACGATTGGATTGTAAACGTTTTACAATCCAATCGTTTTTCTTATGAGATTATTTTTATTGACGACGGAAGCACCGACGGCTCTTGGCAAACCATCACAACCTTATCTAAAAACAACAAAAATGTTAAAGGCATAAGGTTTTTAAAAAACTACGGAAAATCGCAAGCACTGCATGCCGGGTTTGAAATTGCAAAAGGCGATGTTATTATTACCATGGATGCCGATTTACAAGATAACCCCGAAGAAATACCAGAACTGTTTGCACTTATAACTAAACAGGACTACGATTTAGTTTCCGGTTGGAAAAAAAAGCGATACGATTCTGTTATAACAAAAAATATTCCCTCTAAACTTTTTAATTGGGCAGCCCGAAAAACTTCAGGACTTTCTCTGCACGATTTTAATTGCGGACTTAAAGCCTACAAAAAAGAAGTTATTAAGCATATAGATGTTTACGGCGAAATGCACAGGTACATTCCCGTGCTTGCCAAAAATGCAGGGTTTACAAACATCACAGAAAAAGTAGTACAGCACCAACCCCGAAAATATGGGAAAACTAAATTTGGTGCAGACAGGTTTATTAACGGCTTTTTAGATTTAATAACCATTTGGTTTTTGTCTAAATTCGGTAGAAGACCCATGCACTTGTTTGGCGCTCTCGGGGTGCTCATGTTTATAGTTGGTTTCTGCTCTGCCGGCTATATTGGTGTAGAAAAACTTTATAAGCTTTACCATAATCAACCCAGTATTTTAGTTACACAAAACCCTTGGTTTTATATTGCTTTAACTACCATGATTATTGGTACACAATTATTTTTAGCCGGTTTTCTGGGCGAAATAATTTTGCGTAACAGAAAAAGTGATAGACGATACACTATTAAAGAAGTTTCTAACATTGAATCTTTATAAAAAACGAATATTACATACCTTTGCTTAAACTTTAACGGCTTATGAGTATAGATTATTCGCAGGTTTTAGAAAAAGCACAATCTTGGCTTACCCCAACTTTTGATGAGCATACCCAAAAACTCGTAAAAGAATTAATAGCTACTGATAAAGAAACACTTCAAGAAAGTTTTTATAAAGACCTTGAATTTGGTACAGGCGGAATGCGTGGTATTATGGGAGTTGGTACCAACAGAATTAATAAATATACTTTAGGAAAAAACACCCAAGGATTAAGCAATTACCTTAAAAAGGTTTATCCAAATAAACAATTACAAGTAGCAATTGCTTTTGATTGCCGAAAAAACAGTAAAGAGCTGGCACAAGTAGTAGCCAATGTGTTTTCGGCAAATGGTATTAAAGTATTTTTATTCTCAGAACTTCGCCCTACACCAGAGCTTTCTTTTGCCGTTAAATATTTAAACTGCCATTGTGGTATAGTGCTAACAGCATCTCACAACCCACCGGAATATAATGGTTATAAAGTGTATTGGACAGATGGTGGGCAAGTTGTGCCACCACAAGATCAAGAAATAATAGAAGAAATTAATAGTTTAGATTTTGGCGACATCAATTTTGAGGCTAATCCAAACAATATTGATTTTATAGACACCAAAATAGATGAAGCGTTTATTAATGCCTCTTTACAAAACGGTAATTTTAATGCGCCAAACAAAAATAAACTAAAAGTTGTTTTTACTTCGCTTCACGGAACCTCTATAACCATAGTACCGAAAGTATTAGAAAAAGCCGGTTACAATGTACATATAGTTAAAGAACAGGCCACACCGGATGGTAATTTCCCTACGGTTAAATCTCCAAATCCCGAAGAGCCCGAGGCATTAACACTTGCATTGCAACAAGCCGAAGAAATTAATGCAGATATTGTAATAGGCACTGATCCTGATTGTGATAGATTAGGTATTGCTGTAAGAGATTTAAACGGAAAGCTAAGGCTCTTAAATGGCAATCAAACAATGGTCTTAATGACCAAGTTTTTATTAGACCAATGGAAAAATGCTGATAAAATAACCGGTAACGAGTTTATTGGCTCAACCATTGTTTCGACTCCTATGATGAACGACTTGGCTGTTGCTTACAATGTAGAATGTAAAGTAGGATTAACCGGTTTTAAATGGATTGCCAAAATGATTAAAGATCACCCGGAGCAAGCTTTTATTGGTGGTGGCGAAGAAAGTTTTGGCTTTATGGTGGGCGATTTTGTTAGAGATAAAGATGCCGTTACTTCTACCCTACTGGCTTGCGAAATTGCAGCTACCGCAAAGGCCAAAGGAAGCTCGTTTTTTAAAGAGCTGGTTTTATGTTACAAAGAGTTTGGTTTTTATAAAGAAAAACTCATATCTATCACAAAAAAAGGAATTCAAGGAGCTGAAGAAATCAAACAAATGATGGCTAATTTTAGAAACAACCCTTTACAAGAAATAGACGGCAGTAAAGTGGTAATGTTAGAAGATTACTTAGCCTCTGAGGCTAGGAACATGATTTCTAATGAAACTGAGCCTATAAATATTCCAAAATCTAACGTGCTGATTTTCTATACAGAAGACGGCACAAAAATAGCAGCCAGACCAAGTGGTACAGAACCTAAAATTAAATTCTACTTTAGTGTAAAAACTACTTTAAATAGTATAGATAATTTTAATACTGTAGAGCAAGAGTTAGATAATAAAATAAACCGTATAATCACCCAACTTAACCTTTAATGAACTATTTTAAAAAAATACTACGTTTTGCTAAACCATATAAAAAATATGGTTTTCTTAACATCTTTTTCAATGTATTATACGCCTTATTTAGTGCTTTATCTTTTGTTGCCCTAATACCAATGCTCGATGTGTTGTTTGATAAAACACAACGTATTTATCAAAAACCTGAATTTACCGGAATTAGCAATATAAAATCATTCGGTAAAGAGTATTTAAATTACACGGTTACCCAATATGCCGGCGAAGACCAAATGAAAGCTTTGGTTTTTGTTATATCATTGGTAATTACTTTGTTTTTGTTTAAAAACATATTTAATTACTTGGCAATGTATTTTATTACTTTTTTACGAAATGGGGTTTTAAAAGACATCAGAAACGAGATGTACAAAAAAATAGTTTCATTACCTATCTCGTATTTTTCTGAAAAAAGAAAAGGTGATATTATTGCCAGAATCACATCAGATGTATTAGAAATTCAGCATTCTTTTTTATCTATTTTAGAGCTAATTGTTCGTGAGCCTCTTACTATTTTCTTTACCATAATTGCAATGTTTGCCATTAGTGTTAAGCTTACCATTTTTGTGTTTATTTTTATTCCTATTGCAGGAATTTTAATTTCTAGAGTTGGTAAATCATTAAAACGTAAATCAGATAAGGTTCAGAAAGAACAAGGTACTTTTTTATCAATAATAGAAGAAACCCTATCGGGCTTACGCGTCATTAAAGCGTTTAATGCAGAAAATAAGTTCACAGAAAAATTTAAAGAATCTACCACTAAGTTTTTTCACTTTTCTAACAGCTTACTTAACAGGCAAAATTTAGCATCTCCAACCAGCGAATTTTTAGGAATTTTAGTAATTGGTATTCTCCTTTGGTTTGGAGGCAAAATGGTATTGGTAGATCAAACCTTAGACTCTTCTTCTTTTATTGCATACATGGGGCTGGCCTACAATATTTTAACTCCGGCAAAAGCAATTAGTAAAGCGTCATACGGAGTTAAAAAAGGAAATGCAGCTGCAGAGCGAGTATTGCAAGTACTTGAAACCAAAAACACAATTGTAGATGCTCCTAATGCCATAGAAAAAAACAGTTTTAATGAGCGTATTTCAATTAAAAACGTATCGTTTAAATATGAAGATGATTTAGTGCTTAAAAACTTTTCATTAGAAATAGAAAAAGGAAAAACCGTTGCACTTGTTGGGCAATCCGGTAGTGGTAAAAGTACAATTGCCAACTTACTAACTCGGTTTTACGATGTTACCTCGGGGAGCATAGAAATAGATGGTGTTAATATTAAAGACATTAAAAAAGAATCATTACGAGCCTTAATGGGAATTGTTACGCAAGACTCTATTTTATTTAACGATACGGTAGCTAACAATTTAATGTTAGGAAAACCGGATGCTTCTCAACAAGAAATTGAAGAGGCTGCTAAGGTTGCCAATGCTTTTGAGTTTATATCTGAGCTACCAAACGGTTTTAATACAAATATAGGCGATGCAGGTGGCAAGCTTAGTGGCGGTCAAAAACAGCGTTTATCTATTGCCAGAGCAGTGTTAAAAAATCCGCCAATAATGGTGTTAGATGAAGCAACTTCTGCTTTAGATACAGAAAGCGAAAAACTAGTGCAAAAAGCACTGGAAAACATGATGAAAAATAGAACCTCTGTTGTTATAGCCCATAGGTTATCTACCATACAAAATGCCGATGTAATTGTTGTTATGCATAAAGGAGAAATTGTAGAACAAGGCACTCATAATGAGCTTTTGCAGCTTAATGGAACCTATAAAAAGTTGGTAGAAATGCAATCTTTTGAATAAATAAAGTACCAACAAAAGTTGGTACTTTATGGGGGACACAAATTTAGGCTAACTAATCATTTTATGCTGATTTTCAACAGCTTAGTGCCTTCACAAAAGTAACTAAAAAAAAGCCCTTATCGATTAAAAGTTTGTATTATTCGATGAAATACACCTGTGTTTTGTTCCATAAATTAAACCTTTACCGTTATTTTAGGTCTAATAAAAGCAGCTAAACAACCCAAATTTTGACTCAAGAAGCCCAATTAGTCGCCCAATTAAAAGACAAAACGCAACAAGAGCAAGCGTTTAGAACATTAGTGGTAACTTACCAAGAGCGCTTGTATTGGCATATTAGAAGAATTGTGTTAAACCACGATGATGCAGATGATGTATTGCAAAATACATTCATTAAAATTTTTAAAAACATTCATAATTTTAAAGAAAATAGTGCCTTGTATTCTTGGATGTATCGTATAGCTACTAACGAGAGCATTACTTTTTTAAACAACAAGGCAAAAAAGTACAGCCTTACAACCCAAGAGCTTCAAGAAAAAATGGTGAGTAATTTAACATCTGATGTATATTTTGATGGTGATCAAGCTCAATTAACATTACAAAAAGCCTTAGCTACCTTACCGGAAAAACAACGTTTGGTTTTTAACATGAAATATTTTGAAAACATGAAGTATGATGAAATTGCAGAAGTTTTAGAAACTTCTGTAGGTGCTTTAAAAGCATCGTATCATCATGCTGTAAAAAAAATAGAAGAGTATATAACTAATCAATCAAATTAAACCTTTTGTAAAAAAAATGGTCTAATAATTAGCAATGAAAAACAAAAAGAAACAACATAAAGCAATGCAACTTCCCGAAAATTACTTTACTAATTTTCAGGATAAACTTTTTGAGCGTTTAGAGGTAGATACCTCTTTCTTGCCTCAAACTGATGGCTTTATTGTACCAAAAGGTTATTTTGATTCATTAGAAGACAGAATAGCTAAAAACGTATTTAGTACTAAAAAACAAGGTAAAATTGTTAATATTAAACCTCTTTACTATTTGAGTGCTGTCGCAGCATCTATAGTTTTATTAATTTCATTAGGTGTTTTTAATAAAAAACCTGTAAGTTTTGATACTGTTGCTGTTACAGAAATAGAAGAATACATTCAGTTTAAAAGTTCAGATATAAGCACATTAGATCTTGCCAACTTATTTAACGAAAAAGAATTAGAGCAAATACAATTAGAGCAAGAAGTTATAGACGAAGAAAACATGGTAGAATACCTATCTAACGAAATAGACGCATTAAATAACATTAATTTAACCGATACAAACTAAGCACAATCATGAAACGCTTTTATTATACTTTATTGGTTTTAGTGTTCTTTTGTAGTATTACAACACGAGCACAAGATGACCGCCATAGCAAGATTAAAGCGCTAAAAATAGCGTACATAACAGATAAGCTCTCTTTATCTACTGCAGAAGCTCAGAAGTTTTGGCCCATTTATAATGAGTACGAAGAAACTATTTCGCAATTGCGCAGAGTAGAATTTAATGAGATTAAAGCTAAATTTAGAAACCAAGGCTTTATAGATATGTCTGAACAAGAGGCAAATGCCGTGCTTTCTAAAATGCTAGACATAGAAACCCAACGGTTAGAAGCCAGAAAAAAATTAGTAGCTAAATTAAAGCAAGTGTTCTCTGCTAAAAAAATAATCTTGCTTAAAAAAACAGAAGACGACTTTAATAAAGAGCTTTTAAAACGATTGCGTAACAACCGCAAATTTAAAAACTAAAAGAGGCAAAATTGCCTCTTTTTTTTATTTAAAAATTAAACCTTTTTACACCCTCAGAGTCTTATATATAAACAAACCTTAAATCTTAAATGTTATGAAACTAGTAAAATTATTTGCTCTGGCTTTAATAGTTGCAATTACTTTTAGTTCATGTACTGTAACAGCCAGCGCACAAGCACCAAGAGCAAGAGTTGTAGCAGTAAAACTACATAATCCTAAAGTTGTTGTATTTAAAAAAACAACCTATTACCACGAAAATGGTAAATGGTATAAAAAAAGAAATGGTAAGTACGTATTTGTAAAACCACCTGTTGGAATTACAATTAGAACGTTACCTAAAGGTTACAAAGTTGTAACCGTTGGAAAAAAGAGATACTATACTTGCCACGGAGTATATTACGTTAAACACGGTTCTCATTTTAAAGTGGTTAAAATATAGCTGTAGGTTTTATATAGTTATTAAGTGGTTGGGTTTAAGGGCAGTTTTACTGCCCTTTTCTTTTAAAAGTAAGTTGTGCTATTCTGTTTTTTCCGGCCGCATAGGCTAAACTATCGTTCACAAACCTGATTGTATAAAAACTTTCATCAGACAGGTGAGACCAGGTTTTTCCACCATCATTAGAAACATCAATCCCTTTAAAACCAACAGCAACAATTTGTTTAGCATTACTATTAGGCACATACTGCACACAAGATCTGTAACCGGGCTCTCTATTGTTAGCAACTAATTGCCATGTTTTACCGCCATCTTTTGTAATTGCCTTATTAGCATTATTTAATTCTGGTTTTGTGTAATCACCTCCCATAACAATTCCGTTTTTGTCATCATAAAAAGCAACAGAGTATATACCTTGTGTGCTTTCTCCTTGTACAATTGGAGTGGTATAAACTTGCCAACTTTTACCCTTATCTGGAGAATAATAAACATTACTTTTTGCTCCGCCACTAACAATCCAAGTATGATTGTTAACAACAGCTATATTAGTATTGCTGGCCGCAAAAGCAGCTTCGTTTGGTGTTACAACCGGTAATAAATCACACGACAGTTTTGTCCATGTTTGTCCGCCGTCTCTGGTTATAATAACCGATAAGCAATCATCTGTTGGATCTCCCATGGCAATTCCTTCTTCATCATTCCAAAATACCATACTGTCATAAAAAACTTTTTCATGATGCTCTGTGTACACTAACTCCATTACTCCATTATCGCCTGTTTTGTATAACAATGCAGGGTTTCCTATACTCAGCATAAAAAAATCAGAAGCAGTATGAGCAACAGCTCTAAAATGAACCGGTACAGAATCATACATCATTATTGATGTGTTAACGGTATTGTTTTTTACATTGTATAAACCGTATGTTCCATTATTGGCTGCAAACGCTAAATTACCATCGTTTAAAACCTCAATAGCTCTTATGCTTAAACTGTCTGAGTAAACATCTTTAACAAGCACATTGCTTATAGGTACTAATTCAGGTTGGTGCTTGCATGATAAAAACAAAACTAAAGCTGTAAATAATAGTAAGATTCTAGTGTGCATACTTTTTAAATTTATGCTAAAAATACAGGTTTGTGTTTAAAGCAATACCTTTGCAAGCAATTTTAATTATTGTATGAGACTACATAGAAATTTAGCCCTTGGAGTTATAAATGGTTTACATGAAATTTTTTTGAATAATGTTTATGCAGATAAAGCTGTAGAAAAACTTTTAAAAAGTAATAAGCGTTGGGGAGCTCGAGACAGGGCTTTTGTTGCAGAAACCATATATGATATTGTTAGATTAAAACGCTTATATGCTGAAATCACTAGTGCTTCTGAGCCCTATTCAAATGATGATTTATGGAAAATATTTACTGCCTGGGCTGTAATAAATAAGATAAATATACCTGATTGGGAAGAATTTAAAAACCCCAATTTTAAAGCTATAATAAAAGCTTACAACTCTTTACAAGAAACAAGAAAATATAGAGTTTCTATTCCCGATTGGCTAGACGATTTAGGCGTTAATGAATTAGGTGAAGCTACTTGGACCAAAGAAATGGACGCCATGAATAGGCAAGCTCAAGTTGTATTGCGTGTAAACACACTAAAAACTACTAAAGAAGACCTAAAACAAATTCTATTAAAAAATAATATAGAAACGGTTTTCTTAGATAGTTATCCAGATGCATTGGTGTTAAAACAAAGAACCAATGTATTTAGAACAGATGCCTTTAAAAAGGGTTTATTTGAGGTTCAAGATGCATCTTCACAATTGGTTGCACCTTTTTTACAAGTAAAACCGGGTATGCGTGTTGTAGATGCTTGTGCGGGAGCAGGCGGTAAAACACTTCATTTAGCTTCCTTAATGAAAAATAAAGGTCAGATTATAGCTTTAGACATTTATAAAAATAAACTTTTAGAGCTTAAAAAAAGAGCCAAAAGAAATGGTGCTTTTAATATAGAAACAAGGGTAATAGATTCTACCAAAGTAATTAAAAAACTACACCATTCTGCAGATGCCGTTTTAATAGATGCTCCTTGTAGTGGTTTAGGTGTTTTAAAACGTAATCCCGATGCAAAATATAAACTTAAACCAGAGTTTATAAAAGAGCTTAATAAAACTCAAAAAATTATTTTACATGATTATAGTAAAATGGTTAAACCGGGAGGTAATTTAGTATATGCTACTTGCTCTATTTTACCATCAGAAAATCAAGAGCAAATAAAAAACTTTTTAGCTTCAGAAAACGGAAAAGATTTTACACTAATAAACGAGAATACTATTTTAGCACACAAAACCGGATTTGATGGTTTTTACATGGCCCTATTAAAAAAACATCAATAAAAAACTATGAAACTACTTACCTTATTTTTAAGCTTATTTATTTTAAGCTGCTCTAAAGACACTACCTCAACAAAAGTAACAGAGCAAGAAACCATAAGTTTTAACATCCCTACATCAATTAAAGAGTATTACAATGATGTTGTTTTTTACAAAAACCCTGATGCTTTAAAAGATGAGTTAGCAGCGCATACCATTGCAATGCACACAAATATTTTATCGTACGGAGAAAGACATAATTATTTGTATGATGCAGATGAGGATAGTAATAATCCTGAAAATGTTGTTTTAATTTATAGTAGCGAAAGCAGAAACAAAAACGAATACACATCGCCTAATAACCCACACCAGCCTCAAACTTTTAACACAGAACACGTTTATCCGAGGTCATTAATTGGCAATACTGCTATTGGAGATTTACATCATTTACGAACGTGCGATGCATCGGTAAATTCGCAACGAAGCAACTACCCCTTCACAGACGGTAGTGGTAATTATGCGCTTGTAGATGGTAACAAATGGTTTCCGGGTGATGAGTGGAAAGGAGATGTGGCACGAATGATTATGTATTTGAATTTACGCTATAATGAAAGCTTTTCTGATGTAGGCAGTTTATCATTATTTTTAAAATGGAATGCCGAAGACCCTGTTTCTGAAATAGAAATTCAAAGAAACACTATTATTTATAGTGCACAAGGCAACAGAAATCCGTTTATAGACAACCCATATTTAGCTACTATATTATGGGGAGGCCCGGAAGCAGAAAACAAATGGCAATAATGCTTTTTTTAATTCTCTGAAGTCCAAATATTAAACAGAAAAAATTACCTTTGCACTTTCAAAATTGTACAACAACACAAACTAAACATACATGATTCTTTTCTTCGGAAACCCTGAGCAAAAGGTTTATGCGCTTCAGGTAAACACTACACTTTCTGAGCAAGACATTAAAAAATTATCATGGCTTTTTGGCAACGCACCTCAAATAAACAAAGCATCTATTGATGCTTTTTTTGTTGGTCCCAGAGCCGCTATGGTAACCCCGTGGAGTACCAATGCAGTAGAAATTACTCAAAACATGGGAATAACAGGTATTGTAAGAATTGAAGAGTTTACATCTGCAACTCAAGATTATGAAGATTTTGATCCCATGTTGTCTCAAAAATATAGTGAGCTAAATCAAGATATTTTTACTATTAATATTGAGCCAGAGCCAATTAAAGAGATTGATGATATTGCTGCTTATAATGAAAAGGAAGGATTGGCTTTAAGCGATGAAGAAATAGAATACCTAAATAACTTAGCTACTAAATTAGGTAGAAAACTTACCGACTCTGAGGTTTTTGGTTTCTCTCAAGTTAATTCTGAACACTGTCGACATAAAATTTTTAACGGAACTTTTGTTATAGACGGTAAAGAACAACCTACATCGTTGTTTAAACTCATTAAAAAAACCTCAGAAACTAACCCAAATTATATTGTATCTGCTTACAAAGACAATGTTGCTTTTATACAAGGCCCTAAAGTAGAACAGTTTGCTCCTAAAAGCGCTAACAAGCCAGATTTTTATACAAAAAAACCCTTTAACTCTGTAATATCGTTAAAAGCAGAAACACATAATTTCCCCACAACCGTAGAGCCGTTTAATGGTGCCGCAACCGGTAGCGGTGGTGAAATAAGAGATAGATTAGCCGGAGGTAAAGGCTCTTTACCATTAGCCGGAACAGCTGTTTATATGACGTCTTACTCAAGACTAGAAGCAACAAGACCCTGGGAAAAAGCCATGCAAGAGCGTGATTGGCTATACCAAACACCAATGGATATTTTAATAAAAGCGTCTAACGGTGCTTCAGATTTTGGAAATAAATTCGGTCAACCACTTATTGCAGGTTCTGTTCTTACATTTGAACACGAAGAAGATGCCAGAAAATTAGGCTTTGATAAAGTTATAATGCTTGCCGGTGGTGTTGGCTACGGTAAACAAGAGCAAGCCAAAAAAGACATTCCTAAAAAAGACGATAAAATAGTTGTTCTTGGTGGTGAAAACTACCGTATAGGTATGGGTGGTGCAGCTGTTTCATCGGCCGATACCGGAGAGTTTAGTAGCGGTATAGAACTTAATGCCATACAACGCTCTAACCCCGAAATGCAAAAAAGAGCAGCCAATACCATTAGAGGTTTTGTAGAAAGTGATGAGAATCCTATAGTATCTATTCATGATCATGGTGCCGGCGGACACTTAAATTGTTTGTCTGAATTAGTTGAAGAAACCGGTGGAAAAATAGATTTAGATAAGCTTCCTGTTGGAGATCCTACCCTCTCTGCCAAAGAAATTATTGGCAATGAAAGCCAAGAACGCATGGGGTTAATTGTTGGTGAGAAATCTTTAACTATTTTACAAGAAGTAGCCGAACGAGAGCGATCTCCTATGTATGAAGTAGGTACTGTTACGGGTGATAATAGGTTTACATTTCAATCGTCATCAACCGGAGATAAACCTATAGATTTAGAACTTTCAGATATGTTTGGCAGCTCTCCTAAAACCATCATGAAAGACATTACCGTAAACAAAAAATACAGTGATGTAACCTATAATCAAAACCAAATAGAAACTTACTTAGAGCATGTTTTGCAATTAGAAGCGGTTGGTTGTAAAGATTGGCTCACAAATAAAGTAGACCGATGTGTAACAGGTAGAGTTGCAAAACAACAATGCGCCGGACCATTACAATTACCACTTAACAATGTTGGGGTTATGGCGTTAGACTATAACGGTAAACAAGGCGTAGCTACAGCCATTGGGCATGCCCCAATAAGTGCTTTAATAGACCCTGTTGCCGGTAGTCGTAACAGTATTGCAGAAGCACTTACGAATATTATTTGGGCTCCGCTTGCCAACGGTTTAAAAAGTGTTAGTTTATCGGCAAACTGGATGTGGCCTTGTAAAAATGAAGGCGAAGATACTCGCTTGTATCAGGCTGTAAAGGGCTGTTCTGACTTTGCCATAGAGCTCGGCATAAATATTCCAACGGGTAAAGATTCGTTATCTATGAAACAAAAATACCCGAACGATGAAGTTATTGCTCCCGGTACAGTAATTATTTCGGCTGCAGCTCACTGTAACAATATTACTAAAGTTGTAGAACCTGTATTACAGCGTGATGGCGGTAAGCTATACTACATTAATTTTTCTCAAGATAAATTTAAACTAGGTGGCTCATCATTTGCACAAATAATTAATAAAATAGGTGCAGAAACTCCTACTATAAAAGATAGTAAGTTCTTTAAAACTGCTTTTAATACAATTCAAGAGGCTATTAACCAAAATTTAATTTCTGCCGGCCACGATATTTCTAGCGGTGGACTTATAACTACGCTTTTAGAAATGTGCTTTGCAGAAGTAGATTTAGGAGCTGCCATAGATTTAAGTTCTTTACAAGAAACAGACAGCATTAAGTTATTATTTAGTGAGAATGCCGGAATTGTAATTCAGGCTAAACCAGAAATTGAAGCACTTTTAAAAACCAATAATGTCCCGTTTTACACAATTGGCACAGTTGTAGAAGGCGACAGACTTTTTATTAAAAATCAAAAACAATCATATAGCTTTAGCATAACAAAACTCAGAGACATTTGGTTTAAAACCTCTTATTTGCTAGACAAAAAACAAAGCGGAGCAGAAAAAGCAAAAGAACGTTTTATTAACTACAAAAAGCAACCTATAACTTATAACTTTCCAAAACATTTTACAGGTAATTTAAACGATGTTGTTGCTCCTGCAATTGTAAAAAAACATAAGCCTATAGCTGCCGTTATACGCGAAAAAGGTAGTAACTCTGAGCGCGAAATGGCCAACGCAATGTATTTAGCCGGTTTTGAAGTGAAAGATGTTCACATGACCGATTTGATTTCCGGAAGAGAAACCTTAAAAGATGTAAACTTTATAGGTGCAGTTGGTGGATTTTCTAATTCAGATGTTTTAGGTTCTGCAAAAGGTTGGGCAGGCGCTTTTTTATACAACGAAAAAGCAAACACCGCTTTGCAAAACTTTTTTAACAGAGAAGACACCTTGTCATTAGGTATTTGTAACGGATGTCAATTATTTATTGAATTAGGCTTAATAAATCCTACGCATCAACAAAAACCTAAAATGCTTCATAACGACTCTCATAAGTTTGAATGTACATTTAGTGCAGTTACAATACAACCTAACAACTCAATAATGCTTAAAAGTTTAGCTGGCGCTACATTAGGAATTTGGTCTGCACACGGAGAGGGAAAATTTAGTTTTCCGTATAGTGAAGACAAATATAATATTGTAGCCAAATTTCAACACGAAGGTTACCCATCTAACCCTAACGGATCTGACTTTAATACAGCCATGTTAGCTTCAGATTGTGGTAGACATTTAGTTACAATGCCACACTTTGAACGCTCAATTTTCCCATGGAACTGGGGCTACTATCCTAAAAACCGAAAAGATCAAGTTTCACCATGGTTAGAAGCCTTTGTAAACGCCAGAAAATGGGTAGAACTGCATAAATAAATACCAAACGGTTAAGAAAAAGAGCGTGCTAAAGCACGCTCTTTTAACTTTAACTCCCTCAAATAAAAGCAAGTACAGTATAGTTTACTTGTGCTTTGTTAAATGCCATTATTTTTTTACTTTGCAATACTGCATTAAAAACTAATTATGGCAACAAAAATTACCCGATTATTTGACTTTCCATATTACCAGTTAGAACAATATAATTTAAGCAAAGCGTTTACTACAAAATATAATGGTAATTGGCATTCTATTTCTACTAAAGAGTATATAGATAAAGCCAATGCTATAAGTAGAGCGCTTGTAAAATTAGGAGTTCAACCTAATGATAAGATTGCGGTTATTAGTACAAATAACAGAACAGAATGGAATGTTGTAGATATTGGAATTTTACAAATTGGTGCTCAAAACGTTCCTATATACCCTACAATCTCTAAAGAAGATTACGAGTACATTTTAAATCATTCAGAATCTATTTTTTGTTTCGTTTCAGATAAAGAATTATTAGAAAAACTTAAAGCTGTAAAAGACAACACTAAGCTAAAAGGTATTTATACTTTTGATGATATTAAAGGAGAACCTAACTGGAAAGAGCTTTTAGAGCTTGGAAAAGACGAAAGTTTACAAGAAGAAGTAGAAAAAAGAAAAGAAGCCGTAAAACCTTCAGATTTAGCTACACTAATTTACACTTCCGGAACCACCGGAAAGCCCAAAGGTGTAATGCTGTCACATAACAATATTGTTTCAAATGTTATAGATAGCGAAAAACGCGTTCCCCTTCATCACGGTAAAGCTCGCGCATTAAGTTTTTTACCGGTATGTCATGTCTTTGAACGCATGATTTTATACCTATATCAATATTGTGGTATAGAAATTTTCTTTGCAGAATCTATCGAGAAAATTAGTGATAACCTAAAAGAAGTAAAACCCCATGTAATGACAGCCGTACCAAGGCTTTACGAAAAAGTATATGATAAAATTTATGCGCGAGGTGAAGATTTAAGTGGTATCAAGAAAAAATTATTCTACTGGGCAATAGAACTTGGTTTAAAATATGAGCCTTACGGAGCAAATGGTTGGTGGTACGAGTTTAAACTTAAGATTGCCAGAAAACTAATTTTCAGTAAATGGAAAGAAGCCTTAGGAGGCAATTTAACACTGATGGTTTCCGGTAGTGCCGCATTACAACCTCGTTTAGCCAGAGTTTTTGCTGCAGCCGAATTACCAATTATGGAAGGCTATGGCTTAACCGAAACCTCACCGGTTGTTTCTGTAAACGATCAGCGCAACAGAGGCTTTAAGATAGGTACAGTTGGTAAAGTAATAGATAATGTAGAGGTTAAAATTGCCGACGACGGAGAAATATTAGTTAAAGGCCCGAATGTAATGATGGGGTATTACAAAGACCCTGATAAAACTGCCGAAGTGATGTCTGGAGATTACTTTCACACCGGAGATATTGGAGAAATAGATGAAGAAGGCTTTTTAAAAATTACAGACCGTAAAAAAGAAATGTTTAAAACCTCCGGAGGTAAGTACATTGCTCCTGCACTTATAGAAAATCAGCTTAAACAGTCTCGTTTTATAGAACAAGCCATGGTTATAGGCGAAGGAGAAAAAATGCCTGCAGCGCTTATTCAAATAAATTTTGAATTTGTAAAAGAATGGGCAAAGCGTCATAATATTGATTACATAAGCGATGAAGAAATTGTTAAAAATCCAAAACTAATTTCCAGAATACAAGAAGAAGTAGATTTTGCTAATGAGAAGTTTGGTAAATGGGAAAAAATTAAGCGCTTTGAACTTACCCCGGATATCTGGAGTATAGACGGTGGCCACCTTACCCCTACTATGAAGCTTAAACGAAGAGTTATAAAAGATATTTACAAAGATCTCTACAACAAAATTTACGAACACGATAAATAAAACATTATTTAAGCCCTCTCTTTAGAGGGCTTTTTTTAATATTTTTTTTACATTTTTATTATGCATGCATAATAAATATTTTTTATATTTGGGTGCATTTCAAAAATTAAATGAAAGAAAAAACTATAGATTACGCATTACGTACAACATGGCAAGCTGTTGCCAGAATGTATAACGAAGAAGCCGGTAAAGAAGGATCTACCATGGCAACCGGGTTTACGTTGCTTAGTATAGACCCGGAAGACGGAACACCTTCTACCGCTCTCGGACCAAGAATGGGTATGGAATCTACCAGTCTGTCTAGAATACTAAAAAGTATGGAAGAAAAAGGGTTAATAGAAAGAAAGCCCAATCCAAACGATGGTCGTAGTGTTCTTATATACTTAACAGATTTTGGTAAAGAAAAAAGAGAGTTTTCTAAAAAAGTAGTGCTTAGGTTTAACGAAGTTGTAAAACAACACGTATCACAAGAGAAATTACTTCACTTTTTTGAAGTAACAGAAATCATAAACGAGTTAATAACAGAAAAAAAAATATATAACAATAATCAACCATAACAATGATTAGAAGAATTAACAAAGTAGCCGTTATTGGATCTGGAATTATGGGAAGTGGTATTGCCTGTCATTTTGCCAATATTGGTGCAGAGGTATTACTACTAGATATCGTCCCTAGAGAATTAGATGAAAAAGAAAAAGCTAAAGGACTTACACTGCAAGACAAAGCAGTTAGAAACAGAATTGTAAACAACAATTTAGCAAATGCCCTAAAATCTAATCCATCTCCAATTTATCATAAAAAATTTGCAAACAGAATTGCAACCGGAAACCTTGAAGACGATTTACATAAAATAAAAGATGTAGATTGGATTATTGAGGTAGTTGTTGAACGCTTAGATATTAAACAAAAGGTTTTTGAACAAATAGAAAAGCACAGAACTCCGGGAACTTTAGTTACCTCTAACACCTCGGGAATTCCTATTAAGTTTATGAATGAAGGCCGAAGTGAAGATTTTCAGCAACATTTTGCTGTAACGCACTTCTTTAACCCTCCTCGTTATTTAAAATTATTTGAGGTTGTACCGGGGCCTAACTGTAAAAAAGAAGTGGTAGATTTCTTAATGATGTACGGAGAGAAATTTTTAGGCAAAACCTCTGTGCTTGCAAAAGATACACCTGCCTTTATTGGTAACAGAATTGGGATTTTCGGTATTCAAAGCCTATTCCATCAAGTAAAAGAAATGGGGCTTACCGTAGAAGAAGTAGATAAACTAACCGGACCTGTAATTGGCCGTCCTAAATCTGCAACTTTCAGAACTGTAGATGTTGTTGGGTTAGACACCTTAGTGCATGTAGCTAACGGTATTTATGAAAACTGCCCTAATGATGAGGCACACGACTTATTTAAGCTACCGGATTTTATTAAAACAATGGTAGATAATAAATGGCTGGGTAGCAAAACCGGACAAGGATTTTACAAAAAAGTAAAAGGCGAAAATGGTAAAAGTGAAATTTTAGCATTAGACCTTGATACATTAGAATACAGAAAAACACAAAAAGCAAAGTTTGCCACTTTAGAGCTTACTAAAACAATAGATAGACCAATAGACAGGTTTAAAGTTTTAGTAAACGGCAAAGACAAAGCAGGAGAATTTTACCGTAAAAACTTCGGTTCATTATTTGCCTATGTACAAAATAGAATTCCTGAAATTTCAGATGAGCTATATCGTATAGATGATGCTATGAAAGCTGGTTTTGGGTGGGAAAACGGTCCATTCGAAATTTGGGATGCTATTGGTGTTAAAGAAGGTGTTGCCTTAATTAAAGACCTTGGTAAAGAGCCTGCAGAGTGGGTAACTAATATGCTAGAAAAAGGCATAGAAAGTTTTTATACCGTAAAAGATGGGGCTACGTATTATTATGATATTCCAAAGCAAGAATATGTTAAAAAACCTGGTCAAGATGCTTTCATTATTCTAGATAACATTAGAAAATCTAATGAAGTTTGGAAAAACAGTGAAGCTGTAATAGAAGACCTCGGAGACGGCATTTTAAACTTAGAGTTTAGAAGTAAAATGAATACCATAGGAGGTGGTGTTCTTCAGGGAATAAATAAAGCAATAGATTTAGCCGAGAAAAATTACCAAGGATTGGTAATTGGCAACCAAGGCGCTAACTTTTCGGTAGGAGCTAACATCGGAATGATTTTTATGATGGCTGTAGAGCAAGAATACGATGAGCTAAATATGGCCATAAAAATGTTCCAAGATACAATGATGCGTGCACGTTACTCTTCTATTCCGGTAGTTGTAGCTCCTCACGGCATGACACTGGGTGGCGGTTGTGAGCTTTCTATGCACGCAGATAAAGTAGTTGCTGCTGCAGAAAGTTACATTGGCCTTGTAGAATTTGGTGTTGGTGTTATCCCTGGTGGTGGCGGTAGCAAAGAAATGACACTTAGAGCTGCAGATAGTTTCGAGAAAAACGATGTAGAACTTAATCGTTTACGTGAGCATTTTTTAACAATTGCAATGGCAAAAGTATCAACTTCTGCTTATGAAGCTTTTGATTTAAAAATTCTTCAACCGGGTAAAGATGTCGTTGTTGTAAACAAAGACCGCCAAATTGCAGAAGCCAAAAAGCATGCGTTACTTATGGCAGAAGCAGGTTACACAAAGCCAATTCAGCGTAAAGATATTAAAGTGCTTGGTAAGCAAGCATTAGGAATGTTTTTGGTAGGAACAGATTCTATGGAAGCCGGAAACTATATAAGCGAACACGATAAGAAAATAGCAAATAAATTAGCTTACGTAATGGCCGGAGGTGATTTATCTGAGCCTACACTCGTATCAGAACAATACCTATTAGACCTTGAACGTGAGGCCTTTTTAAGCCTATGTACAGAACGTAAAACGTTAGAACGCATTCAGCACATGTTAAAAACTGGTAAACCGTTAAGAAACTAAAAAACATTTAGACACTACCATTATGAAAACAGCATATATTGTAAAAGCATATAGAACAGCAGTTGGAAAAGCTCCAAAAGGGTTGTTTAGATTTAAAAGACCCGATGAGCTTGCTGCAGAAACAATAGAGTACCTATTAAAAGAGGTGCCTGAATTAGATAAAAAAAGAATTGATGATGTTATTGTAGGAAATGCAATGCCCGAGGCAGAACAAGGGTTAAACATGGCCCGTTTAATCTCGTTAATGGGATTAAAAATTGATGATGTTCCCGGAGTTACCGTAAACCGTTATTGTGCATCAGGATTAGAAACAATAGCCATTGCAACAGCTAAAATACAAGCCGGAATGGCAGACTGTATTATTGCAGGAGGATCTGAAAGTATGAGCTACATCCCTATGGGAGGTTACAAACCGGTACCGGATTACGAAATTGCAAAGCAAGGACATGAAGACTACTACTGGGGCATGGGGCTTACAGCAGAAGCCGTAGCAAAAGAATACAAAATTGCCAGAGAAGAGCAAGATGAATTTGCACTTAAATCGCACCAAAAAGCCTTAAAAGCCCAAGCAGAAGGTCGTTTTAACAATCAAATTGTGCCTATAGAAGTAGAGCATATTTATGTAGATGAAAACGGAAAAAAGGCCTCTAAAAAATATACTGTAGATAAAGACGAAGGGCCAAGAGCAGATACTTCTATTGAAGCACTTTCAAGATTACGCCCTGTATTTGCTGCCGGAGGTAGCGTTACAGCAGGAAATTCATCACAAATGAGTGATGGTGCTGCATTTGTGCTGGTAATGAGCGAAGAAATGGTTAAAGAACTTAATCTAGAACCTGTTGCCAGACTTGTAAGTTATGCTGCAGCAGGAGTACCACCAAGAATAATGGGAATTGGCCCTGTAAAAGCAATCCCTAAAGCATTAGAACAAGCTGGATTAAAACAACAAGATGTAGAACTAATAGAGCTTAACGAAGCTTTTGCTTCTCAATCATTAGCAGTAATTAAAACCTTAAACCTTAATCCGGATATTGTAAATGTTAATGGGGGTGCAATTGCTTTAGGTCACCCACTTGGTTGTACCGGAGCTAAACTGTCTGTACAATTGTTTGACGAAATGCGCCAACGTAACATGCAAAGCAAATACGGTATGGTAACCATGTGTGTTGGTACCGGACAAGGAGCAGCAGGTATATATGAATTCATTAATTAAAAAAATAGTAAGCCATGAGCACACAAGAAATAAATAAAGATTTAACACGTGGAGGCGAGTTCTTGGTTAAAGAAACCAAAGCAGAAAACGTTTTCACTCCGGAGGACTTCTCTGAAGAACAAAAAATGATGCGCGACTCTGTTAAAGAGTTCGTAGACAGAGAAATTTGGCCTTTAAAAGAACGTTTCGAGAAAAAAGATTATGCTCTTACAGAAGAAATAATGCGTAAAGCAGGAGAAATGGGGCTCTTAGGAGTTGCCGTTCCCGAAGAATATGGCGGTCTCGGAATGGGCTTTGTAACTACCATGTTGGTTTGCGATTATATTTCGGGGGCAACCGGAAGTATAGCAACAGCATTTGGAGCGCATACCGGTATTGGTACAATGCCTATTTTATTATACGGGACCGAAGAGCAAAAGAAAAAATACATTCCGAAATTAGCTACCGGAGAGTGGTTTGGAGCTTACTGTTTAACAGAACCCGGAGCAGGTAGTGATGCAAATTCTGGCAAAACAAAAGCTGTATTGTCTGAAGACGGAACACACTATAAAATTAGTGGACAAAAAATGTGGATTTCTAATGCCGGATTTGCTAATGTATTTATTGTTTTTGCCCGAATAGAAGACGATAAAAACATTACCGGTTTTATAGTAGAATACGATAAAGATAACCCTAACGGGATTACTTTTGGTGAAGAAGAAAACAAACTTGGTATTCACTCCTCTTCTACCAGACAAGTATTCTTTAACGAAACTGTTGTGCCGGTAGAAAATATGCTTTCAGAGCGTGGCAATGGTTTTAAAATTGCTATGAACGCACTAAATGTGGGCAGAATTAAGTTAGCTGCAGCTTGTTTAGACGCTCAAAGAAGAGTAATTACAGAAGCGGTAAAATATGCCAATGAGCGTATTCAGTTTAAAACTCCAATAGCTAAATTTGGTGCCATTAAACAAAAAATAGCCGAAATGGCTACAGCCTGCTATGTTGGCGAAGCTGCTTGTTATAGAGCTGCTAAAGATATTGAAGACAGAATAGCAATCAGAATTGCAGAAGGGAACTCTCACCAAGAAGCAGAACTTAAAGGTGTTGAAGAATATGCCATAGAGTGTTCTATTCTTAAAGTAGCCGTTTCAGAAGATATTCAGAATTGCTCAGACGAAGGAATCCAAATTTTTGGTGGTATGGGCTTCTCTGCCGATACTCCTATGGAAGCTGCATGGCGTGATGCCAGAATCTCTAGAATTTACGAAGGTACTAATGAGATTAACCGAATGTTATCTGTTGGTATGCTCATTAAAAAAGCTATGCGTGGTCATGTAGATTTACTTGGGCCTGCAATGGCTGTAAAAGATGAGCTAATGGGCATCCCTTCTTTTGATGTTCCTGATTTCTCTGAATTATTTTCTGAAGAAAAGCAAATCATTAAAAATCTTAAAAAGGCGTTCTTAATGGTTGCCGGTGCAGCTGTACAAAAATATGGCCCAGAATTAGAAGAGCATCAGCAACTACTTATGGCAGCAGCCGATATTTTAATAGAAATTTATATGGCTGAGTCTGCTATACTTCGTGCAGAGAAAAATGCAAAACGCTTTGGCGAAGACAATCAGAAAATACAAATTGCTATGGCTAAACTTAACTTGTTTAATGCCGTAGAGAAAATAAACACAAAGGGCAAAGAAGCTATTGTATCGTTCACCGAAGGAGATGAGCAACGAATGATGCTAATGGGCTTAAAACGATTTACTAAATACACTAATTTGCCTAATGTGGTAGCTTTACGTAATGAAATTGCCGAGAAAGTATCGGCAGAAAATAAGTATTGCTTTTAATCTTAGTTATTTTAAAATTTAATTAAAAAAACGCTCCTTTAAATTGGAGCGTTTTTTTATATCTTTAATCCAAACTAAAATTTATGCGCTTACTATTTTATTGGTTTGCTCTTCTATTTACACTACTTGTTAAGGCCCAGCCTGATACCGAAGTTTTTCTTTTAGATATCATTAGTAATAATAACAATACTATTCAATTAAAAAGCGCTAAAAACATTTCTAATACAGCAGGGTATGATAATCAGCCTTTTTTTGTAAACGACTCTATTTTGCTTTATGCAGGCACCAATGTAAATCAAACAGATATTGCTGTTTACAACACCCAACATGGTTTAAAGAGTTGGTTTAATTTGTTAACTGAAGGAAGCGAATATTCACCTCAACCTATCCCAAAAAAGAACACTATTTCTGCTGTTAGATTAGATAAAAACGGTTTACAAAGACTCTATGAATATAGCGGTAACGGTAACAAGAATGTTATTCTTAATGACTTAGTGGTTGGGTATTATGTTTGGCACAATCCAAATACAATAGTTTCTTTTGTATTAGGCAGCCCTCCTACTTTGGTGATTTCTAATGTTAAGAAACAAAAACACGACACAATTGTAGCTAACATAGGCAGATCTTTCCATAAAATTCCTAACACTAATCTTATTAGTTATATAAGTAAAAAATCAAATGAGTGGACAATCAATAGTATCAATCCTAAAACAAAAAAAACTAAAATATTAGCTAAAACCTTACCTAATGTAGAAGATATGTGTTGGTTGCCCAATGGTACCATATTAATGGGCAAAGGTAATATGCTATATTCTTTAAAGCCAAAAAAAGATAGCACTTGGCAAGTTGTTGGCTCGCTAAGGAATTTGGGTATAACTAATATTTCTCGGTTAGCTGTTAACCCATCAGGCACTAAGTTAGCTGTTGTGGGCTCACCGGTTTTAAAAAATCCTGAAAATATTATAAACGAATATGTAAATGCATTTAACACTAAAGATGCTAATAGCCTTGCGGCTATCTTAGCCAACAATATAGCTTTGGTAAATTATCCTAATCAAGAAATCGTATCACAAAAAAAGAACGTTAAAGAATACTTTTCTGAACTATTTAAACAATTTCCTAAAAGTACTTTACAAACAACACATAAAACTATAATTAATAACAAAGTAATTGTTACAGAACAGCTTTCGGACAATTCTAAAAAGCAAGAAAGAGTTAGCATTTTTGAAATAAACAATACTACCATAAGCAAAATAACTTTTATAAATAATTAATCATGAAAAAAGCATTTCTGTTTTTCTTTTTTGTAACAGCAGTAGCTTCATCGCAAATAGATTCAAGACTTTACGACATTATTAATGCCGTATCAGAAGAGCGTTTAGAAAAAGACATAACCACATTAGCAAATTTTGGTACCAGACATACATTAAGCGATACTATTTCTGATACCAGAGGAATCGGTGCTGCAAGGCGCTGGATAAAATCTGAATTTGAAAAAATTAGTAAAGCTTGCGGTAATTGCCTTGAAGTATTTTATCAGAAGAATTTTGTAAAAAAAGGAGATGGCCCACGTATTGTAAAAGACGTGTGGATTGTGAATGTTGTTGCCATACAAAGAGGCAAAAAAAACCCAAATAAATTTGTAATTATGAGTGGCGATATTGATTCTCGAGTTTCAGACCCTAATGATTATACATCTGATTCTCCGGGAGCAAACGATAATGCCAGTGGTATGGCAGGAACCATAGAAGCAGCCAGGGTACTTAGTAAGTATGAATTTGATAATAGTATTATTTATGTAGGTTTAAGTGGCGAAGAACAAGGATTATATGGCGGTAAAGGATTGGCAGAATATGCTAAAAAAAATAATTGGGAAATTATAGGAGTACTTAATAACGATATGATAGGAAATATAGAAGGCGTAGATGGTGTTATAGACAACAGAACTTTCAGAATTTTTTCTGAACCTGTATCTCCAACCGAAACAGAACGTGAACGAAGAGCCCGAAGGTTTTATGGTGGCGAAGTAGATGGCATATCAAGACAATTAGCCAGATATATTTACAAAACCACCAAAACATATATGCCAGAAATGAATCCGATGATGGTATATAGGTTAGACCGATTTGGAAGAGGTGGCCATCACAGACCTTTTAACGATGTAGGTTTTGCAGGTGTTAGAATTATGGAGGCGCACGAAAACTATAATCGTCAGCATCAAGACATTCGTGTTGAAAACGGTATTGCTTATGGCGATGTTATTGAAGGTGTTAATTTTAATTATGCTAAAAAATTAACTGCTGTAAATGCTATTAATTTGGCAAGTTTAGCATGGGCTCCTCCTGCCCCTAAAAATGTTAAAATTGGTGGAATTGTTGCGCCGTCTGCTAAGCTTAAATGGGAAAAAGTTCCAGGAGCTGTGGGTTATAAAATATACTGGAGAGACACAACCTCTCCAACTTGGGACTATAGCAGATTTGTAGGCGATGTAAATGAGTTTACACTAGAAGGTATTGTAATAGATAATTACTTTTTTGGAGTTGCAGCAGTTGGAAAAGATGGTCATGAAAGTGTTGTTGTTTTTCCTAACGGTATTTTTAGAAACTAAAAAAACATGAAAAAATCAGTTGTATTATTTTTTATCAGTTTTATTGCAATTACAAGTTTTGCTCAACAAACAAAAACAAATTTTACGCGCCAAGATACTCTTAGAGGCTCTATAACTCCAGAGCGCGAGTGGTGGGATTTAACGTATTATCATTTAGATATTCAGGTGTTTCCGGAGCTAAAAACTATTAAAGGCAAAAATACTATACAGTTTAAAGTTTTAAAAAAACAAAGAGTGCTTCAGGTAGATTTACAAGCTCCATTAACCATAACTAAGGTAACGTATAAAAACAAAGAAATTCCTTTTAAAAGTGAAGGGAATGCTCATTTTATAACGCTACCAAAAGCTCCCAAAAAAGACAGTTTACAAGAAATTGTTGTTTTTTATGAAGGTGCTCCCAGAGAGGCTGTTATGGCACCCTGGGATGGTGGTATCTCATGGAAAAAAGACAATAACAATAATCATTTTATAGCCTCTTCGTGTCAAGGTATTGGCGCAAGTGTTTGGTGGCCTAATAAAGACCATATGTATGATGAAGTAGACAGTATGGATATAAGTGTTAGAGTGCCATCTAATCTTATGAATGTATCAAACGGAAGGCTAAAAAAAGTTGAAAAACATAATGATGGAACAACAACATATCATTGGCATGTTAATAATCCTATAAACAATTATGGTGTAAACATAAATATTGGTGATTATGTACACTTTTCTGAAGCCTTTGAGGGCGAAAAAGGAACGCTGGATATGGATTATTATGTATTACGTTATAATTTAGAAAAAGCAAAGCATCAATTTAAAGATGCTAAAAGAACACTCGAAGCGTTTGAGTATTGGTTTGGCCCCTACCCTTTTTACGAAGATGGTTATAAATTAGTAGAAGTGCCGTACTTAGGCATGGAGCACCAAAGCTCAGTTACCTACGGCAATCAATATAAAAATGGTTATTTAGGTAGAGATTTATCTAACACCGGCTGGGGATTAAAATTTGATTTTATTATTGTTCACGAAACCGGTCATGAGTGGTTTGCCAACAACATAACTTACATAGATATTGCAGACATGTGGATTCATGAAAGCTTTACAGCCTATTCTGAAACACTGTTTTTAGACTATCACTATAGCAAAGAAGCAGCATCTGCCTATGCCAAAGGTGTAAGAGCTATAATTAAAAACGACCGTCCAATTATTGGCTACTACAATGTAAATCATGCAGGGTCTGGAGACATGTATTACAAAGGCTCTAATATGTTGCATACACTAAGACAACTTATTGAAGACGATGAAAAATGGCGACAAATACTTAGGGGGCTGAACAAAACCTTTTATCATAAAACCGTAACTGGCAAACAAATAGAAGATTATTTAAGCCAACAAACCGGTATAGATTTAACCGAGTTTTTTAACCAATACCTTCGTGATACACGAATTCCAACAATAGAATATAAAGTACAAAACCAAAAACTACATTTTAAATACACGAATATTGTTAAAGGATTTGATATGCCTGTTAGGGTATTAATTGATGGAAAGCCCAGCTGGATTTACCCAAATGCTAATTGGAAAAGTGTAGCGTTACCTTCTTCAGATAGTAGTATTGTTTTTGATGAAGATTTCTACGTAAATCATAAAAAAGTAGATTAATGTGGTAAAAGAACTTTATTTTACAAGAGATGTAGATTGGTATGATTGGCTTTTACACAACCATAAAACCAGCAAAGGAGTTTACCTGATTTTTTATAAAACAGCTTCAGGAATTCCTTCAATGCGTTGGGAAGAAGCAGTTAGAGTAGCGCTGTGTTTTGGCTGGATAGATAGCACCGTTAAAAGCTTGGATAATAATAAAAGACGTCAATATTTTTGTCCGCGTAAACCAAAAAGCGTGTGGAGTGCTTTAAACAAACAACACATTACATACCTCATTAAAAATAACCTAATGCATACCAGCGGATTTGATGTTATTGAGGCAGCAAAAAAAGATGGCTCTTGGTACGCTTTAGACGATGTAGAAAATTTAATAATTCCTTCGGATTTAAAACAGGCATTTTCTAAAAATAAAGTTGCTTATAACAACTACCAATCTTTTGCTAAGAGCTACAAAAAGGGGTATTTATACTGGTTAAATCAATCTAAAAGAGCAGAAACAAGACAAAACAGAATAACTACAATAATTAAGCTTTGTGAGCAAGGCAAAAAAACCAGAATGTAGCCTTAACAGGCTTTTAAGAAATTTTACTTTCATTTTTTCTAAATTCACCCACCAAATAAGTTGTAAGTTTTGCAAAAAATACGTCAACTCGCCAAACAGGTACGTTTTTACCGAAAAATACATCGCTACATAGCAATCATATCAGTAGTTTTTATGTTTATTATGGGGGCTACCGGGTTACTTTTAGCTTGGAAATCTGAGTTAAAATTAGCTCCTAAAACCCAGCAAAGTAAAGCTCAAGAAAGTACGTTATTGCCTCTTTCTTTAATAGAGCATAAAGCTCTGTTTTATGCCGATTCTTTACAGTTAGATAAAACTATAAACAGAATAGATTACAGACCATCTAAAGGCATCGCAAAAGTTAGATTTGAAACACATTTTACAGAGTTACAAATAGATTGTTATTCAGGTAAGTTAATCTCTGTAAAACAGCGCACGGCAGATATTGTTGAAATGATTCATGATGGTTCTATTATAGATTTTATCTTTAAAACTAAGTCAGAGCCCGCCAAACTTTTATATTCAACACTGGCTTCGTTAGCCTTACTTTTACTTTCTTTTAGCGGCTTTTGGTTATGGCTTAAACCCAAGCAAATAAAAAAGCAAAAAGTAAAAAAGCATTAACAACTTATTAAGAAAACTATTAAGCCTTTTCGTTACCTTTATACACTCAGTTTAACTAACCAAAAATAGCTCAATGAAATCACGTTTTTTCTTTGCGATACTACTTCTTGTATCGTTCAGCTTAAGTAGTCAAGAATTATCAATGGATCTTATTCAAGATCTTAAACCCAGAAACATCGGTCCGGGAGGCATGTCTGGTAGAGTTACTGCTATAGATGTAGTGCATAGTAATCCAGACATAATGTACGTTGGTACTGCATCGGGAGGTTTATGGAAATCTACTTCCGGTGGAATTAAATGGGAACCGATTTTTGATAAAGAAGTAACAGCCTCTATTGGTGCCGTTGCAATTCAACAATCAAATCCAAGTGTAATTTGGGTTGGTACCGGAGAAGGTAATCCCAGAAATAGCTTAAATGGCGGTTATGGCATTTATAAAAGTTTAGATGGTGGTAAGAGTTGGAAACTAATGGGATTAGAAAAAACCAGACACATTCACAGAGTTATTATAGACCCAACAGACCCAAATACTGTTTATGTAGGAGCTATTGGTTCTCCTTGGGGTGAACATCCTGAAAGAGGTGTATATAAAACAACCGATGGGGGTGAAACTTGGGAGAAAATTCTTTTTGTAAACAATAAAACAGGTGCTGCAGATTTGGTGATGGATCCTACAAATCCCAACAAACTTATTGCAGCCATGTGGGAACATAAAAGAGAGCCGTGGTTTTTTACTTCGGGCGGAAAAGGCAGTGGGTTATACATAACACACGATAAAGGTAAAACCTGGAAAAAAATAACACACGAAGACGGTTTGCCTAAAGGAGATTTAGGGCGTATGGGAATTGCCATTGCTGCAAATAAACCGAATATTGTATATGCACTTGTAGAAGCTAAAAAAAATGCATTATACAAATCTGAAGATGGAGGGTTTACTTGGAAAAAAATAAATGATAAAAACGATATTGGTAACAGACCTTTTTATTACTCTGAAATTTACGTAGACCCACAAAACGAAAATAGAGTTTACTCTATATTCACCTATGTTAATGTATCTGAAGATGGTGGTAAAAGCTTCAAGCAATTAATGCCGGCGTATGGTGTAGATAATGGTGTTCATCCGGACCATCATGCCTGGTGGATTCATCCAAAAGATGGAAGCTTTATGATAGACGGTAATGATGGCGGATTAAATATTACTTACGATGGCGGTAAAACATGGCGTTTTATTGGTAATCTTCCGGTTGCTCAGTTCTATCATATAGCAGTAGATAATGAGTTCCCTTACAATGTATATGGCGGTATGCAGGATAATGGTTCTTGGCGCGGACCCGCTTATGTTTGGCGTGCTCAAGGCATACGAAACGATTACTGGCAAGAAATTTCTTTTGGTGATGGCTTTGACGTAGTGCCTGATAAAGATAACTCACAATACGGGTGGTCTATGAGTCAGCAAGGCTTTGTAAGTAGATATGATTGGAAAACCGGAAATAACTATACTGTTAGACCAACACATCCGGATCCGGATGTAAAATTACGCTTTAATTGGAATGCTGCTATTGGCCAAGACCCATTTGATAATAGTACAATATACTTTGGTAGTCAATTTGTACATAAAAGCACAGATAAGGGTTTAACCTGGACAGTCATTTCGCCAGATTTAACTACAAACGATCCGGAAAAACAACGCCAGCATGAAAGTGGTGGTTTAACCATGGACGCTACCGGAGCAGAAAACCATTGTACCATTTTAGTTATAGAACCATCACCAATAGAAAAAGATATGCTTTGGGTTGGCACAGACGATGGTAGAGTGCATTACACTCAAGATGGTGGTAAAACATGGATAGAAGTTACCAAAAATATTAAAGGGCTACCAAAAGGAAGCTGGATACCACAAATTAAAGCATCTAACAAACGTAAAGGTGAAGCTTTGTTGATAGCTAATGATTATAGGCGATTTAACTATACACCTTACGCATATAGAACTCGAGACTACGGTAAAACATGGGAGCGTATTGTAGATGAAAATGATGTTGAAAGTTATACGCTAAGTATTGTTGAAGATATTGAAGAGCCTAACTTGCTTTTTTTAGGTACAGACGATGGTTTATACGTTTCTATAAATGCAGGTAAATCATGGAAAAAATGGACTGAAGGCTTCCCTACCGTTTCAACCAAAGATCTTGTAATTCATCCAAGAGAACACGATTTGGTTATTGGTACGTTTGGTAGAGCTGCTTGGGTATTAGACGATATAAGACCCCTTAGAGCATTAGCAAAAGACGCCTCTATTTTAGATAAAGAAATTAAAATCTTCAATCCTCCTACAGCATATCAAGCTGCTTACCAACAACCCACAGGTAGTAGGTTTGGTGCAGATGCTATATACAATGGACAAAACAGGCGTAGAGGAGCAATGCTAACTTATTACATCAACAAAAAAGAAGATTCAGAAAAAGACTCTGATAATGATACTAAGAAAGATACAGCAAAACCTAAAACATCAAGCAAAGATTCTATAACCATTAAAATTTTTGATGGAGATAGACTTATACGTACGCTTAAACAAAAAGCTCCAAAGAAAAAAGGATTTCACAGAACATACTGGAACTTAGATGAGAAAGGACCGGATAGACCTTCCAGAACGCTTAGAAAACGTACTAGAGAACCCGGAGGTGTAGCTGTAAAACCCGGAACTTATAAAGTAAAAATAATGTATGGTAACACTACAGATTCTACTACGGTTACCGTAAAATCAGACCCTCGTTTACAAATATCTACTAAAGCAATAGAAGAGCGTTATGCGGCTGGTAAAAAACTAGAAAAATATACTCAAACAGCTGCAGATGCAGTAAAACAGTTAGTAGAAAGCAAAGAAATTGCTAAAGAGTACCAGAAAAAGCTGTCTAAATTAGATAAAGAAAAATACAAAGAGCAGATTAAAGCTTCTAAAGATGTTGTAAAGAAAATAGATAGCGTTATTGCGTTGTACTTAGGTAAAGTAGATAAAAGACAGGGAATTACAAGAAACCCTGAACCTAATGTTATGCAAAGAATTGGTACGGCTAATTATTACTCTGTAACAAGACCTAATGGGTTAACAGAAACCGAAAAACAATTAATTGAGCAAGCTAAAAACGCTTTAGAAGACGCCTTAAACAACACTAATTCTTTCTTTAATAACGATTGGAAAACTTACAAAGAGCAAATACAACAACTAGAAATTTCTCTGTTTAAAGAAACTAAAATTTTTAGTATAAACTAGTAAATAAAAGCCTCTTGAAAAATTCAAGAGGCTTTCTATAATTTGCAGGAGGGAAAATAACTGTTTACCTTAGTATAAACTAAAAAATAACAATCATGAAAAAAATAGCACTTCTGCTTTCTATAGCAACATTAACATTTACAACTGCTTGCAAAAAAGAGAAAAAAAAGAGCG
>JBPEWY010000073.1:0-8424 GCA_052032225.1 Flavobacteriaceae bacterium
CACCACCTATCTGATCGTAAATACCGCCATTAGCCATTTTGGTAAGCGTTAGGTTTACATGATTTAACAAAGCACTATCTTGAGTTTGGTATGCATAACGAAGTAGAAAACTATAGTTAGAAGGCATCATAAATTTTGGAGCACCTTTAGTACCACCATACACGGTATCTAAACGAGATTGCCATTTTGTAAGAGCACTATCTATTTCTTGTTTGGTAAATGAGGGTTTGTTGGGGTTTACAGCAACCATGTCTAACTGCTTAATTCCTTTTTCAAGATTAGTTGCATATTCCAATACTTTTTCGGGGTTTTCTGTATAAACTTTTTGGAGCTCTTTTAACACATTTAACCAATCTTCTTTTTTAAAGTAAGTGCCGCCCCAAAAAGGTCTTCCGTCCGGTAATGTTACAACATTTAATGGCCACCCTCCAGAACCTGTCATAAGCTGTACAGCATTCATATAAACTTGGTCTATGTCCGGGCGTTCTTCTCTATCTACTTTTATACAAACAAAATGCTTGTTCATAAAAGCAGCTACTTCTTCATCTTCAAAACTTTCTTTTTCCATTACATGACACCAATGGCATGCAGCATAACCAATACTTACTATAATGGGTTTATTTTCTTTTTTTGCTTGTTCTAAAGCATCTTTCCCCCAAGGTTGCCAATTAACAGGGTTATGGGCATGTTGAAGTAAATATGGGCTGGTTTCGTTTACCAGTTTGTTGGTGTATTTGTGCTTCATTTCAGTGTTACAACTAAAAAATAAAATTAATAAGATAATAGAGGCAGTAATTTTTAAGATGTTCATATTTGTAATAAAAAAGCACCCTCACAAAGGGTGCTAAGTATTTTTAAAGGGTTAAATTAATCTACTTCAAATGTAATTTTTACATTAACTCTATACTCGTCTATTTCTCCATTGCTTACGGTAACGCTTTGTTCGTTAACATAAGCAGAACGAATATTTTTTATGGTCTTTGATGCTTCTTTTACTGCTTTTTTTGTAGCATCTTCCCAACTTTCCTTAGAATTTGCTAAGATTTCTATTACTTTTAAAACGGCCATAACGATATATTTTTGGTTACAGTTAAATTTACTTTTTTTATTGCAGTTTTAAAAATATATCGCGGTAAACTTAATAGCTATTTAACCATTAATAGCAACTACTTCAGAAATCTTATTTCCCATCATGTTTTTAAGCATGGTTTCTATACCGTTTTTTAATGTAATGGTAGATGATGGACAGCCACTACAAGCCCCTTGTAATACTACTTCTACGGTTTTGGTTTCTTGATTGTACGATTTAAACATAATGTTACCACCATCGCTGGCAACAGCCGGTTTTACATACTCATCTAAAATAGCAATAATCTCTTTAGAGGTTTCATCTTGTGGTTCTTTAGATGAATTAAGTTGCTCTGTTTTAGTCTGGTTAGAGTAGATAGCTTCTGTTACAACTTCTTTTCCATCGGCTAAAAAGGCTCTAATATGTTCTCTGAGCTCCATTGTAACATCGGTCCACTCAACTATATCATATTTAGTAATAGACAAGTAGTTTTCGTCTATAAAAACCTCTTTTACAAATGGAAAATGAAAAAGAGATTGCGCCAAAGGAGAATGTTTGGCTTCTTCAATATTTTTAAATTCAAAAACTTGCGGAACAATCTTTTTGTTCACTACAAACTTCATAACTGTTGGGTTAGGTGTACTCTCTGCATACACAGTTATAGGAGTTTGTTTTTTAGCAGTTTCTTCTAAAACTATAGGTTTTCCGGCATTTAGATAGGCTTGTATTTGTTGAGCTACTTCATCTTGCACATCTGGCCACTCTACAATATTATAGCGCTCTATGGCTATAAAATTCCCCGAAATAAAAACGGTTTTAACAAAGGGTAAATAAAACAATTGTTGTGCTAAAGGAGAGTTTTTAGCTTCGTCAATATTTTTATATTCGTAGCTTTGTTTTGTAAGAAATTTATTAGCTTCAAACTTAATAATTGTCGGGTTTTGAGTAGCTTTTATAGAAATTGTAAGGGTGTCCATTTATCGAATTTTTCGCAAAAATACGAAACAAAACCGATGTAATTTCTATATTTGATATGCCCTTTAATCAAAACCATGAGAAAAAACTACTTTCTCTTCATATTGCTATGTGCTTTCTTTAACCTCAAAGCGCAAATAACTGTAACCGACAATACACATTCTGTACAACAGTTGGTAGAGCAGGTTTTGGTTAATTCTACATGCGCACAAACATCTAATTACAGTAGTTTTACCGGTACAGCGCAAGGGTTCAACGGGATAGGTTATTTTGAAAGAAATAGCGCCGATTTTCCCTTTGAGAGTGGTATTGTTTTAAGTACCGGAAAAGCAATTGATGCTATTGGACCTAACGAAACAGATTTAAGCTCAGGAAATGCTGCTTGGGCAGGTGATACAGATTTGCAAACTATTACAGGCACAACAAGCACTTTTAATGCATCGTACATACAGTTTGACTTTGTGCCGTTGGCAAATACAATGAGCTTTGATTTTATTTTTGCTTCAGAAGAGTATATGCCCAATTTTCAATGTAAATTTTCTGATGTATTTGCATTTATATTGACTGATTCTCACGGGGTTTCTAGAAATTTAGCCGTAATTCCGGGAACAAATACACCAATAAAAGTAACTACAGTTCACGGTGCTTTAACTGAAGGAGATTGTCAAGAGCCTATAAACGAAGAATATTTTGATACGTATAACGACCCTATTTTATCGGCAACTAATTATAACGGACAAACTGTACCGTTAACTGCAAGTGCAGAGGTAATCCCGGGAGAAACTTATACCATAAAATTAGTTATAGCAGATGATATTGATTGGAATTTTGATTCTGCTGTTTTTCTTGCTGCAGGTAGTTTTAACATTACAGGTAGCTTAGGAGAAGACAGAACAATAGCTAACGGGAACCCATTGTGTAACGGTGAAACCTTGGTTTTAGACACCGGAACAGATGGCTCAGGGACATATGAATGGAAAAGAAACGGTATTGTACTATCAAGCGAAACAGCAAGCACGTTAACAGTTACTCAACCGGGTACATACCAGGTAAACTTTACACTGGGCAATGGTTGTCAAGGATCAGACGAAATAATTATAGAATATACCGGAGGACCAACACTTGCTACATTACCTGAAATTGTGCAATGTGAAGCAGATTCTGATGGTAAAGAATGGTTTGATTTATCTGATGTAACGTCAGATCTCACTTCAGACAGTTCGGTTACTGTAGCTTTCTACGAGTCGGCAGCCGATGTAACTGCACAAACACCAATAGCTAACACTACCAACTATCAGAACAAAACAAACCCTCAAACCCTAATTGTAGAAGCAACTTCTGAGTATGGTTGTAAAAGTTATACCAATATTACATTACGAGTGGCTACATTCCCAAGAATAAACTTTTCGCCAAGTTCACTTGTAGTTTGTGATTCAGATTTTGATGGTATCGCTATGTTTGATTTAACCAGCAAAGAAAATGAAATTATAAATGGGCAAAATAATGTTGCGCTATCATACTTTACAACCAGAGATGGAGCAGCAGAAAACGACAGCTCTAAACAAATAATTAACTCTGTAAGTTATACTAATACAACAGCATTTTCAGAAACAATTTATGTTAGAGCAGAAGCACAGACAACAAATTGCTTTTACATTTTGCCATTACAATTGCAAGTAAACTTACCTCCAAAAGCTACTTTGCAAGAGCAATATTTTGTGTGTTTAGACGAATATAATATGCCAATTTCCGGGAATACAGTTTTAGATACCGGTTTACAAAATACAGATTATACTTTTGAGTGGTATAACGGAGCGCAAGTAAATGCTAATAATTTAATAGTTGGAGCTACTGAAAGCACCTATCAAACTTCTATAACCGGTCACTACACTGTTAGGGTAATAGATAATGTTTCTTTATGCGAAAAAACATTCACTACAGAAATTATACCTGCATATCCGGCACAAGATTTTAATGCAGTCGTTACATCAAAAGCATTTTCAGGTAGTCAAGTAATAGAAGCAACAGTTACAGGTAATGGGTCTTATGTGTTTTCTTTAAATGGAGGCGCTCCTCAAGAGTCAGGAATTTTTACTAATGTTCCACCGGGAGAGCACGTTGTAACTGTATCAGATACTCAAGGGTGTAGTAGCCAATCTATAACTGTAATGGTAATAGATTTTCAGAGGTTTTTTACACCAAATGGAGACGGTGTAAATGATTATTGGGATATTTTTAAAGGGTTAGATGTTCCGGACGACGCTATTGTTTATATATTTGACAAGTTTGGAAAACTATTAAAACAACTAACAAAGCATACTAAAGGCTGGGATGGAACGTTTAATGGTATAAGCTTACCATCCAGTGATTACTGGTTTAGTATAGTGTATACAGAAGATAATGTTAAAAAAGAAATTAAGGGGCATTTTACCCTTAAACGATAATTTATGACCAAGTTTAAAATTGCAGCCCTGTTCTCCCTACTTGTCTCCAGCTTTAGTTTTTCGCAAGAAGGACTTCCGGTGTATTTTGATTATCTGTCTGATAATTATTACCTAATACATCCGGCAATGGCAGGTGCCGGCAGAGGGGGTAAAATTAGGCTTACAGCCAGAAAACAATGGTTTGATGTAGATAGAGCTCCCAGTTTACAAACATTAAACGGGCACGTGCGCATTAACGATAGAAGTGGTGCAGGAATTATACTGTTTAACGACAGAAATGGGTATCACTCACAAGCCGGCTTTAAACTAACCTATGCACATCATTTAATGTTTTCAGATGAACGTGCCTTAAACCAACTATCTTTCGGGTTAAGCGCCGGAATGATACAAAGTAGTTTAGACGAATCAGATTTTATTTCTATCATACCCGATGCAGCAATATCCGGGGCAGATAATACCGTTAGCTATTTCAATGTAGATTTAGGAGTATCGTACCATTTCTTAGAATTTTACGCACATCTTACAGTTAAAAACCTATTAGGTAGTGGTAGAGATCTATACACTGCACAAGAATTTGATAATTTAAGAAGATATTTAGCTTCTGTAGGATACGTTTTTGGTAGGCAAGAATGGCAAATAGAGCCTTCAATTTTATTTCAGCTAACAGAATTTACCGAAGAAAAAGCAGCAGATTTCAATATTAAAGTTTACAGAGACGTAGCTTTTGGTAAAGTTTGGGGTGGTTTATCGTACAGAAGAAGCTTCGACGGCCCACCAGAATTAAACGAACTACAATTATTTACACCCATTTTAGGCGTAAACGTAAAAAACTTCATGTTTGCCTACACCTATTCATATCAAACAGGAGATATAAGGTTTGATGATGGTGGCTTTCATCAAATAACAATAGGGTACGATTTTCTTCAACCGGAAAAACGTTACGATTGTAAATGCCCGGCTGTTAATTACTAATTTATCTTACCACAAGTATAGCCTATTTTTTTGCTACATTGCACCATCAACTTTTTTTAATACTTTATACAGATGATTATTAAAAAAGTAAATGGTAAAGAACCACAATTTGGTGAAGATTGTTTTATTGCAGATAATGCAACCGTTGTAGGAGATGTTATAATGGGCAATCAGTGCAGCATATGGTTTAATGCCGTAGTGAGAGGAGATGTACACTATATAAAAATGGGAAACAAAGTAAACGTGCAAGATGGTGCAGTTATACATGGCACTTACCAAAAAGCACCTACAACCATAGGCAACAACGTTTCTATAGGGCATAATGCAATAGTGCACGGGTGTACCATTCATGATAATGTGTTAATAGGTATGGGCGCAATCGTTATGGATAATTGTGTAGTAGAATCAAACTCAATCATAGCTGCAGGTGCTGTTGTACCTCAAAATACGCATATTCCTTCCGGTACTATTTTTGGTGGAGTTCCGGCAAAAAAACTTAAAGATATAAGTAAAGAACTAACCGAAGGAGAAATAAACCGTATCGCAAACAACTACGTGTTGTATTCAAGCTGGTTTAAAGATTAGGGTGTTCCGGCAAAGCCGTCGGGCTTTACGCGCTACACGGTAGCTTGCTTCAATCCCTAACACAAAACTTTCCTAAAAGCAATTAATAATTGTTATTTTTGCGCAAACAAAACGCAATATATGAACGCATATGTTTTTCCCGGTCAAGGAGCTCAATATACAGGAATGGGCTTAGACCTTTACGAAAAATTTCCGGTAGCTCAAGAGCTGTTTGAAAACGCAAACCAAATTTTAGGATTTGCCATTACAGACATTATGTTTGAAGGTTCTGCAGAAGATCTTAAGCAAACAAAGGTAACCCAGCCGGCTATATTTTTACATTCTGTTATTTTAAGCAAAGTAATGGGCAAGGCTTTTAAACCAGACATGGTTGCCGGTCATTCATTAGGTGAATTCTCTGCCTTGGTTGCTAACGGAACATTAAATTTTGAAGACGGATTACAATTAGTGTATAAAAGAGCATTAGCCATGCAAAAAGCTTGTGAAATCAAACCAAGCACCATGGCTGCTGTTTTAGGATTAGACGATGAGGTTGTAGAACAAGTTTGTAATAGTATAGAAGGGGTAGTAGTACCTGCTAACTATAATTGCCCGGGGCAGCTGGTTATTTCGGGAGAGGTAGAAGCCATTAATAAAGCCTGTGAGGTACTTAAAGAAAAAGGCGCCAGAAGAGCTTTGGTTTTACCTGTTGGAGGAGCTTTCCACTCTCCACTTATGGAGCCTGCTCGCGAAGAGTTAGCACAAGCAATAGAGCAAACTAAATTTAGCACACCTACGTGCCCAATATACCAAAATGTTACTACTACGGCAGTAACCAACCCGGATGAAATTAAAAATAACTTAATTGCGCAATTAACTGCACCGGTTAAATGGACTCAATCTGTTCAGCAAATGGTATCAGATGGTGCTACAAACTTTATAGAAGTAGGTCCTGGAAAAGTGCTTCAAGGATTGGTTAAAAAAATCCACAGAGAAGCACAAGTAAGTTCAGCCGAAGTTTAAATAAAGTATAGGCTACAATATTTTAAAGCCCTGATTTTTCAGGGCTTTATTTGTTAAAAAAAGTTAATTTTTTTTAAATCATAATCAGAATTTTATTTTAAATCGTACATAAAATAAAGTACTAACCAAAAAAGTTAATTATGAAAAGAATTCCAGTATTACTAGCATTACTTTTCACGTTGTCTGTTGTATCTTTTAGTTGTAGAGAAAAAAAAGATACGGGCGATAAAATAGAAGAAGCCGTAGAAGAAGTAGGAGATGAATTAGAAGACGGCGCAGAAGAAATAGAAGAAGAGATAGAAGATGCAATAGATAATTAAAAAATAAAAAAGGCTCAAGTTTTTGAGCCTTTTTTATTAAACAAACTTACCTACTTAAAATACATTCTTCACTTGGTTTTACTTCACCATAATAGGTTTCTCTGTATTTATGAATAGTTTTAAAAGGAATATTTAAAAACTTCTTTTTAATATAAACCACTCTGGCATTTAGCATTCCCATTTTTTTATGATAGTACTTTTCAAACTTAGATGTTCTAGATACTGTTATAAATTTCATACTTAATTGTTTTTATAACATGATAAAAAAATGAGTTAACTCTCCAAAAATAGCCTGTTAAAAAATGTTAAAACAGTTTTGAGCTTATTATTATTTTATGGTTAAACAAGAGTCATTTCGTTTAAATAAAGTATAAAATCGGTAAAGAGAATAAAATTCGCATAGAATAAATTAGTTGATTATCAAGTTTTTGCTATTTTTAAGTACCCAAATGTCCCCATCTCAAAACAAAACTATTTCTAAGCCCCCTAATTAATAGCCGTTTTGTTTTCCCCAAAAGCTACTTTACCTACGGGTATAATTTTTTATAGATGAATAAAATATTTAAGAAATTAGCTTTTGGAATTTTAATCCTTTTTGTTGGAGCAATTAAAATTTCAGCACAAGTAGTTATAGACGATCCTCAAGTTAACGAAGACACCGGAACCATTACTTTTACCGTTAGTTCTGTATTACCTATTATCGGGGACGTAGATTATGCTTCTTCAGATGGTACAGCCATTGCTGGTTCAGACTATACGTCGGTGTCAGGAACCTTAACTTTCACAGGAATTGCTAATGAGTCGTTTACTATTAACGTACCTATAACTGTTGATACAATTTTAGAACCCAACGAAACCTTTCTCATTACACTTTCTAATCCAACAGGAACCGTAACCATATCTGATGCTTCCGGAACAGGAACCATAACAAATGACGATACGGCAAGTATAGCGATAAACAGTCCTGTGGCAGTAACCGAAGGCAGCAATGTTGTGTTTACGGTAACCTTAACAGGAGCAGTACAGGGTGGTTTTACGGTAGACTATGCAACGGCCG
>JBPEWY010000074.1:0-5997 GCA_052032225.1 Flavobacteriaceae bacterium
ATGCCAGAGAAAGACATAATGATATTGATTGATGGAGATGGTTTTAAAGCTGGAGCAAAGACATGGTTAAGAAATGCTGTAAAAGAAAAGCTTTATACAAATGAAAATAATTGTAAAAAAAACATAATGGTTTTTTCGCTTACCGAATTTTTTACTTGGGCTAACAATACATTTACATGATAAAATATTTTTCATAGTTAGGACTTATTTTTTTGAAATAAAAAGGCCGGAACATTAGTCCGGCCTATTATCATTATCTATTAGTAATAGCTATGATAGCGTTTGTATTGCTTTCTGAATGCGAGAGAGGGTTTCATCTACGCCTAAAAAAGCCATAATATCAAATACATGAGGCCCTTTAAGCTCTCCCACTAAAGCCAATCGTAAGGGAGGCATTACTTTACCAAAACCTAATTCTTGTTCAGAAATCCAAGTTTTAACAGTATTCTCTGTAGCTTCTGTATTAGAGAGGTCTTGTTGTTTTAATACCTCACTTAATTGCGTTAAGATTGTAGCAGTTTCCGGCTTCCATTGTTTTTTTACAGCTTTTTCATCGTATGAAGTTGGAGCTTTAAAGAAATAACTGCCCAGTTCCCATAAATCATGTATAAAAACAGCTCTTTCTTTAAGTAGCTCTACAACTGTTGTTGCTTGCTCTAAAGTAGCGCTAACCCCTTTGCTTTCTAAGATTTCAACAAATTCGGGAGCGATTTCAGATGATGTCTTTTGCTGTAAGTAATACTGATTATACCATTTGGTTTTTTCGGGATCAAAGCGTGCTCCAGATTTAATAACACGTTCTAAGCTAAAGGCTTCAATAAGTTCTTTTTTAGTAAATATTTCCTGATCTGTACCCGGATTCCATCCTAATAACGCTAAAAAGTTAATTACAGCTTCAGGAAAATAACCTGCTTCTCTGTATCCTTTAGCTACTTCTCCGGTTTTAGGATCTTTCCAATCTAACGGGAAAACAGGAAAACCTAACTTATCTCCGTCGCGCTTACTTAATTTACCTTTTCCTGTAGGTTTTAGCAGTAATGGTAAATGTGCAAATTCTGGTGCTTGCCAACCAAAAGCGTTATACAATAACACATGCAAAGCTAATGAAGGAAGCCATTCTTCGCCTCTAATAACATGTGTTATTTGCATTAAATGGTCGTCTACAATATTGGCTAAATGATAGGTTGGCATCCCATCACTTTTATATAGTACTTTATCATCTAAAGTATTGGTGTTAATTGTAATTTCACCTCTAACAATGTCTTTTAAAACTATTTGTTGATTTTCAGGAATTTTAAATCTGATTACATAGGGAACTCCGGCATTTATTTTAGCTTGTACAGCTTCTTTAGAAAGTGATAAAGAGTTGTTTAATTTTGCTCTGTTTTCCCAATTGTAAGTAAATGTCTTCCCTTCTTTTTCGTATGATTTTCTGAGGGTATCTAATTCTTCGGGAGTATCAAAAGCTATATAAGCCAGATTTTTTTCTAAAAGCTCATCGGCATATTTTTTATACAAAGCCTTGCGCTCGCTTTGTCTGTACGGACCAAAATCTCCTTCTTTACCCGGACCTTCATCAAAAGGGATACCGCACCAATTTAACGCATCAATTATATAATTTTCTGCTCCTTCTACATACCTGCTTTGATCTGTATCTTCTATACGCAAAACAAAATCTCCCTGGTGCTTTTTAGCAAATAAGTAATTAAATAAAGCGGTACGAACGCCTCCTATATGTAATGGCCCTGTTGGACTAGGCGCAAAACGAACACGAACTTTTTGGCTCATAGTTTCAATTTTGCGCAAAGATACTATTTACCTTTATTTTACGGTTTAAAAAGAATGGAATACTTAAGAAGATATTGTTTTCATTTGCTCAGGAATTCTCGGATTCATAATATAAAACCAAAGCGGAGGAAATAGTGCTAAAACCATTGATGTAGGGTATCCGAAAGGTAATTGCGGACTGGTAGTATGGTTTTCTAAAACTTGATATTTTTTTGATGCTTTATAATGATGATCACTATGTCGGGTTAATTCATACAAAACCAAACGCCCAACAATATGATTAGAATTCCATGAATGTATTTCTTTAACACGCTCGTACCTGCCAGAAGGCTTTTTTAAGCGCCTTAACCCGTAGTGTTCTATATAATTAATGGTTTCTAATAGTAAAATACCTGTAACGGCTATAGCCAAAGCTATCAAGACTCCAAAAAAGCCAAAAACCATATAAATTGTAATAAGGTAAAGTGATTGTAATACAGTATACCAAAGCATATCGTTATACAAACTAAAAAAAGATACTTGCTTTTGTTGCAACAATCTTTTTTGAATACGCCAAGCATTTATGTATTGTTTGGTTATTGAGGTTACCCAAAAAGAATATACTGATTGGTTTAATCTTGCGGAAGCTCCATCTTCATTGGTTGCAGCATGAACATGATGACCAAAATTATGTTCTATATAAAAGTGCATGTATTGGCTAGGAATAAGCAGTATTTTGGCTAATAGCTTTTCTGTAAACGTGTTTCTATGGCCTAGTTCGTGCGCTACATTTATACCATTTGCACCTAAAACAATGCCTGTGCTAAGCACTAATCCAATTATTTCGGTTGTAGAATATGTTACTGTTGTAAAATTGTATAATGTATAGACAACTAAACCATAAACTATTGGAATGTTTAAATATAATAGCCAATCAAATGTTTTGTTCTCCAGAAGTGTTTTGTATTCATTTTCAGAGATGTTTGTATCGTCTAACGGAAGGAGTATCTCTAATACAGGGATAACCACAAACGCCACAATTGGCGTTAAAAACAAATACGCACCAGACTTGCCAATGCTATAAAAAGCTACGGCAGGCAATATAAAAGCAGCTAAATATCGTAAGGCTCTCATAGTGAAACTTTTAACAGACTATTATCAAATTTAAACATTTATAAGGAAAAGAAAATTGTAATTTTAAGGATTATTAAGAGTTATTTAAATAATGACCGCTTTAGAAACTATACACAATAAACTAGAAGCCTTTATTAAAAAGTATTATACTAACGAACTTATTAAAGGCGTGATTTTATTTTTATCAGCGGGACTTTTGTATTTGCTTTTAGTGTTGTTTTTAGAGTATATGCTTTGGCTGGGTACAACCGGAAGAGCAATTTTGTTTTGGATATTTTTAACTACAGAAATAACACTTTTAGCCTATTTTGTTGGAAGACCGTTATTTAAAATGTTTAAGCTGGCAAAAGGAATTGATTACAAAGCAGCATCTAAACTTATTGGTGCGCACTTTCCCGAAGTTAGCGACAAGCTGTATAATGTTTTACAACTGGCCGAAAACAAACACAAAACAGAGCTTTTACTGGCTTCTATAGAACAAAAATCTAACGAGCTTAGGCCTATACCTTTTTCTCTTGCCATAAATTATAAAGCTAGTTTTAAATATGCAAAGTATCTGGTGCTTCCAATTGCTATGTTCGCTATTGTTACCATAACTACCAGCATAAATTGGATTACAGAAAGTTATACGCGTGTTGTACAATACCAAAAGCCTTTTTTACCACCGGCGCCGTTTAGTTTTGTTATTCTAAATGATGACGAAATTGCCTATCAAAATAAGCCCTATACTATTACAGTTTCAACACAGGGAAATGTTATACCGGAAGAGGTTAGCATAACGCTTAATAATGAGTCTTATTTCTTAGAGCAGGTTTCTCCGGGCACTTTTACCTATACAGTACAACAACCTAAAGAAACTTTTACCTACACGTTGTATGCTAACGGAATTTATTCTATCCCGCAAACAGTAAAGGTTGTTCCGGTGCCTAAGCTTTTAAGTTTTGTAATGCAATTATATTATCCTGCGTACACACAAAAAAAAGATCAAGAACTAGTTAGCAACGGAAATGCTGTAGTTCCTGAAGGCACTACTATAACTTGGAAGCTTAAAACCGAAGCTACTACGGATTTGGTTTTATTGGCTAAAGATTCATCATATGTATTCTCTAAACAAGAAGATACATTTGTAAAGTCACTTAGAGTTACTTCTGATTTTCCTTACACATTATCTACCAGTAACGAATATGTTAAAAACTATGAAAATATTGCATTTTCTGTTGAGGTTGTTCAGGACGAGCACCCTGAAATTCAGGTAGTAGCAAAACACGATTCTATAAATAAAAGTACTCAAGAAGATATTGCTTTAATCGGTCAGGCAACAGATGATTACTTGCTAAAAAGAATGCAATTAGTGTATTACCCAACAAGTAACCCACAAAATAAAACAACCTTGCCGTTACAGCAGATAAATAATAATTTTTATCAATTTACATATCAATTTCCAAATACAATTCCTTTGCAAGAAGGTCAATCTTATGAGTTTTATTTTGAGGTTTTTGATAATGATGGCGTAAACGGAAGTAAATCAGCAAAAAGCAAAACTTTTACTTACAGAAAGCAAACTAAAAATGAGGTATTGTCTAAACAATTACAAGATCAGAATACAACTGTAAAAGCCATTAATCAATCAATCAAATCTTTAACAGAACAACAATCTAAACTACAAGAGATTAACAGACTTACTAAAGAAAAAAGCGAGTTAGAGTTTAACGATAAGAGAGCTATCCAGAACTTTTTAGAGCGTCAGCAATTGCAAGAACAGCAAATGCAACGTTTCACAGAGCAATTAAAAGAAAATTTAAATCAACTAAACAACGACAAAGAAGATAGTTTATATAAAAAGCTATTGCAAGAACGCTTAGAAAGACAACAACAAGAGCTAAAAGAAAACGAACGTTTGTTAGAGGAATTAAAAGAACTTACCGATAAAATAAATAAAGAACAGTTAGCACAAAAATTAGAGCAACTTGCAAAAAACCAACAGAGTAATCAAAAAAGTTTACAACAATTAGTAGAGTTAACTAAACGATTTTATGTTGCGCAAAAGATGCAGCAACTACAACAGCAAATTTCTGAATTAGCAAAAAAGCAAGAAAATCTTGCTAATAGTAATCAACAAGAAAACACATCACAAAAACAAGATAGTTTAAATAATGCTTTTAATGAGTTAAAAAAACAGTTAAACGACTTAGAGAAAGATAATAACGACTTAAAGAAACCAATGGAGCTTCCTCGCGATTCAGACAAGGAAAATGAAATTTCTATAGATCAAGAGTCTGCTAAGCAACAACTACAAAAAAACGAGCAGCAACCTAATCCTTCAACTCTTTCTAAGGCTCAACAACAACAAAAGCAAGCAGCCCAAAAATTAAAACAATTAAGCAAACAAATGCAGCAAGCTATGAATGCTTCATCTGCAGAAAGCCTTACAGAAGATATAGATGCATTACGACAGTTGCTTGATAATTTGGTTATTTTTTCTTTTGAGCAAGAGCTTCTTATGAACACTTTTTTAGAAAACACGCAAGCAAATGTTAGTTTAAATAATGAGGTTATAAAACAAAACCAACTTCGCACGTTGTTTGAACATGTTGATGACAGCTTATTTGCGCTCTCTTTACGCAGGCCTGAAATTTCTGATAAAATCAATCCTCAAATAACAGAGGTTTTTTATAACATTGATAAAGCATTAGAATATTTTCCTGAAAACAGACTATATCAAGGTATTGCGAGTCAGCAAAAAGCTTTAACTGCTGCAAATACATTAGCAAGTTTTTTGGGTGATGCACTAGATAACATGAATGAGCAAATGATGATGAGCGCATCGGGTAATTCAAGTCAATCTAAAGGTTTTCAATTACCGGATATAATTATGTCTCAAGAACAGTTGAATGAAAAAATGAAGCAGCAAATGCAACAACAATCCGGCTCACAAAATGATACTAACCAACAAGATGGTCAACAAGGACAACAAAAAGGAAATCAAAATAATTCTGATAATAAAAAAGGTATTGCAGAAGGCGAAGGCGAGGATGAAAATGCAGAAAAACTATACAAAATTTATAAGCAACAGCAACAAATACGTTCCGCTTTAGA
>JBPEWY010000075.1:0-4591 GCA_052032225.1 Flavobacteriaceae bacterium
TTGCACATTCCCGTTATCGTTAAAGGTGTCTAATCTTAAAGTGTTTATAGCACCTGAGTAAATTTTATTTACTTCAGGATGTTGCTCTAAAGCTTCTTGATGTATGTATGCATCATTAAAAAAAAGAGCCGTTTTATCTGTTAATATGTTTTCTAAATTTTCTTGATTTAAGATAAAGATTCCAGAGCCTCCATAGCTTGAAAGCGGCTTAATAAAAATAGTTTTGTTGGTATTGTTTAAATGCTTTTGTCTAAAAAAGTCAATGAGCTCTGTTGTTGTTTTAATTAAAGTAACCTCATTATTATCTATAAAAGAATGATGATGGTTATAACTTAGTAAGGTAGGAGAGGGGATGTTATGTTCTTTAAAAAATAAATGTAGTGCTAGTTTATTAGATAATAAATGAACATAGGGCTCTGTGTTAAATGATTTAGATTTAATAATAGAAAAGTACTCATGAAGGCTTAAATAGTCTTTATAATTTTTAAACTCTTTTCTGTATAAATACCTTCCAAAATAGTAAGCCGGAAACCTCCCTTTTTTGTACCATAAAACAAGCGTTTCTTTAAGTATCTTAAAAAAAGGCTTTTTGTTTTTATCAAAGATAAAAACACGTAGTCTGTATATATGGTCTTTAATTTTTTTCAAAAAACAAAATTAGGTTTCATGTTTTTCTATAATATCTAGTAGGTTTTGGTTTATAATGTTTACATCAAACTTTTTCTCGGCCAATTTTCTGCTTTCAATACCCATAACAGCAATTTTATTAGGGTTTTCTATAAAAAAACGCATGGCCTCAACCAAGCTTTCTAAGTTGTTTGGTTGTATTAAAATACCATTTTTTTTAGAAATTACGGTATTTCTGCATCCCGGGGTGTCTGTTGTAATTATGGGCATTCCAACGGAGAGGGCTTCTAAAATAGAACGAGGAATTCCTTCTCTGTAAAATGTAGGCAATACAAAAACATCAGATTTGTGAAGAAATTTCTCTATGTTAGGCTGAGTTCCGTGATGAACTATAATGTTATTTAAATGCGCGATTTTTAATACTTCTTTGTCTATGGCCGAAGGCGAGTTTTTTGGAACATCGCCTAGAATATGAAATTCTGCAGTAGGATATTTTTCTTTTAAAATGGCTGCTGCTTCAATAAATAAATTAATTCCTTTTTCTTTAATTAAGCGAGCTACAAAAACAAAAATCACTTTGTTTTCTGAGTTTTCTTTTCTTCTGAATTTATATTTGGTAAGGTTTACACCAGAACCATCTACAATGTAATAAGGTTGGTTAGTTACAATTTTTTTTTCTTGAAATAATTTTAAATCATCTTCATTCTGGAAAATGATAGCTTTATTTTTTTTTAATGCTATTTTGTAAAGTAATTGAGATACTTTTTGTAATGCTCTGGCTTTTTTTGATACTCCAGCAAAAGTGTACCCCAAACCGGTAATTAAAGAGTAAACGGTTGCTTTAGTAGCTCTCGCTGCTAAAGAGCCATAAATTACAGGTTTAATAGTGTAGGGGAATACAATATCTATATTGTTTTTTATAATAACTTTTCTGATTTTAAAAAACGAGTTAAGATCTTTAAAAGGGTTTAAACCGGTTCTGTTTAGTGGAATTTGTATTGGGGTTGCTTTAATTGATATTAATTTTTCTTTGATATCACTATCTATATCAGGTGCTGCAGCAAACACATTATAACCCTTAGCAACAAGGGCCTTTATAAAGTCGCCTCTAAAATGTGTTAACGATTTAGCATACGAAGCAAGTAAAAGAATATTTTTTTGTTTCATGAACTATGTAGTGTAATTATGAAAATACCATTTTTGAAAGCAATAAAATGCCCAAACCCTAAATGTATTGTCTGCTTTACCAGAAACATGGTTTGTAACTAATTCTTGAATAGCCTCTATATTAAACAAGTTTTGGGTTGTAAGTTTTTGTTTGTCTATATAGCTTAAAAGTTCCTGTTTTAAACTACTTCTTAACCAATCTCCAACAGGTGATCCAAAACCACTTTTACTTCTGTCTAAAAAATTATCCGGAAAATCTTCTCTAAAAGCCTCCTTAAGAATGTACTTTTTATTCCATCCTTTCATAAGATAGTTTTCAGGAAGTGTGTTAGAAAACTCCCATATTTCTCTGTTTAAAAACGGGGCTCTACACTCTAAAGAGTTCATCATGCTGGTTCTATCTACCTTAGGCAGCATGCCACCCTCTAAACTAACTAATTTATCAACTAACCTAAAATGGGTAAGGCTGGTTGGGTTATTAAAACCCAACGTTTTTTTGTAATGTTCAAAAACACCATCAATAAAAACATCTGGTTGTAAAAGCTCTTTTATTTGCTTGTTTGTATTTGCTAACGATATAATATCCCAATAAAAACCTCCTTCGTAATTTATTGCATTTAAAAGCTTTCTAATTTTAAAACGTTTCCCTCTACGATCGTCTTTGGTGGTTAAAAAATTATTGGCAGTTTTCTGAAGTAGCGAATGAATAAACTTTGGTACAATGCGCGTGTATTTTTGATTCATCTTGCCAATGTAATACTTGTTATATCCGCCAAAAACCTCATCACCACCATCACCTGTCAGTGCAACAGTAACATATTCTCGAGTTTTTTTAGACATTAAGTGTGTTGGTAAGGCTGCAGTATCAGAAAAAGGCTCATCAAAATTCAATAAAATTTCGTGAATGTTATCTTTTAAATCGTCTTCGCCAATTATAAATTCGTGATGATTACTATTAATTAGTTTGGCAACAATTCTGGATTTATCGGTCTCATCAAAAGAAGCTTTTTTAAAACCAATAGAAAAAGTGTCTATTTTTTTATCTAAAGACCGAGATAAACAAAGCGAAACGATTGAAGAATCTACACCACCGGAAAGGAATGTGCCTAATGGAACGTCCGATACCGAACGGCTTAAAACGCTTTGTGTAACAAGTTCTTTTACTTTTTTCTTGGCATCATTAAACGAAATGTTTGAAGGGTTTGGTGGTGCTTCATGGGCTATTTTTTTTATTTGATAAGTGTTAGAATCTAAGGAATATTCTAAATAACTGTTAGCCTCTAATTTATGCACGTTTTCATAAATACAGTAAGGAGCAGGTATGTAGGTAAGCCTTAAAAACAGGTTTACCCCAAGCTTTGATATTTTTAGTTTATTGCTACTGGCATAGGCTATAGATTTTAATTCTGATGCCCACATAAAAGTGTTGCTGTCTTGAGTAAAGTATAATGGTTTCTCTCCAAAAAAATCACGAGCAATAAATACTTTGTTTCTTTTTTTATCGAGAATACTAAAGGCATACATGCCATCTAATTTGCTAAATGCATTTTCTTTATAATTTTCGTAGAGTTTTAATATAACCTCTGTGTCACTATTTGTGGTAAATGTTACGCCTTGTTGTAAAAGTTCGGCTTTTAACTCTCTGTAATTATAAATTTCTCCATTAAAAACAATTACAAGCTGTTTGTCGTTAGAGTAAATGGGTTGTTGCCCGGTAGATAAATCTATAATAGAAAGCCTTCGCATTGCCATGGCTACTGTGTGGCTGTTGTTTTGCTCTACAAAAAAACCATCTTCGTCCGGACCCCTATGGGTAATAAGTGTATTCATTCCGCTAATAGTTTCTTTTACTTTAGCTATAGGAATGGTAGCGTTACTAATTATACCGTTTATACCACACATTAATTTAGAAGCATTGTTTTAAAATCGTTATATATTTTGTTTAACTCAAAATCTAAGGCTCTTTGTCTTGCTTGTTTGGCATAATAAACCCGTTCTTCTGGGTTGTTTAAAAAGAAATTAATTGCTTTAGCCATAGCAACAGTATCATTGTTATTAATTAAAAGTCCATATTTAGCTTTGTAAAAATCTCCGGTCTCTATTTTAATAGGGGATGGGTCTTGGTTTAAAAGCTCTAACGGGCCAGATAAACAATTGGTTGATATACACGGTAACCCTACAGCCATGGCTTCAAGCAGTGCATTTGGAAAACCTTCTGTATTAGACGATAAAACAAAGCAATTATGATTTATTAAGTGCTCATACACATTCTTTACATTACCCTTTAAATGCACTGTGCTTTGTAAATTATGTTTGTTAATGAGCTCTTTAAGATAATTTTCAAGGTTTCCTTGCCCGTAAATAGATAACAGAACAGTATTATTAGTATTCTTTAAGCTATTTAACGCGTTTATTATTAATTCTTGGTTTTTTCTCTTATTAATAGATCCTACATTAGCAATAGATAGTTTTGGGCTTTGCAAAACATCATCTTTTACTTTAAACTCCGGAACCAAAATAGGATTATAAACTACATAAGAAGGAATGGTTACCTTAAAATTATCTTTTAAATCTTTATTTATATATACCGAGTTTGAAAATACTAAGGAGTTTCTGTTATACAGTATAGGATACAAAATTTTTGATATGTAGTAAGATAGTTTAGACGAAGTGTTATCTGTTGGGTAACCTCGTTCACTAATTATTGTCTTGATGTTTTTTAAATAAATTGAAGCTAAACTGTTTAAAAAATTAGGTAAGGCTAAAAAAGAAATAGAAATAGCTATATTTTGGCTTT
>JBPEWY010000076.1:0-13373 GCA_052032225.1 Flavobacteriaceae bacterium
ATATACAAACCCTTTTTTCTTTTCTCAAAATCTTTTTTAATCTTTTTTTTGAACTTTTTTAACCCAACACTTTTAATACTCTACTATACAATATTTTACACCTTATTTTTTTTGAAGAAAATTTTGCAAAAGGGATTGAACGGCATGTTTGAGCTCTTTACCGTATAAGGTAAAAGCGAGTAGTGAAAGCCCGACTTTTCTTAAGAGCACTCTTAAGAAAAGATTTGCCCAAACTTATTATTTACTACAGCAGTAATATTAAATTACATTAGTATTGTACGCATTGGTTTAAGCTGTTATCTTTGCAACCCTAAAATAGATTTAAGAATTCATGATAAAGATTACTTTGCCAGACGGTTCGGTTAGAGAATTTGAGAAAAACAGCACTCCGCTTGATGTAGCTAAGAGTATTAGCGAGGGGCTTGCACGAAATGTAATTTCTGCTAAATTTAATGGTGAAATTATAGAGATTTCAACACCGCTTACCGAAGACGGAGCCTTGATTCTTTTTACCTGGAAAGATGATGAGGGTAAGAAAGCTTTCTGGCATTCGTCTGCTCATGTTCTGGCGCAAGCTTTAGAAGAGCTCTATCCGGGAATTAAGCTTACTATTGGTCCTGCTATAGAGAACGGTTTTTATTATGATGTAGATTTTGGTGAGCATAATATATCTGAGAAAGATTTTGAGAAGATTGAAGCTAAAATGCTTGAGATTGCTCGTGGTAAACACGATTATAAAATGCGAGCTGTAAGCAAAGATGAGGCTTTAAACTTTTACAAACAAAGAGGCAATGAATATAAGGTAGAGCTAATTGAAGATTTAGAAGACGGCACTATTACCTTTTGCGATCACGATACTTTTACTGATTTATGTAGAGGAGGACATATACCCAATACCAGTTTAATTAAAGCGGTAAAACTGCTAAGTGTAGCAGGAGCGTATTGGAGAGGTGATGAAAACAACAAACAATTAACACGTGTTTACGGTATATCTTTCCCTAAGCAAAAGGAGTTAAAAGAATATTTAGCGCTTCTTGAAGAAGCTAAAAAAAGAGACCACAGAAAACTTGGAAAAGAATTAGAGCTTTTTACTTTTTCACAAAAAGTAGGTCAAGGATTACCACTTTGGTTACCTAAAGGTGCTGCCTTACGTGAACGTTTAGAGAATTTTTTAAAGAAGGCTCAAAAAAAGGCCGGTTACGAATTGGTGGTTACACCCCATATTGGCCAGAAAGATTTATATGTAACTTCCGGACATTATGAAAAGTATGGCGAAGACAGCTTTCAGCCAATTAAAACTCCACATGAAGATGAAGAGTTTTTATTAAAACCAATGAACTGTCCGCATCATTGCGAAATATATAAATCTAAACCTTGGAGCTATAAGGATTTACCTAAACGTTTTGCTGAATTTGGCACCGTTTACAGATACGAACAAAGTGGAGAGTTACATGGTTTAACACGTGTTAGAGGTTTTACACAAGATGATGCCCATATATTCTGTACGCCAGAACAGTTAGACCAAGAGTTTAAAAACGTAATAGATTTAGTGCTTTATGTATTTAACTCTTTAGGATTTAAAAACTTTACAGCGCAAGTATCTGTTAGAGATAAAAGTAATCCTGATAAATACATTGGCGATCCAGAAACTTGGGAAATTGCAGAAAACGCAATTATAAATGCTGCCAAAGACAAAGGCTTAGATTATGTAGTTGAAGAAGGAGAGGCAGCTTTTTACGGTCCTAAATTAGATTTTATGGTAAAAGACGCCTTAGGTAGAAGCTGGCAGCTTGGTACTATACAAGTTGATTACAATTTACCTAAGCGATTTGATTTACATTACAAAGGAAGCGATGATAAATTACACAGACCGGTAATGATTCATCGTGCACCATTTGGAAGTATGGAGCGTTTTGTAGCCTTGCTGTTAGAACATACCGGCGGGAACTTTCCGTTATGGTTAATGCCAGAGCAAGCTATCATTCTCTCTATCAGTGAGAAATACGAAAAATATGCTGAAAAAGTTTTAAATTTATTAGAAAATAACGAAATTCGCGCCCTCGTTGATAACAGAAACGAAACTATTGGTAAAAAAATTCGTGAAGCCGAATTGAAAAAAATACCATTTATGCTAATTGTTGGAGAACAAGAAGAAAAAAATGGTACCGTTTCTGTTAGAAAACATGGTGAAGGTGATATAGGTACTATTACAATAGAAGCATTTACTAATTTGGTAAATGAAGAAATTAATAGTACTTTAAAATCGTTTTAAAATAAAGTTTAACCAAAAATTAGTAAGCCATAGCTATTAGAAGAAGAAATCAACCCCAAAGAAGGGACACCACACCAAAACACAAAATTAACGAACACATTCGTGTCCCAGAAGTACGATTAGTTGGAGACAATGTAGAAGTTGGGATTTATCCAACTAAAGAGGCACTTGCCAAAGCCGAAGAAATGGAGTTAGATTTAGTAGAAATCTCTCCAAACGCAGAGCCTCCTGTTTGTAAAATAATGGACTACAAAAAGTTTCTTTACGAACAGAAAAAAAGAGAAAAGGCTCTAAAGGCTAAAGCAAGCAAAGTTGTGGTTAAAGAAATTAGGTTTGGCCCTAATACAGATGATCATGATTTTGAGTTTAAGAAAAAACATGCTGAGAAGTTTTTAAAAGATGGTGCCAAACTAAAGGCCTATGTGTTTTTTAAAGGCCGCTCTATAGTTTATAAAGACAAAGGAGAAATTTTACTACTTCGCTTAGCTGCAGAATTAGAAGAGTTAGGTAAAGTAGAGCAAATGCCAAAATTAGAAGGCAAGCGCATGACCATGTTTATTGCGCCTAAAAAGAAATAAGTAAAAGTATATAAGCGAAATAATAAAAATAGGAAGACAATGCCTAAGATGAAAACAAAATCGAGTGCCAAAAAGCGTTTTAAGCTTACCGGCACCGGTAAAATTAAAAGAAAGAACGCTTTTAAGAATCATATTTTAACTAAAAAATCTAAAAAGCGTAAGCTAAGGCTAACTCATGACTCTTTGGTACACAAAGCCGATGAGACTAGCATTAAAGAACAATTACGTTTAAAGTAATTAATTAGTAAGGTTATTTAAAAAATGTTAAACCGTGGAGTTAGGCTTTAAAAGAGTTTACAATGTAAACCGCCTACTACAAAAAAACAGAAATTATGCCAAGATCAGTAAATTCAGTAGCTTCTAGAGCACGTAGAAAAAAGGTGTTGAAGCAAGCCAAAGGATACTTTGGAAGACGTAAAAACGTTTGGACAGTTGCTAAGAATGCGGTTGAAAAAGCGATGCAATACTCGTACAGAGACCGCAGAAACAAAAAGAGAAGCTTCCGTTCACTATGGATTCAGCGTATTAACGCTGGTGCAAGATTACACGGAATGTCTTACTCTCAATTTATGGGTAAAGTTAAAGCTAACAATATAGAGCTTAACCGTAAGGTTTTAGCAGACTTAGCTATGAACCACCCAGAAGCTTTTAAAGCAATTGTAGAGAAAGTAAAATAAACGTTAAACAATTATTTCGCTTATATAAAAACCACCCAAAAATGGGTGGTTTTTTTATGTTTTTTTCTTCTTTTTTTGTGCTGCCGGAAATAAAACGTTATTTAAAATTAGCCTGTACCCCGGAGAGTTTGGGTGAAGCTCCAGCTCTGTTTTAGGATCTCCTACTCTGTGTTGATAATCTTCCGGATCATGTCCGCCATAGAAAGTAAAAAATCCTTTCCCTTTAATACCATGAATGTATCTTGCCTCGCTATTTGTTTTGTTTTCTCCTAATATTAACACATTACTTTTAATGGTATTTCTGTCGAAAGCTGTTGTTTGTCCCATAAAACCTTTTATTAAAGCTGTATGATTTTGACATAACATGGTTGGAATGGGGTCCCATTTGGCAGAAAAATCCATAAGAGTAAAATAATCAGCCTCTTTTAAAATTCTTCTTTTAGAGGTCATATCTATTGAAGAGAACTCGTATCTGAGCGGATTTCGTTCTAAAACAAAATTGGTAAAGGCAAATGTTTTACTAAAATCTATTTTGCTTTGATAGTTAGGTTCTGAAGGATCGCCGTCAAACATAGGTTCGCAAATATCTATTCCTTCTGCAGCAAGAGCTATATCAAAACTATCTGTTGCGCTGCACATAGCAAACATAAATCCTCCACCAATAACATAATTTCTAATTTTTAAAGCTACTGCCAATTTAGCTTCAGAAACTTTATTAAAGCCGAGTTTTTTTGCCAACTCTTCTGCTTCCTGTTTTTCTTTTATATACCACGGAGCAGCCCTATAAGAGCCATAAAACTTGCCGTACTGTCCTGTAAAATCTTCATGGTGTAAGTGTAACCAATCATATAGTAAAAGTTGGTCTGAGAGCACCTCTTCATCATAAACAATATCATACGGAATCTCTGCGTAGGTTAATACCATAGTAACAGCATCATCCCATGGTTTATTGGTTTTAGGCGAATAAACAGCAATTTTTGGTGCTTTTTCTAATACAACAGCTTCTTGATTTTTAGCCGGACTACTAATTTCTACTAATATTTGTTCTGTTTTAGCATTAGATAACACCTCAAAAGAAACACCTCTAATTTTACATTCTTTCTCAATAGCTTCTGTGTGAGGCAATAAAAAAGACCCTCCACGATAATTTAATAACCATTTAACTTTATGGTTTTTTGTGAGGGTCCAATATGTTATACCATAAGCCTTTAAATGATTTTTTTGGCTTGTGGCATCCATAGGAATTAATATGTACGAAGCGTTAGCACTTACCGAAAACAATAAAAAAAAGAATATCAACACCCAGCTTTTATTAAAAAAAGCTTGTGAATGTATTTTAAAAAGGCATATTCTCATCATCGTTATTGTTCATGCTGCTTCCAAAAGCTTCGTCCGGACTTATGGGTTTAGATGGTGAAAACGGATTATCGTCGTTTTCATTCATTTTAGATTGAAACTCGAAAGGAGAATCAAAGTCATCTAAATTATCAAATTTTCCTAGTTGTCCAATGAATTTTAACCTAATATTATCTAACCCACCGTTACGATGCTTAGCAACTATAAACTCTGCCTGACCCTGTGTTGGAGAACGTTCCTCATCATCCCACTCCTCTATTTTATAATATTCAGGGCGATAAATAAATGATACTATATCTGCATCTTGCTCTATTGCTCCAGATTCACGAAGATCTGAAAGTAATGGACGTTTACTACCTCCTCTAGTTTCTACAGCACGCGATAACTGAGAAAGTGCTATTACCGGTATATCTAACTCTTTTGCTAGTGCTTTTAGGTTTCTTGAAATTGTAGATATTTCTTGTTCTCTATTACCTCCTTTTTGACTTCCTCCGGCAGTCATTAACTGTAAATAATCTATTACTATTAATTTAATATCGTGTTGAGACTTTAAACGTCTAGCTTTTGCTCTTAAATCAAAAATAGAAAGCGACGGAGTATCGTCTATAAATAAAGGTGCTTTTTCTAAATCTTTTACTTTAACATTGAGCTGTTTCCATTCATGTTCTGCCAGTTTACCGGTTCTTAATTTTTCTGAAGATAAACCAGTTTCTGAAGAAATTAAACGTGTTATAAGCTGAACGGAAGACATCTCTAATGAGAAAAATGCTACGGGTATATTAGAATCTACAGCCATGTTTCTTGCCATAGATAATGTGAAGGCAGTTTTACCCATACCCGGTCTTGCTGCAATTATAATTAAATCGCTGGGTTGCCAACCAGATGTTAATTTATCTAACTTATCAAAACCACTCGGTATACCGCTTAAGCCCTCTTTATTAGAGATCTCTTCAATCTTCTTTTTTGCCTGCATTACAAGGCTTTGAGCAGTTTCTGATGAACGCTTTAAATTGCCTTGAGTAACCTCGTATAATTTTGCTTCGGCATTATCTAATAAATCAAAAACATCGGTAGTTTCATCGTAAGCATTTTCAATAATCTCACTCGAAATTTTTATTAGCTGTCTTTGAATATATTTTTGGAGGATTATTCTGGCATGGTACTCAATGTGAGCAGAAGATGATACTTTTTGAGTTAGTTGTATAAGGTAAAAATCACCTCCTACCTGCTCTAACTTACCATTTTTCTTTAATTGTGCCGAAACGGTTAATAAGTCTATTGGTTCTGTATTTTCAAAGAGCTGAACAATAGCTTCGAATATAATTTTATGGGCTTCTTTGTAGAATGCATCACTGTGTAAAATGTCTATTACCTCATCTACACCCTTTTTATCAATCATCATTGCTCCAAGCACAACTTCCTCTAAATCAAGGGCTTGCGGAGGTATTTTTCCTTTCTCGAGGCTTATAATAGTACTTTTATCAACGCGTACGCCAGGTAGTGGGTTAGGTTTCTCCATAACATCAAAAGTAGAAAAATCAAAAAAATAATGAGTTTTGTAATATTAACAGGTAATAAACATTTAACTGTTAATAAGTTACGCTTTTATGTTGATAACAAAAAAAATCTGAAGAACTAAATCTTCAGATTTTTGTTAATCGTTTTATTTAGGCACTTTATCCTTTATACACTCCCATATTGGCATATTTATCCATTCTTTTTTCTACCAATTCTTCTGGGGATAACTTTTTTAGTTCATCATAAAGCTTAGTGATGGTCTTAGAAACGGTTTTAAAAGTTGTATCTCTGTCGTAATGAGCACCACCAAGCGGCTCTTTAATTATACCGTCTATAAGCTTAAGCTTTTTCATGTCTTTTGCAGTAAGTTTAAGTGCTTCTGCTGCTTGCTCTTTGTATTCCCAACTTCTCCAAAGAATTGATGAGCAAGATTCTGGTGAAATTACAGAGTACCAAGTGTTTTCTAACATTAAAACTTTATCTCCAACACCAATTCCTAAAGCACCTCCCGAAGCTCCTTCACCAACTATTATAACAATAATAGGCACTTTAAGACGGCTCATTTCTAGAATGTTTCTTGCAATAGCTTCTCCTTGCCCTCTTTCTTCGGCTTCAATACCAGGATACGCACCAGGAGTATCTACAAACGAAACTACCGGAATACCAAATTTTTCGGCCATTTTCATTAATCGTAATGCTTTTCTGTACCCTTCCGGGTTGGCCATACCAAAGTTTCTGTACTGTCTGGTTTTTGTATTGTATCCTTTTTGGGTTCCTATAAACATATAGGTTTGATCACCGATTTTACCTAAACCGCCAATCATTGCTTTATCGTCTTTTACGGTTCTATCTCCATGAAGTTCTAAAAAGGTATCACCGCAAAGAGCTCTAATATAATCTAGCGTGTAAGGTCTTGAGGGGTGTCTTGACAACTGAACTCGTTGCCAAGCGGTTAAATTTTCGTAGATATTCTTTTTAGTTTCAGCTAATTTCTTTTCTATTTGTTTGCATGTATCAGTAACATCTACATCACTCTCGTCTCCTATTAATTTACATTTTTCTAGTTGCTCTTGTAACTCTTTTATTGGCAACTCAAAATCTAAGTATTCCATGAGTGTATGGGTTTGGTTTTATAAAATACAGCGTACAAATATAAAACTTTATACAGTACCTCTTTTAGTTAGTTTAGATTTTATTGCTGATTTATTTTTGAGTATTCCGTTAGCTACTACAGTTGAAAGTATTATTAATGCTCCTATATAAAAATTGGTGTTCATTTTTTCTGATTCTCCTAAAATAAAATATGCCAAAGCAATACCGTAAACCGGCTCTAAATTAATGGTTAGCATTACCGTATAAGGACTAATATATTTCATAACCTTTACAGAAGCAATAAATGCATAAGCAGTACAAACAGAGGCCAAAATAATTAAATACACCCAGTCTGAGCTGCTTATATTAAAGAAATGTACGTTTATTTGATTATTTAAAAGCAAGTAAAATGTTAAAAAAATAACTCCTGAAAGCAGCTCGAAAAAAGAGATTATTGAGGGCCTGTTTTCTTGTACCAGTTTACCGTTAATTAGTGAAAATATTGATGATAACAATGCCGATGTAAGCGCTAAAACTATGCCCAATGTGTAAGTTGTATCTACTTTAAAAATTATCCACAAACCATAAATTACTGTCAACCCTAAAACAACTTCATACCAAACAAATTTTCTTTTGTACCAAAAAGGCTCAAGTAAAGCAGTAAAAAAAGCTCCGGTAGACATACAAGCTAATGTAATAGATACGTTAGAGACCTTAATAGCTTTAAAAAAAGTAACCCAGTGTAATGCTATTACAATGCCTGCAATTATGTATAAAAGCAATTGCTTCCTGGTAACTATTAGTGGTATTTTTTTGATGATAATGTATGCCAGTACAAATGCAACTGCTAACAACATTCTGTACCAAACTAAAGGAAGTGCATTTAGTGTTATTAACGCTCCTAAAACAGCAGTAAAACCCCAAATAAATACTATAAAATGTAAATGAAAATAGTTTTTAAGTTTAACGTTTGGCATTTTGTAATAAGTAAAAAGCTAAGGCTCCAAAAAGTATGTTAGGTATCATGACTGCTAAAAGTGGTGAAAAACCACTTTGCTCTGCCATTGTACCAAATATTTTATCGAAAAACACAAATGTAAAAGCCACCACAACACCAAAAGCTAAGTTTACACCCATACCCCCTCTGCGCTTAACCGAAGATACTGCAACCGCTATTATAGTTAAAATTAAAGCCGAGAGCGGCAAACTCCATCGTTTGTACTTAACCAGCAAATACCTGTTAATATTGGGCGACCCTTTTTTGCGTTCTTTTTTTATAAACTCATTAAGTTCAAAAAGGTTTTTGGTTTCTGCAACATAATTTACCGGAGTTAAATCGTCTAGATTAAAGCTAAATAGCGTATCTAATTTCGGTTTAGTTATAATTAAATCGTCTTTCTCTCCAATAATTCTTTTGGTATAACCTGTTAATCTGTAAATACTATCTTTTTCTATCCATCTAATATTTCTGGCAGCAATTTTATATTCTAATTGTAGGCTGTCATTAAAATGCTCGTACGTAAAATTATACCCAATTTTTCTTGATGGCTCAAAACTGCTTACGTAAATAAAATCGTTTTCATTTACTTGGTTAAATAAATTAGTAGTTTCTCTTGCTTTCTTTCCTTTTTTTAAATACTTATATCTAAACTCATTAAAACCTTCACTTGCCGGTGGTACAACAAACATCCCCATTATAAAAACAAAAACAGCTATAATGGCTGCACCAACTAAATAAGGCCTTAGAAAACGTGTAAAAGAAATCCCGGAACTTAAAATGGCAATTATTTCTGTGTTATTTGCCAATTTAGAAGTAAACCAAATAACCGATAAAAAAATAAAAAGTGGAAAGAGCATGTTTGCAAAATGAATTGTGAAATCTAAGTAGTATTGCACAATTTCATTAAAAGGCACTTCTTGCTCTATCATTTTACCAACCTTTTCTGAAACATCTACCATGATGCCAATGGGCACAAACATGAGTATCATTACAAAAAAGGTTACTAAATACCTTTTTAATATATATCTGTCTACAATTTTTAGCATTACAAGCGGTTATTCATTTGCTTAACCATTTGGTCTTTCCAGGTTTTAAAATCTCCCTCTAAAATATGTTTTCTAGCTTCTCTAACCAACCAAAGATAAAAACCTAAGTTATGAATTGATGCTATTTGCTTTCCTAAAAACTCGTTGGCAGCAAATAAGTGTCTTAAATATGCTTTAGAATATTGGGTATCTACGTAGGTTATGCCCATCTCGTCTATAGGAGAGAAATCATTCTCCCACTTTTTGTTTTTTATATTTATAATGCCATTTGCCGTAAACAACATTCCGTTTCGTGCATTTCTGGTTGGCATAACACAATCAAACATATCTACCCCTAATGCTATGTTTTCTAAAATATTAATTGGTGTTCCTACGCCCATTAAATATCTGGGTTTGTTAGCAGGAAGAATATCGCAAACTACTTCTGTCATGGCATACATTTCTTCTGCAGGCTCACCAACAGATAATCCTCCAATTGCATTTCCGTCTGCACCAACATTAGCTATATATTCTGCAGATTGTTGTCTTAAATCTTTATAAACAGAACCTTGTACAATAGGAAATAACGTTTGATTATAACCATACTTTGGAGGTATTTTTTTTAAGTGATTTACGCATCTGTCTAACCATCTATGCGTCATGTGCATAGAGCGTTTTGCGTAGTTATAATCGCAAGGATAAGGTGTACATTCATCAAAAGCCATTATAATGTCTGCCCCAATACTTCGTTGAATTTCCATTACGTTTTCTGGAGTAAAAACATGGTAAGAACCGTCTATATGGCTTTTAAATTTAACCCCTTCTTCTTTTATTTTTCTGTTAGCAGATAGCGAGTAAACCTGGTAACCTCCGCTATCTGTTAAAATATTTCTATCCCAACCCATAAATTTATGAAGCCCTCCGGCTTGTTCTAAAATATGAGTTTTAGGACGCAAGTATAAATGGTAGGTATTACCTAAAATTATATCAGGATTAATATCTTCTTTTAATTCTCTTTGGTGCACTCCTTTCACAGAGGCAACAGTACCTACAGGCATAAAAATAGGAGTCTGTATAGTACCGTGATCTGTAGTAATAGTCCCTGCTCTTGCTTTACTCTGCGGGTCTGTTTTATGTAGTTCGAATTTCATAGTAACTCACATGAGTCGGCAAAGATAACCAACTCCTAAACATAATTATGGCTTACAAAATGCAAAAATGTGAATTACTTTCTTTAAAAGGTTAAAAAATGCTGATTTTGAGTTTTTGCCAACCCCTAATAAAAACTTACTTTTGCGGCAACAAATATTAATTGTAACCCATGCCAACAACACAACAATTACAAGATTTAGTAGTACAAGTTCGTAGAGATATTTTACGAATGGTGCATGCTGTAAACTCAGGGCACCCAGGAGGTTCTTTAGGTTGTACAGAGTTTTTTGTAGCGATGTACAACGAAATAATGCACTTAAAGGAAGAGTTTGATATGGATGGAATCGGAGAAGATATTTTTATACTCTCTAACGGCCATATCTCTCCGGTGTATTATAGTGTACTTGCCAGAAGAGGCTATTTTCCGGTTGAAGAGTTAAAAACCTTCAGAAGAATTAATTCTAGATTACAAGGTCATCCAACCACACATGAAGGCTTACCAGGTGTAAGAATTGCGTCTGGATCATTAGGCCAAGGAATGTCGGTTGCCATTGGTGCCGCATTAGCTAAAAAGTTAAACAACGATTCACACTTAGTGTTCAGTTTACATGGTGACGGAGAGCTACAAGAAGGACAAATATGGGAAGCCGCTATGTTTGCAGCCGGTAAAAATGTAGATAATTTAATTGCTACAATAGATTATAACGGAAAGCAAATAGATGGTGCTACAGACGATGTAATGCCTTTAGGAGATTTAGAGGCTAAGTTTAAAGCCTTTGGTTGGGAAGTAATGCACATTAAAGAAGGTAACAACCTTGAAGCTGTCATTAACGGTATGCAAAAAGCCAAGACACTAACCGGCAACGGTAAACCTGTTTGCGTGCTCTTACACACAGAAATGGGTAATGGAGTAGATTTTATGATGCACACACACGCGTGGCATGGTAAAGCTCCAAATGATGAGCAATTAGAAATTGCTTTAGCGCAAAACCCCGAAACACTTGGCGATTACTAACCTTTTAATTAGAAAACAATGAAAAAATATATAGATACCGGAAAAAAAGATACCAGAAGCGGTTTTGGTGCCGGACTTGCAGAATTAGGAAGAACCAACCCCAATGTTGTTGCTCTTTGCGCTGATTTGGTAGGCTCTTTGAAAATGGATGAGTTTATAAAAGAAAATCCTGATAGATTTTTTCAGGTAGGAATTGCAGAGGCCAATATGATGGGGATTGCTGCCGGATTAACCATTGGAGGTAAAATTCCGTTTACAGGTACTTTTGCTAACTTTTCTACCGGACGCGTATACGATCAGATTAGACAGTCTATAGCCTACTCCGGTAAAAATGTAAAAATATGTGCCTCTCATGCCGGCCTAACTCTAGGAGAAGACGGGGCAACGCATCAAATATTAGAAGACATAGGATTAATGAAAATGCTTCCCGGAATGGTTGTAATTAACCCATGCGATTATAACCAAACTAAAGCTGCTACTATTGCTATTGCAGATTATGTTGGACCGGTTTATTTACGTTTTGGTAGACCAAAAGTAGCCAACTTCACTCCAGAAAATCAGAAATTCGAAATTGGTAAAGCCATTAAATTAACTGAAGGAACAGACGTTACCATTATAGCAACCGGACATATGGTTTGGGAAGCACTACAAGCTGCAGAATCTTTAGAGCAAGAAGGTATAAGCGCAGAAGTAATTAATATTCATACCATAAAACCTTTAGACGAAGAAGCAATTTTAGAGTCTGTAAGCAAAACTAAGTGTGTAGTTACTGCAGAAGAACATAACTATCTTGGTGGTTTAGGTGAAAGTGTTGCAAGAGTTTTAGCTAAAAACAAGCCAACCCCACAAGAGTTTGTTGCCACTAACGACACTTTTGGAGAAAGTGGAACACCAGAAGAGTTAATGAAAAAGTACGGTATTAACGCCTCTGCAATCCAAAAAGCAGTTAAAAACGTACTTAAAAGAAAATAGTGGTAGGGTTTTTGATACCCAAACTGTTTAGTAACTAAAAAAATTGAATTATGAAAAAATTGCTTTTTTTATCTGCTGCACTATTAGTGGCTTCTTTTTCAACGGCTCAAACCAGCTCAAGTTTTGGAGTTAAAGCCGGTTTAAACTACAATGGCAACGGAGATTATTTTGACTCTGCTGAAAATGCCTATAAAGACCCCGATAAAAACTTAGGATTTCACGTTGGTATTTATGGAAAAATAGGCGAAAAACTTTACTTCAGACCAGAGTTAGTTTACACCAGTACCAAAAGTGATTATGAAAATGAAGATTTTAAAATGCAAAAATTAGATGCTCCTTTACTTGTAGGTGCTAAAATTATTGGCCCTGTTAGTGTATTTGGAGGACCATCTTTACAATACATTTTAGATACAGATTTTGAAGATGTTACTTTAGGTGATGTTGAAAATGATTTTACAATCGGACTTAATTTTGGAGCTGCTATAGATTTTGGCTCTTTTGGTATTGATTTACGTTACGAAAGAGGATTTAAAGAAAACGAAGTTACGTATGTTGACGCTATTGGTGGAGCTAATGCAGTATCTAGAATAGACACCAGACCTGATCAATTAATTTTAAGTTTATCGTTAAAACTTTAAAAAAATATATATCAAAAAAAAAGCGGCTTTAAAAGCCGCTTTTTTTATTTAATTATTGTCGTTATCTAAATAATCTGG
>JBPEWY010000077.1:0-7379 GCA_052032225.1 Flavobacteriaceae bacterium
ATTTTTAGTGTTTGTTTGTTTAGGTTTTGGTTGAGAGCTTTTTTTGTTTGCTGCCTTGGCAATTGTTGTTTTTTTGGTTGAGGTTCCTGCATAACGACCGTCGTCTTGACCATTATCTACAGTCATAATCCAAATATCGTCATGGTATTTACCATTAACGTTTGATTTGTATGCTGCAAGAGCATCTTCCCAAGAGTCAAACCTTTCTAAATACACATACTTTAACCCGTTTCTAGGGTTTTTAAAGTAATCTGCTGCAAATCCTTTACTGTTAAGGGTGTTTACAAACTTGTTTAAGTAGTAATTGCCTCTGTAAACATTTGCAATTATGTAGTATCCGCCTTTAACACCCGGTAAATTGCGTACTCTTTTAGAAGTTACTTTATTAGCAACAGCTTGTTTATCTATAGCGTCTTCGTATGACTTTTTAGCCTTTACAAGACCTACCCTGTCTTTTTTAACAGTTACAGGATTTGCCTTGTTAGCAGTAGCAATAGCTGTTTTGTCTTTACTTGAATTATTTTTTATACCATTTGGTTTATTATTGTCATTGTTGTTTTTTCTTGCGTTTAAGTTTATGTTATTTTCTTTTTTGTTAGCAGCAACAGCAACACGATCGCGTTGGTTTGTATTTAAGTTATTAGAATTTGTGTTGTTAGCGTTTTTGTTATTTATAAATCGCATGATATGAGCAAACCTGCGCTCAAGATCTTTTTCGCGAGCTCGTTCTAAAGAATCTTGTCTGAATATAAGCTCAGCAATAATCTCGTTATTTTCTTGAATGTTCTTTTTAAGTTCGGCTATTTCAGCATCTTTATCTAAAAACTCCTTTTGAGCTTTTACAATTTCATCTTCTTGCTCAGGATCAAGCAGCACTCTATCTTCGGTTAAGTTAGGTTCAAATGAATAGGCAAATGATATTTCGTGTGTTGGTCCTAAATTCTCTCTACCATTATTTAATCCTTTTTCTATAGTGTACCCTAACGATAGGCGTTTAGTGAGATTAAATCCAACCCCTGCTGCAACACCATAATAATCGTCATAACCACCTTGCAACCACCCTATTTTAGGGAGGTCTAGAATTAGGCTACCACTTAATGTTACATCGTCTTCGCCTTTTTTACGAGCTCTTGTGAGGGCTAATAATCTACCTTTTTCTAGAATACCTGAAGCATTCTCAAATGTTTTGGTGTATTGTAAGTGAGCCGAAAAAGTTTTCTCTGAGAATGAGGTTAAACTTTTACTGGTTTTAAAGTTATAGTCTAATAGGTTTTCCGCATAAACACCTATATCAAAACTTCCAATGGCTAAGTTAATTCCGGGCTGAAACGATAAGAACGAACCGTCTTGTAACTCAGAAAGGCGCTCATCAAAATCATTACCAACAATGGCTTCGCTGGCATCAAAACCACTACTGTAGTAAAGTGTATTAAAACCAAAGGTTAGGGCACTATTTTCTGCAAGCCTTACGCCATAACCATAGTTGGCCATTGCACCAAAGTTAGAGAAAGTACCGTATTGTTGTTGAAACAAGCTTAACCCAAAACCCGTTCTGTCTCCCATACGGCCAGAGTAGCTAATAAAATACAGGTCGTTAGCATTATCAAACGAGCTGTTTTCGTTACGGTGATACAGGTTTATATACGATTTGTCTTCTCTAACCGTAGAGAAGGTTGGGTTAATTAAAAACCTGTTAAATTTGAGTAAGTTTTGAGCAGGGATATCTATCTCCAAGTTTGGAGTTTCTTCTTGACCAAGCAAGAAATTGCTACTCATTACGGCTACTAAAAGCCAAAAAAATGTACGTTTCATTTACCACTAGCGTATTAAGGTTATTGTTCCTTGTTTTAATACATTCTTTCCTTTTACGATTTTATAATAAAACACGGGCGGTTTCGTAGTTGGGAAAGACAAACTTGACTGGGGCCAATTGTTCTGATAGCCAACCGCATTAAAAATGGGTTTTCCGGCCGGATCATAAATGGTAACTTCTACTTCGTTATTAAAAGAATAACGGTTAGGAATTATCCATTGATCGTTTACACCATCTCCATTAGGAGTAATCACATTAGGTACTGCAAAAGTTTCTAAATAGGCAACTGTGAATAGTTTAGTTACTTCGCAAGAACCTATAAAGGCTCTAAGCACATAGTCTCCTTCTTCTGTAAAAGTATAAGAGCTACTGCCTGATAATAATTCGTTGTCACTATTGTACCATTGGTAGCTATCTGCACCAGATGCTGTAACGGTTCTATAACCGCCTTCAACAAATACAACTCTATCCGGAGCATCTACACTAACAACGGATTCATCAAAAGGTTGTACTACAACCTCGTTAGATAATTTGGTACAACCAAAAGCAGTAACTGCAAGACGGTATGTACCAGATAAATTAGTATTTACTGTTTCTCCGTTTTCCGGCATTTGTACACCATTATGATACCACTCATACGTGTACGCCGGGTTAAAAGAAGCAACAGATAATGTAACGGTGTTACCACCATCACAAACTACAGCTTCACTAGCCGAAATAGTTATATTGTCGTTAACTATAAGTTTTACGTTTATTTGATTTGATTGTGATGAATACGGTCCTAAAGTTCCATCAATCCTATAATTTCCATTTTCTGAGGCATCATTCACAGCAATAGTTGATGCTGTTTCACCAGAGAGAGCAACCCCATCTTTAAACCATTGAAAGCCAAAACTACCTATAACATCTGCAGTTACATCTATTGTTCCGTTTGATGGCGTTATAGCATTTATTTGGCTTACAGACAGTGAGGCAGATGTATTAGAACAATCGGTATAATTTGAATCTGTTTCAATTGTAATATCAAAAGAATCGGGCACTTCAACTACTATCTGCTCAGAATCTTCAGAAGTTACACAGCTTCCGCCTTGTGTAACAGTTACCCAGTAGGTGCCGGGCTGATTTACTGTAATATTACTTTGTGTCTCTCCACTAATTACCGAACCATCTCTATACCATACATAGGTTGGATTAACAGCCGACGTGGTTACACCAAGAGTTCTGCTGCCACCCGGCAGTAAAACAAGACTGTTAGGGGTAGTTAAATTAATAGTGAAATCCCCTGTTTTGTTTATGGTTACTGGTGCTGAACGTTCTGCACAGCCTCCAGGTTCTTGAATCTCTACAGCATATTGCCCGTCAAAATTCGGGTCGGCATTTGTATCTATAACATAAGAAGGGGCATTTGCTCCGCTAATTGGATTATTGTCTTTGTACCATTGGTATAAATAGGTTGGGTCTGTAACACTAGCTTGTAAAGTATGAGTTTCACCAGCGCATAGGGATTGCGGGTAGCTTCCTTGTATAGTTACACCTTGGGCAGAACCGGTTATTACTTCTACTTGGTTAGAGAGTGTACTTCCGGAGCAATACAAACCGTAATCTACCTCTACGTAGTAAAACCCGGCTTGAGAAGTAGTAAGAGTTGGCCCTCTTTCTCCCGGTATTAAAGAACCGTCTCTATACCAATTATAAGCATGTTCGCTGGGATAGTTATTAATGGTTAAGGTAGCCGGAGTACCATCGCATACATAAATTTCTCCAACAAAATTATTAATAACGAGGCCTTCGGTCACATTTTGATAGTAAGCAGGAAAAGCATCACTCTCCGGACTGGTTAGTTCGGGGCTGGTGCTTTTAACACGAACTTTGTAGTTTTCTCCAGCTGTATTGTTTGGAAATCCGAACGTGAAATAAAAATCAAAATCAGCATTTTTATCAGCTACAGAAGCTAATGTAGTTGGGTTGTCCCAAGAACCATCGGGCTCTGAAAGCTCTAATATAAATTGATTGTCGTTGTTAACTACTGGAGGGTCCCATTTAAATCTAACCTGAAACGAGTTAAAGGATGCAGAAGCACAAGGTGCGGTAAACTGTGGTTCTGGCTCATAAAGAATTTGAGCAGAAACCGATGTTACACTCAAATTTATAAGAGCGTAAGCCAGTAAGCAGTATGATGTGTACCAAATTCTGCGCATGTTAGTAGGTTAGTTTTAGTTTTGGGGACTAAAACAGTTATACAATATTTAATTTTATAACGTACAATGCGCCAATATATTACAAGCGCCCGTTACTTAATAAAAACGCTTAATTTCTAAAAAAAGTTTTTAACAATTTCTTGAAACTTATTGTTTTACAAGAAATTAAACCGTTAATAAATTGCGTTTTTAACATAGCTAAAATAAAAATTTTTACACAAAATGTGCATTTCATCGATGCCTTTCCTCTAAAAATGTTGTATAACAGCCAAATAATGTTGTCAAACTATTATTCGTGATAGTCAACCTAATTAATTAATTTTGTGCTTTTAATTTAAAAGCATGGCAAAAGAGGGAAAGTCTTTAAATTTTATAGAGCAGATAATTGAAGAAGACCTTAAAAATGGGTATTCTCAAGAACAGCTTCGTTTTCGTTTTCCACCAGAACCCAATGGTTATTTACATATAGGGCACGCAAGTTCTATTTGTTTAAATTTTGGATTAGGATTACGTTACAATGCCCCGGTAAACCTTAGGTTTGACGATACCAACCCAACAAAAGAAGAGCAAGAGTTTGTAGATGCTATTAAAGAAGATGTGGCATGGCTGGGGTATAAATGGGCAAATGAGTGTTATGCATCAGATTATTTTCAGCAGCTTTATGATTGGGCTGTTATGCTAATAAAAAAAGGGAAGGCCTATGTAGATAGTCAAACTTCTGAAGAAATAGCGCAACAAAAAGGAACACCAACAACACCAGGCGTTAACAGCCCGTATAGAGACCGATCTGTTGAAGAGAATTTGAGGCTTTTTGAAGAAATGAAAAACGGAGTGCATCCGGAAGGAGCACATGTATTACGCGCTAAAATAGATATGAGCTCGCCAAATATGTTGATGCGAGACCCTATTATGTACAGAATTCTTCATAAAAAGCATCACAGAACCGGAGACAGTTGGTGCATATATCCAATGTATGATTGGACACACGGTGAAAGTGATTATATAGAACAAGTTTCGCATTCTCTTTGTACGCTTGAGTTTTTACCACATAGAGAATTGTACGATTGGTTTTTAGATCAGGTTTGTGAGCCTGATAAATTACGACCAAAACAACGTGAATTTGCCAGAAGAAACTTAAGTCATACTGTTGTTAGTAAACGAAAACTGTTACGTTTAGTAGAAGAGAAGCATGTGTCTGGCTGGGATGACCCCAGAATGCCTACTATCTCTGGGCTTAGAAGACGAGGTTATACACCGGCAGCTATCCGAAAATTTGCTGATACTATAGGGATTGCTAAGCGTGAAAATTTAATAGATGTATCGTTATTAGAGTATTGTGTAAGAGAAGATTTAAATAAAGTTGCGCCAAGGGTAATGGCGGTGCTCAATCCGGTAAAGCTTGTAATTACTAACTATCCCGAAGGGCAGGTAGAGTGGTTAGAAGCAGAAAACAATCCTGAAGATGATGCAGCCGGAACACGAAAAGTACCTTTTTCCAGAGAGCTTTTCATAGAGCGCGAAGATTTTAAAGAAGAAGCAAACCGCAAGTTTTTTAGGTTAAAGTTAGGAGGAGAGGTGCGCTTAAAAAACGCTTACATAATTAAAGCAGAAAGCGTTGTAAAGAATGATCAAGGAGAAATTGTTGAGATACATTGTACTTACGACCCGTTAAGTAAAAGTGGTAGCGGAACACCGGAAAGTAAACGTAAAGTAAAAGGAACATTACACTGGGTTTCTATTGCACATGCAATACCTGCAGAAATTAGAGTATATGATCGTTTATTTATGGATGAATCGCCAGATACACATCCTGAAAAAGATTTTATTGAGTTTATAAATCCTAACTCATTGTCTGTAACTACAGGATATTTAGAACCTAGTTTACAAGAGGCAAAACCCGGAGATCGCTTTCAATTTCAACGATTAGGCTACTTCTGTGTTGATAAGGATTCTAAAAAAGACCAATTGGTATTTAATAAAACTGTTGGTTTGCGAGACACTTGGGCAAAGATTGCCGCTAAAGAATAAAAATTAGTATTATAAATAAAAAAACCACGGATTTGCCGTGGTTTTTTGTTTAAATGTTTTTAGGATTTATTCTTCTTTATCTCCTTTTTTCTTGTTGTGTTGCTTCATAGCCTCACCAATTTGGTTGCTGGCAGTAAAACTGGCTACCATATTGTTTAGCATATCGCTTCCGGCTTGTGGAGAGTTTGGTAACAATATTAAGTTACTATTGGTTTCTTCCCCTATGGCTTGTAACGTATCATAGTGCTGTGTAACAACAATTAAGGCAGAAGCTTCTTGCGAGTTTATCCCCACTTTGTTTAATACTTCTACAGATTCTTCTAAACCTCGAGCAATTTCTCTACGTTGGTCTGCAATACCTTGCCCTTGAAGTCTTTTACTTTCTGCTTCTGCTTTTGCTTTTTCTACAATTAAAATTCTTGCAGCATCACCTTCAAATTGTGCTGCAATTTTTTCGCGCTCTGCTGCATTAATACGGTTCATGGCTGCTTTAACTTGAGCATCAGGATCAATATCGGTTACTAGAGTTTTAATAATGTCGTATCCGTAATCAAGCATAGCATCTTGTAGCTCTGATTTAACGGCAATAGCGATATCGTCTTTTTTTACAAAAACATCATCGAGCTTCATTTTTGGAACTTCGGCTCTTACAACATCAAACACATAACTTGTAATCTGATCGTGCGGATACTCGAGTTTATAAAAAGCTTCGTACACCTTACTTCTAATAACAACATATTGCACAGAAACTTTTAGTTTCACAAAAACATCATCGAGCGTCTTGGTTTCAACAATTACATCTAACTGCTGTATTTTTAAACTGAGTTTGCCGGCAATTCTATCAACCAATGGAATTTTCATTTGTAATCCGGAATTTCTAATGCTCTGAAAGCGTCCAAAGCGCTCTATAATAGCGGCTGTTTGCTGTTTTACAATAAAAAAGGACGAAAAAAGTAAAATAAGCCCAAAGAAAATAGCAACGGGCAAAAAGAAGTATGAAATCATGATTTAAATTTTCTTTTAAGTTACGAAAGTATGTTTATTGTAAGTAAGCTTTTTATAAAAAAAGTTACACTCAAAAACATGATTTCTAAACAACAAAAGGCCGGAACATTAGTCCGGCCTATTATCCCTATTATTAGTAATAGCTATGATAGCGTTTGTATTGCTTTCTGAATACGAGAGAGGGTTTCATCTATGCCTAAAAAAGCCATAATATCAAATACATGAGGTCCTTTAAGCTCTCCCACTAAAGCCAATCGTAAGGGAGGCATTACTTTACCAAAACCTAATTCTTGTTCAGAAATCCAAGTTTTAACAGTATTCTCTGTAGCTTCTGT
>JBPEWY010000078.1:0-51296 GCA_052032225.1 Flavobacteriaceae bacterium
TTAATTAATAGATTAAAAAAAGATAATAGTAATAAATGTTTTATCGGGCATGCTTCGGCATTTAAACAAATCTGTACTGTTCTTGATGCTAACCCAAACATAATTAAGCCTAAAGAGATTAAGCTTAAGGTTGTAATTGCCACTTCTGAGCCTTTAGACAGTTATACAAAAAACAGAATGTCGTATTATTTTAATTCTCCTGTTGTTTCTAGATACTCAAATACAGAAAACGGTATAATTGCTCAACAATTGACAGATCACAATACAGACTCCTTTTTTATAAATAACGCAAGTTATCATGTTGAGATTTTAGATATTAAAACTAACCAACCGGTTCCTGAAGGAGCTTTAGGTAAAATTGTCATCACAGATTTATTTAATTATCACACCCCTTTAATTAGATATGATACCGGCGATTTGGGAGCAATTGAAACTATAAATGGTTCAACATATTTTAAAACAATTACTGGTAGACTCCAAGACGCAATTTATAACACAGAAGGTGAAGTTATATCTGCATTAGGCTTAACAGACTTTTCTGTTTTTAGAGGAATCCAACAAGGGCAGATAATTCAAAATTCTAAAACAGATTATGTTATAAAGCTTGTTGTAAATGACACTTTTAATGAAGAAGAGCTATTTTTAGCTACATACAAAGAGTTTTTAGGAAGCCAAGCAAATATAACTTTAGAGTTTGTAGATTCTATCCCTTATTTAAAATCCGGTAAGTTTAAAACCACCATCAACAATTACAAAAAAAATGTATAAACTATTTTTTAAAAGAATTATAGATGTTGTGTTATCAGTAATTGTTTTGTTACTACTATTTCCAGTATTTATTGCTTTGTGTGTTGTATTAGCCATTGTATTTAAGGGCTCTCCTTTTTTTACTCAATTAAGACCCGGAAAAAACGAGAAACTGTTTAGACTTATTAAATTCAAGACTATGACAGACGAAAAAGATGAGCATGGTGTTTTATTATCAGACTCAAAAAGGTTAACTAGGTTAGGCAGACTAATAAGAAAAACCTCTTTAGATGAAATCCCTCAACTCATTAATGTTTTAAAAGGAGATATGAGCTTAATTGGGCCCAGACCATTATTAATTAAATACCTTCCTTACTATACTCCTTTAGAAAGAAAAAGGCACAGTGTAAAGCCCGGTATTACAGGTTTGGCACAAGTATCAGGCAGAAATTTTTTAGATTGGGATAACCGTTTAGCTAAAGATGTTGAATATGTAGAGAACCTATCTTTTTTGTTAGATTTAAAGATAATTTGGCTTACAGTTATGAGTATTATTACCTCTAAAAATATTGCTGTAGATCCTCAACAAGTAATGATAAATTTAGATGATCAGAGAAAAAAACAATATTAATTGGGCTATATTAACTACCGGTTGGGGTAGATCTGCAGCCAATTTGATGGTAGATTTTAAAAATAATAAACTACCAAACTCGTCAATAAAACTCTTAGTTCATGCTAACAACAAATGTAAAGCCGCTATTACTGCAAAAGAGCTAGGCATAAACAGCATCTGTATTAAAAAAACCGATTTTAAAGATACCATTGCTTACCAAAAAAAGATTTTAAAAACACTCCAAGAGTATTCTATAGATTATATTTTTTTACTGGCTTATGGTTATATTATAAAAGAGCCTTTACTTTCTGCTTATTCTAATAAAATTGTAAACATCCATCCGTCACTACTACCAAGTTTTGCAAAAACAGAAAAGGCTATACAAAAAGCCTTAAAATACGGAGTGAAAATTACAGGAATCACAACTCACTTTATCGATGAAAATTTAGATGAGGGCGTAATTATATGTCAAACCCCAATCAAAATTAAAGAGAATGATACCTTTGATAGTCTCGATAAAAAGTTTCAAAAAAAAGGACGAAAAATAGTTATAAAGACTATTAAACACATCGAAAAAAATCACCTCAAAACATAACATGTATAAACGTTATCTTAAAAGAATTTTAGATTTAGTTTTAGCTTTAATAGCATTTATACTGCTTTTTCCGGCATTCTTAATAATTACAATAATTTTACTATTTATAAACAACGGTAAGCCGTTTTTTTACCAAGATAGACCGGGGCTTAACGAAAAAATATTCAAAATAATTAAGTTTAAAACCATGACAGACAAAACCAATTCTGAAGGTGTTTTATTACCTAATTCAGAACGGGTTACAAAATTTGGTACATTTTTAAGAAATAGCTCTTTAGACGAGATCCCTCAACTTATAAACATAATTAAAGGAGACATGAGCATTGTCGGCCCAAGGCCATTACGTGTTCACTATCTTCCGTATTACACAAAAGAAGAAAGAATTAGACACTCTGTAAGACCCGGTGTTACAGGATTAGCTCAGGTTTCCGGAAGAAACTTGCTTTCATGGGATAAAAAACTAGAAAAAGATATAGCGTATGTAAAAAACATTTCTTTTTGGTTAGATTTAACTATAATTTTAAAAACCATTAAGAAGGTATTAAATCCGGAAAACATTGAATTAGATGAAAATATGCTCGATTTGGATCAAGAAAGAGCCTCTAAAATAAACACATAAATGCATCAAACCTTAAACATACTTTTTACTTGTGCCGGTAGAAGAAACTACCTGATTAATTACTTTAAAGATGCTCTAAAAGGTAATGGTAACGTAATTGCAGTAGATAAGCAGCTAAATGCTCCGGCTTTAGTTGATGCAGATATTGCAGAAGTTGTCCCGGATATTTACGATGAAAATTATATAGATGAAATATTAAATGTAATAACAAAACATAAAGTTAGCGCTGTAATTTCATTAAACGATTTAGAATTACCCATTTTAGCAGCAAATAAACATAAAATTGAAACTCACGGCTGTAAAGTACTTGTTTCTGACTTAGATGTTATAAATATTTGCTTTGATAAATGGAAAACATACCTTTTTTTAAAAGAAGCAGGCGTAAAAACTCCTAAAACATACTTAACCTTAGACGATGCTTTAAAGGCTATTAAAAATAACCAATTACAATTTCCAGTAGTTTTAAAACCTCGTTGGGGCAGTGCCTCTATTAGTATAGATTTTCCGGAGGATATAGAAGAACTCAAACTTGCTTTTGCCTTACAAAGTAAAAGAGTAAAACGCTCTATATTACAAAAAGCAAGCAACGAAGACCCCGACAGAGCTATTGTTATTCAAGAGAAATTGCAAGGCAAAGAATATGGGATGGATGTTGTAAATGATTTTGATTGTAATTATTTTGATACTTTTTTACGAGAAAAGCTTAGTATGCGGTCTGGAGAAACAGATAAAGCTTTATCTGTTAAAGACGAACGTTTTGAAACCGTTGGGAAAACCATAGCCAACAAGCTTCGTCACCTTGGTAACATGGACTGTGATGCGTTTCTGCATGATGATAATTTATACATATTAGAGTTAAATCCGAGGTTTGGCGGTGGTTACCCTTTTTCACACGAGTCAGGTGCAAACATTGCTGGCGTTTATATTGAGTGGCTAAAAGGAAACAAAGAGGTAAATAAGTATATAAACTACATTCCTAACCTAACCTTTTCTAAGTGCGATAGGCTTTTAAGAATTCCGGAAATTAATGCTCCTACCTGGAATTTAGAAGTAAAGCATATTAAAACCGAAGCAGAATTTGAATCCTTTAAAAAATTAGCCAAGCAAATACATAGTGATAACCCTTTTTACAACATTAAAGATTTTCAGGCACTATCTGCTACAGAAAATAGTACTTCTTGTTATTTTTTATTTTCAAAAAACGCGCAACCTATTGTTATAATGCCTTTTTATTTAAGAGAAATATCTGTTGATAATAAAAAGTCTGATTTTTATGATGTAACCTCTCCATATGGTTATAGTGGTCCGCTATTTGACCCCGATAATATATCAGAAGATGTTTTAAAAAAATTCTGGGAATCTGTAGATAATTGGTACGCTGCTAATCACGTAGTATCAGAATTTATTCGTTTTAGTTTAAACAACAATCATCTTGGTTATAATGGTGTTTTGGTTCCGTCACTAAGAAATGTTAAAGGGAAAATTCTTGACGAAGAAACACAATGGAATAATTTTAAACCAAAAGTTAGAAACAATTATCGTAAAGCATTACAGCATAACCTGAGCATAAAAATTTATTATCAAAATATTGCTAAATCAGAAATTGAGGCTTTTTATAATATCTACATTAAAACCATGCAACGTACCAATGCAGATATTAAATATTTTTTACCCTTAAGCTATTTTACAGATTTTATAAGTAGAAATCCGGAAAACTGCGCATTAGCATTAGTGTTTAAAGACGATATTACTATTTCGGGTGAATTAATTTTAGTTTCATCAGATACCTTGTATTCTTTTATGGGAGGAACACTGGCTGATTATTTTAATTGCAGACCTAACGATTTTTTAAAGATAGAAATAATGAAATGGGCTCGGGCTACTAATAAAAAATACTATGTTTTGGGAGGTGGAATAACTGATAAAGATAATTTGTATAAATATAAAAAGTCTTTTTTTTCTAAAGACGAAGATGTTATTTATTACACCGGACGGAAAATTATAGATAAAACTGCTTATAAAACATTAGTAAAGAGTAAAACTAACTTTAATGTTGATTTAATCACAGATATAGAGCATAATTACTTTCCACTATACAGAGCAAAAAACTAGTTTTAGCTCTTAGTATAATTACTAACTACAAGTTTTCTTTTACCGGAATTTAATAATGGGATATCGTGTACATATTCTATTGTAATAGTAGCATCTTGTCCTAAATAACCTTTAAATTCATTAATAAGCTCTTGTTCTCTTGAAAAATTTTCTCCTTTTGGGTTTAGTTTAAAGGTGTAGTCTTTAGCTCCTTTTTGAATAAATTGATATTGCTTAAGTTCATCGTACTTCCACATATTAACTGTTACTATATGTGAAGTAACTAATTTTCCTTGGGTGTTATAAAGCATATCTACTTTTCTACCCTCAATATGACTTAAAACAGGTGCTTGCCCGTCTTCTTTGTTCATAACCGCTATATCTCCATTTTCATACCTAATCATTGGCATACAATAATTATACAAATCTGTAATTACAACTCTTCCCGGTTCTCCAAAATTAGCCGGTTTATCTTCATTCATGTCTAAAACCTCAATATGAAAGCTTGCCCAATTTATATGAAAATCTGTACCTCCATGAATGCTTTGTTGTGCTAACATGCCATTCTCCATATTAGAATATCTGGATATAGCAGGAACGCCAAAGTAATATTCCATTCTTTTTTTGGTACCATAATCTAGTGCTTCGGAATTTGCAATTATAGAAACAACATTGCAATCTAACGGCTCAGAATTAAGACCATCTAAATAATTACAAAGTAGCTCAAAAGTAGATGAGAAACCAACCAGCACTTTTTTATTTTTATCTGCCTGCATTTTTAAAATTAAATCTTCAAAATCACTATTTTCATAACTGTAAATGCTGTGAGGTACAATATTTTCCATCCAACGTTTTAGCGGGCTTTTTTTATTAATCTCGTTCCACACTTTCATATAAAAAAGTCTTGACCCTATTTGAAAACCAGCCATTTTACTAAAATAAATTACATCTGCAGTATTTCTAAACCTCTTATCTTTATTATGAAAAAGTTTAAAAGGTGTTCCAGTAGAGCCACTAGTAACAACAGGAATGTTCTCTGAAGTCAAATATTTTTCTGATTTAAACAACTCATAATTTTCTCTAATCATGTTCTTGTTAATTAAAGGGAAGTCCTGCAGGCTGTTATAATTGGCGAAGTCTTTGTAAAAAGGAGTAGTAGAACTTGCATGCTGTAATAAATTATTCAGACTGTTTTTAATACTTGTTTGTACCACATCTGTATTGTAATTTTCTAGCTTATTAGCTATATCATTATAATGCCTTCGGATTTTACTCCCTTTAATAAAATCTAAAGTCCAAAAAGCTTTTCTGCGAATGATTTGTAACATAATATCACTTTAAATTGTATTGCCGAAGGTATTTAGTTATTTCAGAAGCTACTATTGTTCTTCCGTAGTTGTTCCAATGTTTATCGTAAATTAAAGTTGTAGGTTTGGATGCTCTTTCTAAAGCCGGTCCGATATCTATATACTTGTAATTATTACGAATTAAATACTCAATAAATTGAGGACTTGTTATACCACTATCTAATAAAAATACATATTTATCTTTATTGAACCCATAAGTTTCTATAAGCGATTCAAAATTTGCTATGTATTGTCTTTCTAATTCTGCCTCTTTAACATTATTTTTTACTGCTTTACGTGCTGGTTTAAGCATAGAGAACATATTAGATATTAGCCTCTTTGGGGCATCAAAAGCACCTATGTTTTGAGCATAAACCAACAATTTACTGTAGGTTAGCCATTTATACGGTGGTTTACTAAACTTTAATCTGTCTGGAATAATATTGTATTCTCCTCGCGTTAAATCATTAGAGAATTTTATCCCAAAAATCACTACATCTATTAACTCAAATTGCTCTTTATAAGCATGTACAAGGTGAATCTGATCGGCAAAGTCATACCCTGCATAACCATATTCATAAACCTCTATACCTGGGAGTTTATTCTCTATTTTTTTTCCTATAGAATTGTAGTAATGCTGATGAAATCCTTCTATAAAAGAATCGCCTACTAAGGCTACTTCTATTTTATCCTGACTGGGCGTAAATTCTCTGTAAGAATTAAATCCCGATTTATTAATTCTGTATTCAGAAAAATTTTGCCTTCTATTTCCGGTTACAGCATGCCCATTTTGATTTGGATACCATTTTTCTACCTTTTTTTCATCAACAAAACGCACCGGGCTATCTTTGCTTAAATGCAATAACCTTACCCATCCTTCTAAAGCTAGTAGTAAAAGGAATGTGTAAAGTGCGCATTTTAGCAATAATTTTTTCATATACTTTAAAATTGAAAGTAAATAAATGATCGGTCAAACCCACTATCGTAAAACATTAGTATTAATAAAATTACAACAGAATAGGCTATAAACCTTACTATTTTAGATTTAAACGGGAACGGAGACCGTTCGTCTTTTCTAATTCTAAATTCGTATAACACAAAAGTCCCTAATAAAAGAAAATAATCTATAAGCCTATATCCCAATGGGTGTGCATACGTATCAAACGAAAAATCGGTTACAATAGTTGTTATAAACCCAAAGGCATCTGTTATTGATTCTGATCTGAAAAAGATTCTTGAAAAGGTAACTATAGAAAATGTTAGCAAAATCTGGCCTATTTCTACAATAGAAGGCAAATAACTGTTTTGTGCAACTACGTTATTTTTGTAAATAGTGTTTCTTCCCATTAAAAATACAGGAATGTAAGCTAATGCGTGAAAAGCACCCCAGAAAATGAATGTCCAATTTGCTCCATGCCAAAATCCACTAACTAAAAAAATTACAATTATATTTCTTACAGATTTAAGTTTGCTTACTCGAGATCCACCCATGGGTATGTACATGTAGTGCCTAAACCAAGTAGATAAAGATATATGCCATCGTTGCCAATATTCTGCAACATTTCTTGAGAAATTAGGAAATTTAAAGTTAGACATTAACTCTACTCCAAACATTTTTGCTGTCCCAATAGCAATGTCCGAATAACCACTAAAATCACCATAAACCTGAAAACTAAACAATGTTACTCCCAGAATTAAGGTTGATGCCGGATAGTTAGAGTAATTGGCAAAAATATCATCAACCATAGGAGCAATACTATCGGCTATCACCAGCTTTTTAAATAAACCCCAAAGTATGAGTTTAATTCCTTGTACATGTTGTTGATAATTAAAGTTGCGCTTATTGGTAATTTGAGACAGTAAATTTGAAGCTCGCTCAATGGGCCCGGCTACCAATTGCGGAAAAAAGGCAACAAAGGCTGCAAATGCTATAAATTTTTTGGTAGGCTCTACCCTTTTGTAGTAAATATCAAAAGAGTAAGACATGGTTTGGAACGTATAAAATGATATACCAACCGGTAAAATAATCTGTAATGTCCAGGTGTGCTCTGTTTGAAAACCAATTGCTTGAAGTAAATCTACCCAAGAATCAATAAAAAAGTTAAAGTATTTAAAGAACCCCAATAACCCTACATTAAACACAACACTAACCCATAACCAGTACTTTTTAAGTTTAACGTTTTGGGTGTTATGGATTTTTTGTCCTACAAAAAAATCAACAATTGTGCTACATAGAATAAGCGACAGAAAACGCCAATCCCACCAACCATAAAAAACATAACTGGCAACCAAAAGCATAATGTTTTGGTAGCGTAAGCTCTTGTTAAAAACTAACCAATACAGTAGGTAAACAAGAGGTAAAAAAAGAAAGTATTCAATTGAGTTAAAAAGCATAAAGTTGGTGTGAGCTTAATTTTTTAAACTTATTTGAATAATAAATAGTTACCTATAACTAAAGCGTCTAAACCAGTCGAAAAAAAGCATCTGATGGCATCTTTAGGAGATTCTACTACCGGTTCTCCTTGAATGTTAAAGCTTGTGTTTAAAACCACCGGTACGCCTGTTTTATCTCCCAAAGTTTTTATTAAATTATAGTATCTTGGGTGCAACTCTTTACGTACAGTTTGTAATCTTGCGCTACCATCTACGTGTGTTACGGCCGGTATTACTTGTTGCTTTTCTTTTAAAACATTACAAACTTTAAGCATAAAAGGAGCTTCTACTTGTAAATCAAAAAAGTCGTTTTTAGCTTCAACAATAGCAGATGGTGCAAAAGGCCTGTAGGCTTCTCTAAACTTAACTTCTGCATTAATTTTATCTTTCATTTGCGGAAAAGCAGGGTTGGCAAGTATGCTTCTACTTCCTAATGCTCTGGGTCCTATTTCCATTCTGTCTTGAAACCAGCCTATAATTTTACCTTCTTCTAAAAGAGTAGCTGCAATTTCGCAAATATCTTCGTGGTATTCATATGTTAGTTTTGCCCCGTCTAAAACTTTTTTTATTTCTTGATTTGTGTACGAGGTTCCTACGTACGGATTATTATGTACATACGTTCTAGGATTATTAAAAATACCATTATACAAGTAATATGCTGCCCCTATTGCAGTACCATTATCTCCTGCAGCAGGCATCACATACACATCTTTAAAGGCACTTTCTCTAACAATTCTACCATTCATTACACTGTTTAGTGATACCCCTCCGGAAATTACTAAATACGCTGCTTGAGTTTTTTTATGAAGTATATTACAAATTTCTAAAACTCTATCTTCTAATACTTTTTGAAAAGCTGCTGCAACATTTTTATGACGCTCTTTAAAAGGCTCTCCATGCTTTCTGCCTTCGCCAAAAATTTTATAAAACTTTGGAGACAAGCGCTTCCAACTCATATTCTGAAAATTAAAGTAGCTAAGATCAAAATGTAATTGACCATTCTTATCTACTTTAACCATTTTACTTACCTCATCATAATAAACATTAGGGTCTCCCATTGGTGCTAAACCCATTGTTTTACCTTCATCATAACTGGTTCTAAAACCACAAAATTGTGTTACAGATTCATAAAAAGAACCTAAAGAATGTGGAAAAAAACTTTCTCCTAAACACTTAACAGTGTTCTCTTTACCATAACCAAGCCACGTTGTAGCCCATTCACCAGAACCATCTACTCCTAATAATGCTGCTTCTTGATATGGCGATACATAAAACGAGCCTGGAGCATGACTAAAATGATGTGGAATAAAATGTACTTTCGGGCCATTTTTCTTACTTTCCCAATGGTATTTGTACCAATTCCAAAAGCTTTTTTGTTTGTTATACGCATGAACAAACTCGTGATTAACAAATGGCTTAAAACTCTTTAAGTTTGTAGCACAGTGCCATAATTTCTTGCCTAAATTATGTGTGGGTTTAATAGATACAGCTATATGGTCTATTTGATTATAATCTAAATTGGCAATCTTTAAGCATCTATCTATTGCCAGTTGCGGGAAAACTCGTGTATGCTTATCTCTGTTTAATCGTTCTTCTTCTATTGCAGCAAGTAATTCTCCATCTTTAACAATACATGCGGTAGAGTCGTGAAAGTAGTAGTTTAAGCCCAGTATAACCATAAAAGGTAAAGCAAAAGTTTTGGTTAATAATAGTTTATAAATTTTGCATTTTACTACTTAGTAAGCAAAATTATTCTACCAAATACACTAAAAGCCGCCTAGCAATTACTGTATTTGCAAAAAATAAATCCTAAAAGTTTGGGGAGTTTATTAAAAAAAAGTGCTATTACTTTTTTACATTTTAAAAATAACCAAAAAAGTTTGTTTACGGAATGGTTTTAAATGCCTTTTCGTAGATTTTTTCGTAAAGTGGTACAATTGTATTTATATCAAACTGTTTTGCCCAGTTATACGCTTGCTTTTTAAAGGTGTTTAAACGTTCTTCGTTTTCAAGAATATAAATGGCATTTTTTGCCATTTCTTCTACATCACCTACATTACTTAAAAATCCTGTTTCATTGTGTTTGTTAACTTCAGGTATTCCTCCGGTATTACTGGATATTACCGGTGTTTTATTAATCATAGCTTCTAATGCTGCTAACCCAAAGCTCTCTGTTTCTGAAGGAAGTAAAAATAAATCAGAAAAGCACAAAATCTTATCAACCTCATCACTATTTCCTAAAAACAATACTTTGTTTTGTATGCCAAGTTTTTTACATAAGTTTTCGGCTTTTTCTTTTTCAGGTCCTTCGCCAACAAGAATTAGCTTAGAAGGTATTTGTTGCTGTATTTTAAAAAATATCTGAATTACATCCGGAATGCGTTTAACCTTCCTAAAATTACTAATATGGGTTATTATTTTCTCGTTTTCTGATGCCATTATGCTTCTTTGGCAATCTGTAAATTTAGAAGCATATTTACTTGTATCTATAAAATTAGGAATAACATCAATCTCTTTATTTATACTGAATAATCGTAACGTATCTTCTTTAAGACTATTAGAAACAGAAGTAACTACATCTGATTGATTTATACTAAAAGTTACTGCCGGTTTATAAAACGGATGATTTCCTACTAGAGTAATATCGGTTCCGTGAAGTGTTGTAACCATTGGTACATATACTCCGGATTCTTCTAGTATTTTTTTGGCCATATACCCGGCATATGCATGAGGTATGGCATAATGTACATGCAAAAGCTCAATTTTATGAAGCTTTATCATGTCAACCAGCTTACTTGATAATGCAAGCTCGTAGGGTTGGTAATGAAATAAAGGATATTCCGGTACGTGAACTTCATGAAAATGAATATTACTGCTAAGTAACGCCAACCTAACGGGCTGTTTATAGGTTATAAAATGAACTTCATGCCCTCTATTAGCCAAGGCAATACCAAGTTCTGTAGCTACAACGCCACTTCCGCCAAAGGTTGGATAACAAACTATTGCAATTTTCATGAATTCTAAATGTAATTAATCTAACAATGAGTCGTAAATAAGCTGCTGTATTACAGTTCTTGTACCATTTTCTATCAATTTTCTGTTTTCCATGGTTGGATACGTTCTATTTGATAAAAACACATAGATGAGCTCTTTCTCCGGATCTGCCCAAGCATATGTGCCGGTAAAACCACTGTGCCCAAAACTCGACATAGAAACGCACCCGCATGTAGGGCCCGGATCTTCTAACTGAGGTTTATCAAATCCAACGCCTCTTCTAACATTTTCTTTACAAAAATAACACACATTAAACTTAGCAATTGTACTGGTTTTAAAGTATCGTTTACCGCCATAAAAACCATCTTGAAGGTACAGCTGCATAAGTTTTGCAATATCATTAGCATTACTAAATAATCCGGCATGACCTCCTACACCTCCTTGCATGGCTGCACCCATATCGTGTACATAACCATGTATTGTTTGATGCCTAAAGTAAGTGTCTTCTTCTGTCGGTACAATTTGCCCTCTCGGAAACTTTTCTAATGGTAAATAAGACGTGTAATTAGCTCCAATTGGTTTATAAAAAAACTCTTGGGCGAGTTCATTTAAAGGTTTTTTGTAATAATCTTCAATAAATTTTTTAAGTAAATAATAGGGTAAATCGCTATACCTATACTGTTTTCTTGCAAGCAAATCTGTCTCGGCAATTTTAACAAGCATAGAATCTACATAATCTTCACGCATGTATAAATTATTGGTAACCTTCACTGTAAATTTACCCTTAGGTTGTTTTGCATAATACTTTGTCGATGGCTTTTTTGTTGCTTCATTTAGCGTTTCTAAATAAAAAGGAATCCATGGTTTTAATCTGCCGTAATGTGATAAAACCTCAAGCAACGACAAATTTTTCTTGTTTGTTTTACGCAATTCCGGAAGTAAATCTCCTAATTTGGTTTCAAGACTTAAAACACCTGCTTCTTCTAACTTCATTACTAAGGGTAATGTTGCTAGTATTTTAGTTAAAGAAGCTACATCATATATATGTTCTTCGGTTATTTTTTGATTTGATTTGTATGTAGGTTTACCAAAAGCTTTATTGTAAATTACTTTTCCTTTTCTGGCCACCAATACCTGTGCTCCGGGCATCTCTTGGTTAGCAATAGCAGAAGTAACAACAGAATCAATTTTTTGCAAAGCAACAGAGCTTACCTGAACTCGCTCCGGAATGGTATATCCTAAACGAGATAACGATACGGTTTTTATACTGGAGTTTACAGGAAAATCTGGATGCGCTGTTACAGGCAGCTTGCCTTTTGCAGGAAGTGCTCCAAATAATATCTGTGCTGCTTTCTCTTGGGCTACAATACTGTTTTGGTAAGCCACTACAACCGCTTCGATGTTTGAAAATGATGGAACATCTAATAAAGCATATGGTTTTACAAAAGTGGTTAATACAACTTTTTTTTCTCTAGCAATTTCATTTAGCCAAACCAGTTCTTTATCTGTAAATTTATATGCTTTCCAGGGGTTATCATTACTTCTGTGTAATCCAACAATTACCGTGTTATAATTTTTTAACTGATTTATAACACTTGAAAGGTTATCGGTTTTTAAAACATTAACTGCCGTGTATTTTTTTAATGTTTTAACAAAAGTTTCTCCTCTATCATCTCCAAAACCTACATAGGCAATTCGTTTTTTATCGAGATTAGTAAATGGTATTAGGTTATTGCTGTTTTTTACAACTGTTATTGCATTTTCAATAACTTCTTCGTGTAAAATTGAATCTTGAAGCGTGTTTAGTTCTCTGAATAAATTCTCGTGGCGTATGGGTTTATAATTATGTAATCCAACTTTATACTTTGCTTTAAGTATTTTTTTAACCGAGTGCGCTAATCGTTCTTCGGTTACTAATCCAGATTTGTATGCTTCTTCAATTTTAGCAATAGCTTTTGGTACATCTTCAGAAATTAACAGAACATCATTACCTGCTAAAAAAGCTGCTAAATCTATCTCTCCGGGACTCGAAAAGTTAGATGCCCCTTTCATATTAAGTGCATCAGTAAAAATGAGTCCTTTAAAAGCCAGCCTCTCTTTTAAAATATTAGTTACAATGTTTTTTGATATTGATGAAGGGTAGCCATCTCTAAACTCTAAGCTGGGTACATTTAAATGTGCAACCATTACACTGGCCAGTCCTTGCTGAATGAGATTTTTATAAGGGTATAGTTCTACACTATCTATTCTAGAAGCTGTAAAATTTATAGTTGGTAATGTTTTATGAGAATCTTGATCGGTATCGCCATGCCCCGGAAAGTGTTTTCCGCATGCTAAAACTCCGGCTCGCTGTAGCCCCTGCATTAGCGCAACTCCTTTTTGCGTAACATTGTCTTTGTCTTCACCAAACGATCTGTTTCCTATAATTGGATTTTTAGGATTTGTATTAATATCTACAACAGGAGAAAAACTAATGTGTACTCCCATTCGTTTTGCATGTAGTCCCATTCTATACCCAACATTTTCTATTAGGGTATTATTTTCTACTGCTCCAAGCGTCATTGACCACGGATAGGCAAACGTAGAATCTAAGCGCATAGCCAAGCCCCACTCTGCATCCATAGCAACTAATAGAGGTACTTTAGCCAACTCTTGATATTGGTTTGTAAGCGCAGCTTGCCTGTGCGGACCCCCTCTTGAGAAAATTACGCCTCCAAGCCCGTATTCTGTAATAAGTTTTTTTATTCTGTCTGTATGTTCTTTTTCTTTTTCAGACCAAACATCAAGCATAAAAAGCTGCCCTATTTTTTCTTTTAAAGACAAAGCGCTGTAAACACTATCTACCCAAACTGCCTGCTGCTCTGCATCTTTAGATAACAACGGGTCTGGAGTTTGTGCATAAACATACGTGTTGCAAATAAGTACAGCTAAAAGGAATATCTTTTTATGCATAGTGGATTTTGTTTCTGGTATAAAAAGAAAAAATAATGCCAGAAAGCATTATTTTTCAAATGTATTTAATTGTATGCTATAAAAAAAAGAATCTTAACAAACCTTTATCAAAAAAATCGGCTATGCCAGCTATCTTTTGCCGGAACTTCCCAAATGGTTTCAAACTCGTGTTTGTTAGTTACTAAATTATTAAAAACAATAGTTGATGGAGAAACCGATTTGTTTTTTGCCATCTTTTTAAACTCCGTTAAAGGCTTGTATGCAATAAAGTCTCCATGCTTATATGAGACATTCATTTTGTCTAACAAACTAACGTTGTACGCTTGCTCTAGTTGTTGTATAAAATGTACCGATGCATCTATAGAGCAACCGGTTGCTTCTTGCACATCTTGATCAAGTGCTATAACAATAAATCGGTTATATTTTATTTGAAAAGAAGCATGAAGTCCAACCCCATGGGCAGTCCATTGGTTTATAAAATCTTTTAGTTTTTGGCTTATTTCTTCTACCTCTTCATCTGTAAAACTTCTACTGGCCTGATAAATCCAAACTCGAGAAGTGTCTTTTAACGATTCAAAATCTACGTACATAATTCTTTCATTTTATAAATCGTCTGCATTAGCAATTAGCTCTGCAACATCTAACACCGTAACATCGGCTTCTTTTTCTTTAGCCTTAACCCCGTCTGTTAGCATGGTATTACAAAACGGGCATCCGGCAGCAATTATATCGGGTTTTGTTTCTAAGGCTTGTTCTGTACGCTCTACATTAACATCTTTGTCTCCTTTTTCGGGTTCTTTAAACATTTGCGCACCTCCTGCCCCACAACAAAGTCCTTGTTTTTTACATTTACGCATCTCTACCAACTCTGCTTCTAATTTTGTGAGTAATTCTCTTGGTGCTTCGTAAACATTGTTGGCTCTCCCTAAATAACAAGGGTCGTGAAATGTGATTCTTTTACCTTTAAATTTACCACCTTCTACGGTTAGTTTACCTTCTTCTAATAACTTTTTTAGAAATTGTGTGTGGTGTAATACTTCATATTCTCCTCCTAAAGAAGGATATTCATTTTTTATGGTATTAAAGCAATGCGGACACGTTGTAACAATAGTTTTTACTCCATAACCATTTAAAACTTCAATATTTGTAACAGCTTGCATTTGAAACAAAAACTCATTGCCGGCACGCTTTGCGGGGTCTCCGGTACAACTTTCTTCTGTTCCTAAAACAGCAAATGAAACGTTGGCTTTGTTAAGTAGTTTTACAAACGCTTTGGTTATTTTTTTGGCTCTATCATCAAAACTTCCTGCACAACCTACCCAAAATAAAACCTCAGGTTGTTTGCCTTCGGCAAGCATTTGAGCCATGGTTGGAACTACAATTTTATCACTCATTTTTATATTTTTCTGAAAATTATAATTTCTTACTTGGTTTAATCGTGCTTACCATCATCAAAAACCTGTATGGTAACTTCTTTTTCTACTAAGTCTGTAAATTTACCATTGTAGCGTGTAGCCTTCACTAAGTGATTATCTATCCAATGGTAATTACCTCCTCTGGGTTTCCCCATTAGCAAACTGTGATATTTAAACCCGTGTTTTTTTAACCACTGTTCTGTAACTTCTCTGTGAGCTTCTGTTCTAGAGGTAAAAAAGCAAATTATATGTCCTTCATCATACCACTTATTAAGGGTTTGTAAAGCATCCGGATATAACTTTGCGGTAGCCATTCTTTCGGGTTCTTCGTTAGGAATATCTTCGCAAATGGTACCGTCTATATCTATTAAATAGTTTTTTATGCCTTCAGGTAAAACGGGACTCACGTGTTCTCCGGCTTCTACCTTTTCGTGCAACAATTTTTCTACTTCTTCTTTATTCATAGCACATTGATATTTTAACGTTACACGTTTACTCGTCTTTCCAGTTTAATCTGTCCATTTGGTTAAAAGGCCAAGGAGCTCCGTTATTTTCTATATTGCTCATCATAACGTTAAGCTCTGAAGGGGCTGCAGATTGCTCCATTACTAAATAGCGGCGCATATCTAAAATTATTGATAGTGGGTTTATGCTAACCGGGCAAGCTTCTACGCATGCATTACAAGTTGTACAGGCCCAAAGTTCTTCTCTTGTTATGTAATTGTCTAAAAGTTGCTTACCGTCATCTTTAAACTCTCCATTCTTATCTATATTTTTACCTACTTCTTCTAATCTGTCGCGCGTATCCATCATAATCTTACGAGGCGATAGTTTTTTGCCCGTTTGGTTAGCAGGGCATTCGCTGGTGCATCTACCACATTCTGTGCAAGTGTATGCACTTAATAGTTGAACCCAATTTAAATCGGTTACATCTGATGCTCCAAATTTTTCGGGCGGAGCTGCATTTGCATCGGGTGCAGGGGCAGCAAACGGATCGGCATTAGGATCCATCATAAGCTTTACCTCGTTGGTAACAGACTCTAAATTATCAAAAGCACCTTTAGGTTTAACACTTGCGTAATAAGTGTTTGGGAATGCTAATAAAATATGTAAATGCTTAGAGTAATATAAGTAGTTTAAAAATAATAATATACCAACTATATGAAGCCACCATGCAGAGCGCTCTATTAGTATTAAAGTGCTTTCTGATAAATTGTCTAATAATGGTAAAATATACTGACTTACCGGAAATGCCCCGGCTTGTGTATAGTGCTCTACTCCTAACTGTTGCAGTTTTAAATCGGCTGCATTCATAGTTAAGAAAAACACCATTAAAACAAACTCAAAATAAAGAATGTAGTTAGCATCTTTCTCAGGCCAACCTTTCATTTCTGGTTTTATAAAGCGCTGTAAACGAATAATATTTCTTCTTATCCAGAAAACTACAACCGCTACAATAACCAATAAGGCTAAAATCTCAAAAGAAGCTATTAAAAAATCATAAAACCCACCTAAAAAAGATAATACTCTATGCGTGCCAAATAAGCCGTCTATAATAATTTCTAATACCTCTATATTAATAATAACAAACCCTACATATACAATTATGTGCAGTATTCCGGCTATTGGTCTAACCACCATTTTAGATTGCCCAAGGGCAATTCTAACCATATTTTTAAACCGTTCTGATTTATTATCAGAAACATCTACAGATTTACCAAGTTTAATATTTCTGATTAGCTTTTTTACATTTCTAGTAAAAAAAGCAATCCCGGCAACCAATACTACTGCAAAAAGTATGTTTGGAATGTAATTCATAATGGTTAGTTATCTTGTTATTGTTTATTCTCTTCTGGCGCTTGATATGGTTTAGGTTTTTTACCAAATAACGAAAAATGAACATAGCGCTTAGGATTTAAACGCATATCTTCTAAAAGCAACTCAAGTTGTTTTGAGGCTTCAGAGAGATTATTGTACATTTTTTCGTCTTTAAGTAACTTACCCATTGTACCCTCTCCTTTTTCTACTTGTGCTAATACTGCATTTAAGTTAGCAACTGTTTCTTGTAGCTTCAAAACAGTTTTATCTAACTCTGCTTCTGATAGTTTTTTAGACATATCTGCAAAATTAGCCGTGAGGGTATTAATATTAGTTAAAGAACTGTCTATGTTTTGTTGGTTTTCTACCAGTAATTTATTTAGAGTACTCGAGGCTTGTTTAAAATTAACAACTACATCATTAAATCCTGCAATAGCCTCTTGTAAACTGGTACGTGTTTTTTTATCCAATACTTTGTTTACTCCTAACAAAACAGAATCTGCGCTGGTTATAGCCCCCTGAATTTTTTCTTGTAATGGTGTTAATTGTTGTGTAACCAGCTCTGTTAAACCCGGTTTTATAGAAGATGGAAGTGTGTCTCCGGATTGTGCTAAAGCACTTTCATCAAAAACAGGAATAATTTGTATGCTTTTTCCTCCAATAATACCGGTATCGTACAGTTCTGCAATACTGTTTTTAGAAAACTCAAAATCATTATCTACTGTAAAGGTTACAACTAAATGTCCTTTATTGTCTTTAAATTTTATTTGTTGAATGGTTCCGACCTTAAAACCATTGATAGTTACAGGTGTTCCGGACGATAAGCCTCCCACATGTTTATAAACAGCATAAAAAGTACGGCTTTTATTAAATATTGATGCAGATTTTAAATAGCTAAACCCTAAAATAAACAGTAGTATTCCGCCTAATACAATAACGGCAGTTTTAAGTTCTCTAGATAGTTTCAAAAATGTACGCTTTTTGGTTTACAACAAAATTAGAAATATTTTTTAAAGATAAAGGCTAATTTGATGTTGTTTGCATTTGTGTAGTAACCGGAACTCTTTTTCCGTTTTTATAAGCCACTATAAAACAAGAGGTAAAACCTTTGGCTTTAGCTTGTTCTTTAAGCTTTAAAGCTTCTTTATAATTGGTTGTATTACCATACATATATCTGTAAAACCTATTGTATGTTTCTGAAGATAAATTGGTTAATCCTTTAAAATTTTCCGGTTTTAATGGTATTTTTTTTGTGCTGGCAGCCAACTGAACCCTAAATGTTACTTGTTCTGTGTTTTTTATAGTATCATGGTGCTCAGCTTCACTTCCATTACCCAGATTGGTGTTGGTTTCTGTTTGTGTCTCTGTTTGATTGTTGTTTTCTTGGTCTTGAGGCAAATTATTTACCGTTTCAAAACTGGTATCTAAACCTACATTGGTTTCTATATTCTTTTTGTACTGTAAAATAGCATCAGTGATAGCTTTGGCAACTTGTTGCTGACCTTTATTTGAATTTAAATATTCTCCTTCGGGTCTGTACGATAAAAATCCGGCTTCTACCAATACACTTGGCATGTAAGTTTGGTGTAAAACAATAAATCCGGCTTGTTTAACTCCTCTATTTACGCGTTTAAGTTTTTTATCAAAATTATCCTGTATAGCCTTGGCTAACATAATACTTTGGTCTAAAAACTCTTCTTGCATAATGGTTAACCCTATAACAGATTCGGGAGAATTAATATCGTAGCCTGCATAAGTACTTTCGTAGTTTTCCTCTAAATATATTACCTGGTTTTCTTTCTTGGCTACTTCAAAGTTTTGCTTGTTGGCATGTAATCCCAAGACAAAGGTTTCTGTTCCGTGTGCTTTAGAGCCGTGGGCATTGCAGTGTACAGAAACAAACAAATCGGCTTTGGCTTTATTAGCAATCTCACCCCTTTTTTTTAATGGCACAAAAACATCTTTAGTTCGAGTATAAATAACTTCAATATCTTTATTATTTTTAAGCAACTCACCTACTTTTAGTACTATTTTTAAAGCAATGTCTTTTTCCTTAAAACCATTACCTAAGTTACCCGGATCATGCCCGCCATGGCCTGCATCTAAAACCACAATAAACTTATCGTTAGGTTTGGCGTTGTTTTTGTGTGTAGTAAACGAAACCAACAGTAGCGCTAACGTTGTTACAGCTGTAAAAAATATTGTTCTGTGTTTCATAAGTTTCTCTCAAGTATGTTAAGGCCTAAACCGAAGTTAAATTTATTGAAATCTCTTATCGTAGGACAAAAAAATATACGTAAGTTTGACACCCAAAAACTAGGCCATTCTTATACAAAAATAGGATTAAAAGCTTTGCAAACAAATAAACTACACTCTCTTTTAACACTATTTATACTACTTTGGAAGTTTTCTTTATATGGTCAGGAGCTTCCGGTAAAAAAGCCTATGCCCATAAAAGCCGTAGCAGATTCTATACAAACAAATCCTAAAAATCAACCTCAAGACTCGTTAGTTCTTTCAACAAAAAAAGCAGACACTACTCAATTAGACACTATAAAACCAAAATCTTCTGCTTTACTGGGTAAAATAACTTATAAAGCCAAAGATTCGGTTACTATAGACCAAATAAAGAAAGAAATTCATCTATACAATCAAGCAGAAGTATATTACCAAGATACCGAGTTAAAAGCCGGAATTATTGTTTTAAATTACGATAAACGTGAGGTTTATGCCGGAAGAATAAAAGATTCTACGGGCGCTTACACGCAATTACCAGATTTTAAGCAAGCTGCCAATCAGGTAAATCCGGATTCTATTAGATTTAATTACGATACTAAAAAAGCTTTAATCTGGAACTCTAGATCTGAACAGCAAACGGGTGGTGGTGTTCATGTTTTTGCAGAAATAACAAAAAAAGAAAACGATTCTGTTTACTTTTTTAAAGAGGGGCGTTTAACAACCTCTAAAACACCCGAAGACCCAGAGTATTATATTAGAATAAGGAAAGCAAAGTTTGTTCCTAAAAAGAAAATAATTGCCGGTTTAAGTAATATGTACATTGCCGATGTGCCTACTCCTATTGGTGTGCCATTTGCTTATTTTCCATTAACAGAAAGCAGAACTTCCGGGTTTATTTTCCCAACATTTGGTGAGGTAAATAACAGAGGGTATTTTATACAAAACGGAGGCTATTATTTTGCTATAAGTGATTATTTTGATTTAGCTGTTTTAGGAGATATTTACACCAACGGAAGCTATGGGTTTAGAGCCGAGAGTAATTATGCATTACGCTACAGATTTAGAGGTAGTTTTAGGTTTAGATACGAGAATTTAATTAACAGCCAGAAAGGTTTTCCGGATTACAGCCGAAGCACAATTTACAATATACAATGGAGTCATACTCAAGATGCTAAGGCCAGCCCAAACTCAAGGTTTTCTGCCTCGGTAAACTTGGGTAGCAGCAGGTACTATCAGCAATCTGTAAACCAACTTAACACCCCTAATTTTTTAAATAACACGTTAGCCTCGTCTATTTCGTATTCTAAAACTTTTCCGGCCTACCCTTCTGTAAACATTAACCTTACGGCAACGCACTCTCAAAATACCAGAACAGAATCTATAAATATGACCTTGCCAACCCTTCAAGCAAGTGTAGAACGAATTTTCCCGTTTGCAAAGCGTGATGGTATAAAAAAAGGAATGCTGCAAAATATAAACTTTCAGTACAATTTAAGAGCAGAAAACAGAATAGAAACAACCGACTCTCTTTTCTTTAAAAAAGAAATGTTTGACGATGCAAAAGTAGGCATGCAGCACAACATCCCTATTAGTACCAACTTTAAACTGTTTAAATATTTTAGCGTTAGTGTTGGAGGTAATTACCAAGACGTGTGGACATTTAAAACTATAAGAAGAGAAGACTACGACCCTACTTTAGGAGCTGTCCCTGTTGATACGTTAAGTGGTTTTGATAGGTTCGGTAAATACAATTTAAGTGCAAGTATTGGTACTACACTATACGGAACTTTTAATTTTGGTGAAGACAAAAAAATACAAGCTATACGGCACGTAATGCGCCCTACTATTAGTTGGGGTTATACTCCCGGATTAGACCAATATTATGATGAATACGTAGCCTCTGAAGATCCTACAGACATTAGACAATATACCCGTTTTGAAGGTGGTTTATTTGGTACTCCCGGATTAAATAATGCTAATGCTGTTAGTTTTAGCGTGAGCAATGTAATTGAAGCTAAAGTTAGAGACAAAGACTCTACCGCTACAGAGCCTAAAAAAATTAAACTGCTTAATAACTTAAACTTATCTACTTCTTACAATTTTGAAGCAGATTCTCTTGCACTAAGCCCGGTGAGAGTTACCGGTGGAACTCAGCTTTTAGACAATAAAATGAATATTAACTTTGGTGCAACATTAGACCCCTATGCATTAGGGGTGAATAACCAAAGAATAGATGTTTTCAATATTGATAATGGCGGTAGCCTATTTAGGTTAACTAACGCAAACCTTACTGTAAGCTACTCTCTTACCAGTAAGAGTTTTACTAAAAGTGATGATCAAGACAGACAAATAGATAATACCCTTAGCGGTGGGCGTGAAGATGATTTGTTTGGGAAAGCTCAAGATTTTAGCAACCAAACCGCTATGGGCGATGACGATAGAGAAACGGCAGAATACCCATACTACAGAACCAAACTGCCTTGGGATTTACGTTTTGCTTACTCCTTAACATATAGTAACGCTCAACGACAAAACGAAATTTCTACCAACTCTCTAATGTTTAGTGGTAATATAGAGCTGGCTCCAAAATGGCGTGTTGGAGTATCATCCGGATACGATTTTAAAAGCAAAGGTTTTACATATACACAATTTAGATTTGAGCGTGATTTAGATAGTTGGCGAATGAATTTTAACTGGGTGCCGTTTAGCGCAAGAAGCTCTTGGTTCTTTTTTATAGGAATAAAGAGTGCTATACTTAGCGATATTAAATGGGAAAAAAGAAGCGAACCCGATAGACGTTTATAACTTAAATTCTACAGTATGAAAAAAATTATAAAAACAGATAAAGCTCCTGCTCCTATTGGTCCGTATAACCAAGCTGTTTGGGCAAACAACACCCTTTATATTTCTGGGCAAATTGCCATAAACCCTAAAACAGGGCAATTAAACAACCAAACTATAGCACAAGAAACCCAACAGGTAATGGAAAACCTAAAAGCTATTTTAAATGCTGCCGAACTTACCTTCGAGAATGTAGTTAAAACAAGCATATTTTTAAGCGATATGCATAATTTTAACGAGGTAAACGCTGTATATGCATCTTATTTTAACGAAACAACAGCTCCGGCAAGAGAAACGGTAGAAGTTGCTAATTTACCCAAGTTTGTGAATGTAGAAATTAGTATGATAGCTGTAAAATAACTACAACTCTGCTTTGAGCTTTTTTATGTGATAATCTACCAGTTTTTCAATTGGTCTTCTAACGATATTGCCCACAGTAAAATTAAACTCTCTGGCAACTTGATTAATTTCATCTGATGAGAAAAAAGCTATAGAACCAGCAAAATGAACAGGAGCAGTTACCAGTTCATCTTTAAATTGCATAATCATGTTTTTAGTAAAAAGTCTAATCCCACTAAGAATTAAGTTTTTTACATAATCTGAATCTTTATTTAAAAACATGAATTCTGCAAAAGAAGCTAAATACGCGTTAGGGTTGGGCTGTTTATATAGATTATACTTTATAAAATCTGAATCTACATTATAACGGTCTGCAAAAGAAACACGCAAGGCCTCCGGCATATGTTTAAAAAAGTAATCTCGTAAAAGTTGTCTGCCAAAATAATTCCCTGAAGCATCATCCATCACAGAATATCCTAAAGAGTGTACTCTTTGGTGTATTGTGTTGCCATCATAATAACTACAATTAGAGCCTGTTCCTAAAATACATACTACAGCAGCTTCATTTTCAGTACTTATTGTAGAAAATACTGCAGCATATGTATCTTCTTTAACTTCTACTTTGGCATTTTCAAAAAAAGATTCTAATAGTTCTTTAAGCATTAATCTGGGGCGCTCAGTGCCGCATCCTGCACCATAAAAAAACACATGAGTTACTTGCGTTCTGTTATCATTTAGGATTTCGTTTTTTTTAATGGTTTTTAACAGCTTTTTTTTAGATAAAATAGCTGGATTCATTCCTTTTGTTCTAATTTTTTCAAAAAGCTGTTGCCCTTCTTTATTTACAGCAATCCAATCGCACTTTGTAGATCCGCTATCAACTATTAAAATCATGTTTTATACGTTAAAAAATAAAGCTTCAACCGATGGGTTGAAGCTTTTAAAAGTAGTTAATTTTTAGAGTGTTCCAAAATAAGTTGCTAAATCAACTAATTTATTAGAGTAGCCCGCCTCATTATCATACCAAGCAACCAATTTAAAAAACTTACTATTTAGTTCTATACAAGCTTCTGCATCAAAAACACACGTTCTTGTTTCTCCAACAAAATCTTGAGAAACAACAGCTTCGTCTGTGAAACCAAGAATACCTTTCATGGTGGTTTCTGAAGCTTCTTTAATTACCTTTTTTATTTCTTCTAAAGAGGTTTCTTTTTCTAATCTTACTGTTAAATCTACCACAGATACATCGGCTACCGGAACTCTAAATGCCATCCCGGTTAGTTTGCCATTTAAGGCCGGAATTACTTTTGCTACAGCTTTTGCTGCTCCGGTAGATGCCGGTATAATGTTTAGTAAAGCACTACGGCCACCTCTGTAATCTTTTCTAGATGGGCCATCTACTGTTAGTTGTGATGCTGTTGCTGCATGAACGGTAGTCATTAACCCTTCTTCTATGCCAAAATTATCATGCAATACTTTAGCTAATGGCGCTAAACAGTTAGTTGTACACGAAGCGTTAGATATTATTGTTTCTGATGGCTTAACCTCTAAATGATTCACTCCCATTACATACATTGGAGCATCTTTAGAGGGCGCAGAAATAACAACTTTTTTAGCCCCTGCATCTATGTGCTGTTGTGCAGTTTCTAGTGTTGTAAAAATACCGGTACATTCTGCAACTACATCTACATTTACTTGATCCCATTGTAAGTTTTTAGGATCGCGCTCTGCAGTTACTCTAATGGGTTTACCATTTACAACAAGGTTGTTATCTTTTACCTCTATTGTACCGTTAAATTTACCGTGTACAGAATCATACTCTAATAAGTATGCTAAATGTTCTATATCTAATAAATCGTTAATTGCAACAACCTCTACATTATCACGTTGTGCAATAGCTCTAAACACTAAACGTCCAATTCTTCCGAATCCGTTAATTCCAATTTTTACTGTCGACATATTTTTTTATCTGTTTTAAAAATTTTTAAAGTTGATTAAGTAGTCATTATATCTGATACGCGAATAAGTTCTTTATCTATTTCTGATTTGCCTTTAACGGCTTGGTCTAATGGTGTTAGCACAATCTGATCGTTAACTACACCAACCATATAATTAGTTTTGCCGGCCAATAAAGATTCTACTGCTTTAACACCCATTCGGCTTGCCAAAACCCTATCGTAACAAGAGGGAGAACCTCCTCTTTGTATATGGCCTAATACTGTAACTCTTACCTCGTAATCGGGTAAATTTTTCTCTACATATTCTGCTAATTCAAATACATTCTTACCGGTTTTGTCGCCTTCGGCTACAACAACAATGCTTGATGTTTTCCCTGATTTTCTGCTTCGTTTTAATGATTCTAACAGACGCTCTACGCCCATATCTTCTTCAGGAATTAAAATCTCTTCGGCTCCTGCTCCAACACCGGCATTTAATGCTATATGCCCAACGTCTCTTCCCATCACTTCAACAAAAAACAATCTGTTATGAGAGCTGGCTGTATCTCTAATTTTATCAATAGCTTCTACAACAGTATTTAACGCTGTATCATACCCTAAGGTGTGTTTGGTTCCGTAAATATCGTTATCTATTGTACCGGGGATTCCTATAACCGGAAATTTAAATTCTTTATTAAAAACCATCCCTCCGGTAAATGTACCATCACCACCTATTAACACAAGCGCATCTATCTCAAAATCAAGTAAATTATTGTAGGCTTTTTTTCTTCCTTCTTTGGTTCTGAACTCTTGTGAGCGAGCTGATTTTAAAATGGTTCCGCCTTTATTTATAATGTTATTAACGCTTCTGGCATTCATTAACTTAAAATCGGCCTCGATCATTCCTTGGTATCCTCTATAAATACCTACACAATCTATATTATGGTAGGCACATGTTCTAACTACCGATCTGATGGCTGCATTCATTCCCGGAGCATCTCCTCCGGAAGTTAAAACGCCAATTCGTTTTATACTTTTAGACATCTATTTTAAAATTTAAAAAAGTAAAGCTATCAAACTTATTTTAAAAATGTAATACCTGTGAAGCTAAATTGGATAAGGTTTTATTTTTCAAACGTTTTCGTTAATAAATTTTAACGATTTTTTAAAATCAAAACATGTTATTAGTGTAAAAAACCGACCCTAGTTGTCTTTTTGATTGCCTTTTTTGCTTTTAATTTTAATTAAATTATTGCCAATGGTTTTTACAACGTCCGGTTCTTGTGATTTAGTAAGGGAGTCTTGTTTTTCTTGAAATTTAATCTTCTCTTCTCGTTTCTTTTTAGAGATAAATATTTTATCTAACAGCTCTTGGAAAGTATTAAAATCTACCTGATATGATAAACCTACTCCTTGTGTGTAGCCTTGCCTGTCTGCCAAAAACTGTTGTATCTCGTTTTCTTTATTAAATATTCTAGCATTGAGTGTTCCATCATCATTTAGCCTGATAAGCATTTCTACATCGCCTGCTACAACAGTTTCTGTTACACCAACCGGAACACCAACCTGACCATTTATTACAATTTTATCATTTAATTGCGTAGAGAAAGTAACCCCAACTCTATCTTGTGTTTGTATATCTGAACGAATATCTCTGTACCCGAGCTCATAATTAAATCCTACATTAAATTTGCTATTATTGGTAGATAGCATTTGGTTTACCATACTGCTTGCTGTTTCTACCACATTACCAGCTACAATTTGCTGATTTACAATAGATTGATTAGCAAATGTACCCTGATACAATAACGAAAATGCTTGTCGCTCTCTTTGGTCTGGGTCTTCTAATTGATATTGCATTTCTGAAACCAAAATGCTACTTGTACCCGGAAACTCTATAGAAAAATCTAACTCTGGCTGCATAAGTTCTTCTTGTAAACTTATAACAACATCTACAGGGATACGTCTGGTATAATTTTGATTTTCTAATAATATAGCCGGATTTGCAGTAAGCGAATACACTGCTTGCATATTTACACGAGCTCCAAGCGGATCTCCTTCCCAGTTTATAGTTCCACCAGGGCGAACTTTAAACTTCTTATCTATTACACCACCATATTTAAAATTATACTCTCCGGTAAACGTAATAAAGTCACCATACATATTAAATTTACCTTTGGTGTTAATCTCTATTAGCAAGTTACCGGCTCCGGTACCTTTTAGAGAGCTTCCGCTTTGTTGATCTATTACAATTTCTACCTCGGCATTGGGTTGTACATCTAAATCAAAATACAGTTCTAACCCCGGGTAATCTTGTAAAACTCTTTCTTGTTGAACTTCGGGCTGCTCATTTTTATTTATAAAGTTTATAAACGAGTAGTCTCCAATTGCAGTAACATCACTAACCGGAATTTTTAAAGATGTCCCTTCTGATGTTGATGCATTTACGGTAATTGTTAGTGCATCGGTAGCGCCAAAAATTTCGGCTGTACCGTTCATAAAACCAGTACCATAATACAATTTATCTTCAGATGCCGTGGTGTTTAATACTAAAAACCTGTTGTTATTTGTGTCTATACTTAAGTTTAAAAACCAATCAGAAAAATCGGTATGAGAAATTGTACCATTTACGGTGGCATTAGTTTTATGTGCTACATCTGAAAGTACAATATTGTTAAACTCGAATGTTTGATCATATAAATTTACATTAGCCGGAGAGAGAAAATTGTAATCTGTATTTAAATACGGTATTTTTAACCCGGCTTCAAATAAGTTTAAACTTCCTTTCATTTTAGGGCTTCCTAACGGACCACTAACATTAACATTACCGGAAGCAAATCCTCTAATATTTGAAATTGCATCTTCTCCTAATAAAGAAAATGGAGCAATATTAAACTCATTAAAAGATAATAATAAGTTACTGTTGCTTTCTTCTGCCTGATACTCTATTGTGCCTATTGCACTTAAATTAATCTTGTTGTTGTTTTCTAACTGTGCATTAACTACATAACTAGACAGGGTTTGATTACCTACTATACCCATATTAAAGTTACCCATTACAGCTTGGTTAACCTCTAAGTTTTGTATGCTAAGGTTTCCGGCAGGTAAATAGTTTTCTTCTTGTTGTAAAAGGCTAAATTTACCGTTTATTAATCCTTCTAAAGCCAATCCTTCTATTGCCGGTGTAATTTTATTGAGTGATACACTATTAAATAGAAGCTCTATATTTTTATATTCTTTACCAACAAGCTCACCTTTTAAATCTATTTGTTCGTTATTATGACTTAAAACTAAACGCTCTATTTTAATAGAATCTAGCGTTTTATTAAATACAACCTTATTTTTACTATCGTTGTTTTTATTTAAATACCATTTAAAACCTTTAAAGGTTACATCAGATTTTTTTAATCCTACTACCGATCTGTTATTTTCATTAAAAGTGTGGTAAAAGTTAAGATTATAAACATCTTCTAAATTATTGCCTCCTTTAAATTCTGTTCTAAAAAACAGTGTATCTTTTAATGAGGTATTGATTAAATTAAAATCAGAAACCTTGTAATAATCTGTATCTATAGTATTTACGGCAACGTAGGTGTTAAAAATTGGGTTTTTATTGTCTATTTTAACATCTACAACTTCAAACTTATTACCTTCCCATTGTATGTTTGGCGATTTAAAGTTTAACTTAAAATCGCCGGAATCTGCATTCATGCTTCCTCTTATTGCAGTATTTTTTCCTAATTCTAATTCAGGATAAAAAACTTCTATAATCTTGTTGTAAATTTTTAGATTAAAATCTAAATACTGCCCTTTAGATAGTTTATGCGGACTGTAGTTGGTATAAATACTTCCTACTGAGTTCTGAACCAGTTTACCAATTTCTTTATAGCTAAATTTTCCTTTTATGGTTCCGGTTACTATATCTGGTGAGTTTATAACAATTTCTCTGCTTCCGTCTTCTTTAAAAGTAGAAACAACGTTAAAATCATTAAAATAATAGCTGTCGTTTGGGTTGGTATAATTAGTTTGTTTAAAAGTTATTGTACCGGCTGTATTGTCTATAGAGTTACCCACTATATCCATTTGTACATTACCTTTAAAAACAGCAACGCTATCTTTTTTAATAATGTTCATTGCTTTAAGATTGGCATAATCTACTTGAGCAATAAAATTAAATTTGTTGTTTTCTTGAGATAAATCGGCCAGCCCTTTAAAATTCATTTTAAAATTTGAATCGTCTACAACTAAATTTCCATCAAAAAGCTGATCTTTTAATACTCCCGAAACCTCAATGTTATTATAATCATACCCTCTCCAAACAAGGCTATAAACTTTTCCAACAACCTCTGTGTTTAGTGTTTTTTGGGTAAATCCTTTTCCATCTACTTCAAAATCAAAACTCGCATAAGTTAAGTTTTCATCGTTTATAAAAGCCCCAATATTAAAGTCTTGCATAGAAACGTACCCTACATACGAGGCGTTATCTATGTTGTCTATATTAGTAAGCGACAAATCAGAAAAACAGGTTCCTAAGTCTGTAAACAGATTTAATTTGGCCTTTATATTGTGTGTAGTAACTAAGGTTGTACCGGATATGCTAAATTGACCAAATTTCTCGAACGATGTAGGTAGTGTATTTCCTAAAATATTAGGTAAAAGCTCTTTTAATTGATAGTAGTTAGAAGACAAGTAATTAATGTCTGCCTGCATAGAGAAGTTGTCTGCATCTTTAAAAATATTTTTAAAGATAAAGTCTCCTTTAATTTGAGTGTTTTCTGAGGTTAAATCTAAATTAGTTGCTGTAAAATTGTTTAAAACACCATCTATTTTAGCAGAAAACGCTACTTTTTTGGTAGCTCCAAATTCGTTATAAAATTTATTGATTTCGTTAAACGATAATACAGACTCTTTAAAATTTCCGGTAAGGTGTACTTTGTTTACAAAATCTTTAAAATCTTCTCTGTTATACGAAAAAATTAAATCTCCTTTTAGGTTAGATTCCGGAGTAACAATAAACAAATTATTAAAAATCATATTCTTTTTTGAATACGCAAATTGGGCTGATAAATTGTTTACAGGTAATCCGTTTTGATGTAAAAAAGACAAACGTTCTATTTGTGTTGTTACATCCGGGCCTAAAATCTTAAAATCTGTTACTTCTGTATTAAGTTTTGTAAAGTTTAAAATCTGAGGTTCATTTAAATTCTGGTCATAAAGTTTAAAAATACCATCGTCTATAAGTACCGAGGTAGCTGTTAATAAAAAAGGATCGCCGGAAGCAGGTTTTCCATCGTCTAACTTAGCTATAAAAACGTCTAAATTTGTATCTGTTTCTCCTTGGTATGTTTTAATATTAAGTTTTAGTTTTTTAATTTTTATTTTTCCAAAATTTAACTTGCCATCTACTGCATTTTTTACACTAACCAAAGAGGTAGTTAACTTATCAATATAAATAAGGGTATCTTTCTTGTAGTCTTCTATATACACCCCTTTTAAGTGCATATTTCCTGTAAATAAAGATGCACTTAAACGGTCTATTGTTATATTAGTATTAAAGGTAGTATTTAACTTGTTGGTTGCCCATTTTGCGAGAGAAGTTTGTACTCCGGGCAACGATAAAATAAGTGTAATAAGGAGCATTAACCCTATTACAGAGAGCAGTACTCTTAGCAGTATTTTTCTAAATTTTTTGATATGCTCTAATGTTTTACCTTTGCACAACAATTTTTATTCCAATCGGGCACTTATGCAAAAAACAAACGTATATATATTGGCAATTGAGTCGTCTTGCGACGATACTTCTGCTGCTGTTTTGTTAGATGGTAAAATGCTTTCTAACGTAACTGCAAGCCAAAAAATACACGAAGAATACGGTGGTGTGGTTCCTGAATTAGCATCAAGAGCACACCAACAAAACATTGTGCCCGTAGTTCACCAAGCGTTGGCTAAAGCAAATATCGATAAAAAACAGTTATCTGCCATAGCATTTACTCGTGGCCCTGGTTTATTAGGTTCTTTACTTGTGGGAACATCGTTTGCCAAATCGTTAGCACTGAGTTTGCAAATTCCTCTTATTGAAGTAAATCATATGCAAGCTCATATTTTAGCTCATTTTATAGATGAGCCAGGTTTTAAAAAACCTTCATTCCCATTTTTAGCGATGACCATAAGTGGCGGGCACACACAAATTGTCAAAGTAAACAACTACTTTGATATGTACGTAATTGGCGAAACTTTAGATGACGCCGTAGGAGAAGCTTTTGATAAAACTGCAAAATTATTAGGTTTACCCTATCCCGGAGGACCACTTATAGATAAATATGCGCAACAAGGAAACCCAAAAGCTTTTAATTTCCCAAAACCAAAAGTAGCTGATTTAAATTTTAGTTTTAGCGGATTAAAAACTGCTATTCTTTACTTTTTACAGAAAGAGCAACAAAAAAATCCTGACTTCATTAAAGATAATATTGCAGACCTATGTGCTTCTGTACAACACACCATTATAGAAATTTTAATGGATAAGCTCAAACAAGCTGTAAACCAAACCGGTATTAAACAAGTTGCTATTGGAGGTGGCGTATCGGCTAATTCCGGCATAAGAAAAGTTTTAAAAGAAGCCGAAACAAAATTTGGATGGCAAACCTACATTCCAAAGTTTGAATATTGTACAGATAATGCAGGGATGATTGCAATTGTGGGTTATTTAAAATATTTAGAGGGTAATTTTACCGATCAGAAAATCACTGCTACTGCTCGGTATAAAATTTAACAATCCCGTTTTTAAAGTCATACTATTGGCATGAACTTTGCAATTTATTAACAGCATTACAATACTATTACTTGTATCTTTACACAAATAATTTAAAAAAAATGTTGGTTTTAGGTGTTAAAAAAAGCAAAGACCTGCTTTGTTTATTTGTTTTTGTTTTAGGAAGCATTTTTTATTCCTATGCACAAGAACTACCCAAAGCCAATACCTTAAAGAAAGACACTAAAATTCCGGCAGAAACTACTTTACCTTCCGGTTTTCCAAACACAAATACCGATAGAAAAAAACTAATAGATATATCCTTAGAGACTCCTAATGTTATACAATTTGTCCCCGATATTAAATATGGAGACAGAGGCAAAGAATTAGAAAAAAAGCTTAAAAGTAGAACGCACGAAAGCCAAGTAAATTTTGATTTTAGAGGAAATCAATTTTTAGGAGATATTAAAAGCAACGGTAAGTTTGTAAACATTTTGTGTAGAGATCACGAGTATGTAGACGGAGATATGATTCGGGTGTTGGTTAACGACAAGGTTGTTAAACCCCAAATAATGCTTCAAGGTAAGTTTTACAGTTTTAATGTGCCTTTAGAGCCCGGGTTTAATAAAATTGATTTCGAAGCGCTAAACCAAGGCACATCCGGCCCAAACACTGCAGAATTTCATGTTTTTGATGACCAAGGGAATTTAATTTCGTCTAAACGATGGTTACTTGCAACCGGCTATAAAGCAACCGTTGTGGTAGTTAAAGAAGCTACTTCTTCTAATTAGTCTTGTAAATAGAAATATTTAAGTAATTTTATTTTTGCAATAAGCGCTAAAAAACTAAAAACTCAAGGGTTAACTATGCAGCTCTTTTACCATCCTGAAATCAACTCAAACACTAAAACTTTTTTTCTAAGCAAAGAAGAAAGTAATCACTTGGTAAAAGTGTTACGCAAAAATGTTGGCGATACTGTTTATGTAACAAATGGCGATGGCTGGTTGTTTACTACAGAAATTGTAGAGAACAACCCAAAAAAGTGTATGTTGCAATTGCTAAAATCAGAGAAAAAGTATGAACGTAATTACTATCTTCATTTAGCGGTAGCACCAACAAAAATGAACGATCGGTTTGAGTGGTTTTTAGAGAAAGCTACCGAAATTGGTGTCGATGAAATTACTCCTATACTCTGTGATCATTCTGAACGAAAAGTGATTAAGCACGAACGGTTAGAAAAAGTTTTACTGTCTGCAATGAAACAATCATTACAGTGCAAACTACCAAAATTAAACCCATTAACTCCTTTTGCAGAGTTTGTTTCTGCACCACACAAAGGGCAATTATTTATAGCGCATTGCGAAGAATCTTATAAAACACCTTTAAAAAGAAAAGCTTTAGCAGATCATAAAATCACTATTTTAATTGGTCCTGAAGGTGATTTTTCTGAGCAAGAGATTGCTTTGGCTCAACAAAAAGGATTCCTTCCGGTTACCTTAGGCAACTCAAGATTAAGAACAGAAACAGCAGCCATAGTAGCATGCCACACCGTAGCTTTAATTAACCAATAACAATGAAAACAATTTTAAAAATTATACTTTTAGTTAGTGTTAGCACTATACATGCTCAAAAAATTGCTGTTTTAAAATATGGAGGTGGCGGAGATTGGTATGCAAATCCTACTGCATTGCCGAATTTAATTGCTTTTTGTAATAACAATATTAGCACTACCATAGAACCCAAACCCGAAACTGTTGCTGTAGGTGATGCTGCTATTTTTCAGTATCCATTTATTCACATGACCGGACACGGAAATGTATTTTTTTCTGATGAAGAAGCTAAAAATCTAAGGAATTATTTACTTTCCGGAGGTTTTTTACATATTGACGACAATTACGGTATGAGACCTTACTTAGAGGAAGCCCTAAAAAAAGTTTTTCCGAATAAAACATTAGAAGAGTTACCTGCAAGCCACCCAATATTTAATCAAAAGTTTACTTTTAATAATGGGCTGCCAAAAATACATGAGCACGACGGTAAACGTCCTCAAGCCTTCGGGATAACCCATAACGGCAGGTTATTGCTACTTTTTACTTACGAAAGTGATTTAGGAGATGGCTGGGAAAATCCGGAAATTCATAATGATCCCGAAGAGGTTAGGTTAAAAGCGTTGCAAATGGGAGCAAACATAATTCAATATGTATTTTTAAATTAGGAGCATGAATTCTAAAACAATAGCAAACGGAATATTACGAGCTTTTGCCATAATTGCCGGAATAGCACTTTTACTCTACTTTTTATATCAAATAAGAGCCGTATTAACCTACATTGCTATTGCAGTTGTTGTCTCTTTAATTGGCAGACCAATTGTGTTGTTTTTAAGAAGAAAGTTAAAATTTAAAAATACACCGGCAGTAATTACAACCATGGTAGTGATGGTAGCTATTTTAGCCGGAATTATTGCACTTTTTATACCGCTACTGATACAACAAGGAAAAAACCTCTCGTTGCTTAATGTTCAAGAAATGCAAGCCAATTTAGAGCATTTATACCAACAAATAGTAGCCTATTTTGAAAGCAAACAAATAAATTTAAACGAGACTTTACAAAATACCAATATATTCTCTTGGCTTAACCTTAATACAATTCCAAATTTTTTAAACTCACTGGTAGGTGCTCTTGGCAATTTTAGTGTAGGATTATTTTCTGTGATTTTTATTTCATTTTTCTTTTTAAAAGACAGTAAACTTTTTGAAGAAAGTATCTTAGTGTTTGTTCCGGATAATAAAGAAAAAAAGCTACAACAATCGTTTACAAAAATTAAAGATTTGTTGTCTAGATATTTTATTGGATTACTATTTCAGATTTTAATTCTGTTTATTATTTACACCATTGTTTTACTAATTTTTGGAATTAACAATGCCGTTGTGATTGCATTTTTATGTGCCCTATTAAATTTAATACCATATGTGGGTCCGTTAGTGGGTGGTTTTTTAATGATAGTTTTAACCATGACCAGCAATTTAGGGAGTGATTTTAGTAGCGTTATTTTACCTAAAACAATCTATGTTTTTATAGGTTTTTTAATTGGTCAGTTGGTTGATAATTTCTTTAGTCAACCATTAATTTTTTCTAATAGCGTGCGATCACATCCGTTAGAAATTTTTCTGATAATAATTATTGGGGGATTACTGTTTGGTGTTGTCGGAATGATAGTAGCCGTGCCAAGTTATACCGTAATTAAAGTAATTTTAAAAGCTTTTTTAGCCGAAAATAAGATTGTGAAATCGCTCACAAAAAACTTATAGTAAAACTTTGAATAAAAACTTGTTAAATACTGGTATTCAGGATTTTATACAAAAAAATATTAATGCTGACATTTCGTCAGTAGCGCTACAAAAATGGTCTTTTAACGGTGTTACAAAGCAAGAAGTTTTAGAACAATTAGAATCTAAACAAAAATGCAAAAATAAGCTGCCTACCTGGTTTAGTAAAAGTAATATTTACTACCCGCCTAAACTTTCTATAGAGCAAACATCGTCTGAAGCAACTGCTCAATTTAAAGCAGCATTAGTATCCGGAAAAAGCTTGCTTGATGCCACCGGTGGTTTTGGTGTAGATAGTTATTATTTTTCAAACCAATTTAGCGAAGTAATTTATTGCGAAGCTAACTTACATCTAGCCGAAATAGCAGAGCATAATTTTAATGTTTTAGGTGTAAAAAATGTAAGTTGTATTAAGCAAAACAGTTTAGAATATTTAAAAAATACATCTTCAAATTTTGATGTTATTTACATAGACCCCTCAAGAAGAAGTAAAACTAAAGAGCGTGTTTTTTTATTAGAAGATTGCGAGCCGGATGTTTTAGCAAACACTACTATATTTTTAAAGAAAGCAACTAAAGTAATTATAAAAACTGCTCCTTTATTAGATATTAAAGAAGGAATTAATAAACTTAAACATGTAGAAAGTGTTTATGTTATTGCTTTAAAAAACGAAGTAAAAGAGTTGCTTTGGATACTTTCTAACAACACCCCGGAGCATGTAACAATTCATGCTGTACAATTACAACAAAACGCTACACCCAAAACATTTGCGTTTACGCTGTTAAACGAAGCTCAATATACACCAGAATACAGCCAACCACAAACATATTTATATGAGCCCAATGCAGCAATTTTAAAAGCCGGAGCTTTTAACAGTATCGCCATATCCTACAAATTAAATAAACTACATAAACATTCACACTTATACACAAGCAACATAATACAAACAGATTTTCCGGGAAGAATTTTTAAAATATTAGATGTGCTTGAGTATAAAAAAAAGAACTTAAAACAACTGCCAAAGCAAGCCAATATTACCACAAGGAACTTCCCTGAACGAGCAGATGTACTTAAAAAAAAGCTTAAAATTAAAGATGGTGGTAGCAATTATCTGTTTTTTACCACCAATGCAAACAACCAGAAAATAGTTGTTATTTGTCAAAAAGCTTAATCAGCACATTCCCACTTAAAATCGGCAACACTATAGTTAGAAGCTGCATGTAAGTTATAATGCCACCACTCTGTTCTGATGCTCCAAAAACCATGCTTTTCCATTGTAGTTTTTAGCAACTTCCTATTGGCTAACACCTCTTCCGGTAAGTTTTTGTAGTCGTGGTGAGCCGGAGGTCCAAAATAATCAAAATCAGTTCCCATAGGCAACTCATCTCCTTTTTCATCAACTAAAGTAATATCTACAGCGCCTCCTTTATTATGAATTGATCCTTTAGCAGGGTTTGCAACATATTGCGGATTTGGCACAATCTCCCACATTTTCCATTGTACGCTATTGGGCCTGTAACAATCAAAAAACTTAATTTTTAGTCCTTTATCAGCAAAATCTTTAGCTGCATTAAGCAGTGCTTTAGCAGTAGCTACCCTGACATAACATTCCGGACAATCGTACACTTTGGTTTTCAAAAAATTATTGGTTGTTGCATAACGTAAATCGTATACAAAAGCATCACTATAATCTGAAAGTTTTACAAACAATGTATCTGGAAGCGAATATAAATCTAAGCTCTTACTCTTTTTATTAGCTGCAGAATCACTCTTAACCTCATTAATTTGTAGTGTGTTTGTGTTTTTTGTTTTTTTTGAATTAGACTGTTTACAAGAAAGCAACAACACGCCTATTAAAAATATTACAAGTAATCTCATACATTAAAAATACAAAAACAGAAGGTTTTTTAAATTTTAAAGGAAGCTTATAGCTGATAATGAAAGTAAACTTGTGTATACAAACAAAAAAACCTCAGCAAATGCTGAGGTTTTCTGTGATTGCGGCAGGATTCGAACCTGCGACCGTCTGCTTAGAAGGCAGATGCTCTATCCAGCTGAGCTACGCAACCATTTGTCGGGGTGGCAGGATTCGAACCTGCGACCTCTTGGTCCCAAACCAAGCGCGATAACCGGGCTACGCTACACCCCGTAAAACAGCGGAGAGACCGGGATTCGAACCCGGGCAACGCTTACGCGTTGACAGATTAGCAATCTGCTCCATTACCACTCTGGCACCTCTCCTATTTTGTTATTAGAACGTACAGTTTTTATTTGCGGATGCAAATGTAGTAGTTCAACTTAAAGAACGCAACTATTTTTTTAATTTTTTTATCCTAAAAACCTATACTTTCTGTTATTCAGGATATTCTACTCGCAAATGATAGATATTGGTAAGTTTCTTTTTTAATACCTTTTTTATGGCTTGTATTTCTTTAAAAGTAATATTAGCATTCAGAAACTGTCCGTCATTAATTTGATTGTCTATAATATTCTCAACAAATTCATCAATTACAGGGTACGTTGGATTTTTTAGGCTTTTAGATGCGGCTTCTACTGCATCACACATCATTAAAATTGCAGTTTCTTTAGAAAAAGGGATAGGCCCGGGATATCTGAAGTTTTCTATATTAACATCACTTTTGTTTGCCTCTTCTTTTTTGTAAAAATAGTATACTACAGATGTGCCATGATGTGTTCTTATAAAATCTATCACCCTATCAGGAATCTTGTTTTTTCGTGCAATTTCTATTCCTTCTATTACATGGTTAATTATAATTTTGGCACTCTCTGAAGGGTCTAGCTCATCATGCGGATTAATATTAGTTGCTTGGTTTTCTGTAAAATAGCGAGCGTTTTTCATCTTACCAATATCATGGTAAAGTGCTCCTACTCTAACTAACATTGCATTGGCTCCAACCTCATTTGCTGCTGCTTCGGCTAAATTGGCTACTTGTAAAGAGTGATGAAACGTTCCTGGAGCTTTATTTGCTAATTCTTTTAATAGTTTAGAGTTGGTATCTGATAATTCTAAAAGGGAAACATCAGAAACTAATCCAAATATTTTTTCATAAATGTAAATAAGAGGTTGTGCAAATAGTGTTGCTAATCCGTTTAAAATAAAATATCCGAAAACAATCCACTCAATATTTTTAAATGTTCCCTCCTGAATTACATGAAACGCAAAATAAGAAACAATGTAAATAAAGGTAATTTGCCCTACCGATATAAATAAATTGGCTCTTTTATAAAGCTCAGAAACCGTTAATATAGTTACGATACCTGCTATAATCTGCAAGAAAATAAACTCAAAACTATTTGGTACTACAAACCCTAAAATGAGCACGGTAAGTACATGAGCAAACAATCCTAATCTGGCATCAAAAAATGCTTTTAAGATTAATGGTAAAATACAGAGTGGTACTACAAAAACATAATTAGCGTTAAACTTAACAATTTGTGTAGTTAAAAACACCATTAGCATGATGTTTACGAATATGAATGTTACTTTGGTGTTGTGCTCAAAAATCTTGGGACGATACTTTTTTAAGAACAAAAACAACATTATTAATGCCAATGCCACCAGTAGCGTGTAACCAATTAAAATAACGGTGTAATTGGTGTCGCTCCAAAGCTCAGACTCAAATTCTTCTTTTAAAGAAACCAGCATTTGATAGCGTTCACCTTCTACTACTTCTCCTTTGGCGATTATGAGTTTTCCGGCATCTACATTTCCTCTAATGGTAGAAATCGTAGCTAACTCTTCGTCTAACTCTTGTTGAGTAAGCGCATCATCGTAAACTACATTAGGTTTTAAAAGTTGAAAAAATATATTAAAAAACGGCTGTTTGTATGATGTTAAATTATAAGCAGACAACACCTCCTGAAGCACCTTTTCTAACTTGCTCATAGTAAAAAATTCTTCAACCGGCACTAAAACAGCTTCATTACCTTTAAGCAAATAAACATGTGTTTGGTTGTTAAAACCCGAAGCATCTGCAAGCATTCCATACTTGTAAACGGTATTAATTATTTCTTGGCCGGCAGTAAAAAGGCGTTGTTGTTCAATTCCGGTTAATTCTGAGGCAGAAAAAACAGATTCAAATTGGTTTTCATAATTTTGTTGAACCTTTGTAACAACCTCTTTTTGATACGTATAATAGGGTATTAAATTGTTTTTAATATTAATTTTTTCTTGAGCTATCTCTTCTTCAGATTTCTTAATAGCAAAGTCAAAAGGAGCGTAAAAATTTTCATATTGCCATGGTTTTCCTTTCTGAAATTCGTACTTAAACTTACCTCCCTTAGGAAATAAGTAAACAATTAAAAATATTGAGGCAACGTACAGAAATACTTTGTAAATAAACGACTGGTTACGGTAAACTTTATCGAGTGTTTTTTGCATTGTTTAAAATTAACCTTCTCAAAAATAGAAAAAATAGCCGGGTAGCTACTACATAGCTCTTGTTGTTTTATGAATATCACTATAAAATACCTAAATTCGCAAACAGAAAATTTTATAAAATGAGTAAAGAAGTAGTTATTGTATCTGCAGCAAGAACCCCCATAGGTAGCTTTATGGGAGCGCTTTCTACGATACCTGCTCCAAAATTAGGCGCTGTTGCCATTAAAGGAGCTTTACAAAAAATTGGTTTAGATCCTAAAAATGTAGATGAGGTTTTAATGGGTAATGTGGTGCAAGCCGGAGAAGGACAAGCACCAGCAAGACAAGCTGCAATTTATGCCGGTATTCCAGATACTGTACCTTGTACTACAGTAAATAAAGTATGTGCTTCTGGTATGAAAGCTATTATGCAAGGAGCACAAGCCATTGCTCTTGGCGATGCAGATGTTGTAGTTGCCGGAGGAATGGAAAATATGAGTCTTATTCCGCATTACACTTATATGCGCCGTGGTCTTAAATTTGGCCCAACCACTTTAGAAGATGGAATGCAAAAAGACGGCTTAGTTGATGCATACGATAAAAACGCAATGGGTGTGTGCGCCGATTTATGTGCTGTTGAGCATAATTTTTCTAGAGAAGACCAAGATGCTTTTGCAATACAATCCTACAAACGTTCTGCAGCAGCTTGGGAGGCCGGAAAATTTAATGATGAGGTTGTACCGGTTGAAGTACCTCAACGTAAAGGTGATCCGGTTGTAGTTTCTGAAGACGAAGAATACAAAAATGTAATTCTGGAGAAAATACCAAATCTTCGTCCCGCATTTACAAAAGACGGTACTGTAACAGCAGCAAATGCATCTACTATTAATGATGGAGCAGCTGCCGTTGTTTTAATGAGCAAAGAAAAAGCGCAAGAATTAGGCTTAACACCACTGGCAACTATAAAAAGTTATGCAGATGCTGCCCAAGAACCAAAATGGTTTACTACCGCACCCGCAAAGGCACTACCTAAGGCTTTAGACAAAGCAGGGTTAAGCATTAACGATATTGATTACTTTGAGTTTAACGAAGCTTTCTCTGTTGTTGGATTAGCTAACATGAAAATTTTAGGCTTAGACAGCAGTAAAGTTAATGTTAACGGTGGCGCTGTTTCTTTAGGTCATCCGCTAGGATGTTCTGGTGCCAGAATTGTAGTAACACTTTTAAATGTATTAAAACAAAATAATGCCAAATTTGGTGCTGCTGCTATTTGTAACGGTGGTGGTGGTGCTTCGGCTATTGTATTAGAACGCTAGTAAGTTTCTATAATTTTCATGCAATACGGAATTTGTAATTTAAGTATTGTACCGGTTAGGGTGGCTGCAGATCATGCCACCCAACTGGTCACGCAACTTCTTTACGGTGAACACTTTAAAGTTTTAGAAAAAAGAAAACACTGGAGTAAAGTTCGTATTGCTCTTGATAATTGTGAGGGTTGGATTAGCAATAGCCAATACAAAGAAATTGATGAAGATAGCTATAATACAATTAATACTGCTTCTAAACAACTTACCACCAATTTAGTAGATTATATTTCTGATGAAAACAATAGGCTAATGCCTATACCAATGGGCAGTGTAATTAGTAATACTGATTTGCTACAACATACCTTTGAAGGCGAAAGCACTTCAGATAAAAAATCAAGACAAGATTTAATTAGCTCTGCACTACTTTTAGTTAATACACCCTACTTGCTTGGAGGTAAAACTCCTTTCGGAATAGATGCTTCAGGTTTTACCCAATTGGTTTATAGCTTAAGTGGCTATGGCTTACTACGCCAAGCAAATGAACAAGCAACACAAGGAGAAGTTTTAAGTTTTATTGAAGAAAGTGAGCCCGGCGACTTAGCCTTTTTTGATGATGCCGAAGGCAACATTGTTCATGTTGGTATTATTATGGCAGACAATTATGTGATTCATTGTCAAGAAAAAGTTAGGATAGATAGAATAGACCATACAGGCATTTTTAATGTAGATACCAAACTATACTCACATAAACTAAGAGTAATTAAAAAAATAATCCCATAAAAAAAGGCGCTTTTAAAAGCGCCTTTTTTTAAACTATATACTTTTTTATTATTGCTCTAAAAGAGCCTTTATTCTTTTATAATTTTCGGTATCACCAAGTGCACCATATATGTTTTTAAGCTGCTCTAACATGCTAGTGTTGTTAGGATTGTTTTCTAATCCTTGTTCTAACACTTCGGCTGCACTTTTAAATAAACTATCTTTTTTAGCCTTTAACTCATCGTACTTTTTAATATCATCTCTGCTGGTTCCTAATGAGTTCATTTGGTCTATTAACGAGTTTCCTTCGTTAACGTACGATGTAGATAAGTTTAAAATTGCATTTACATATTCAGGATTTAATTCTATAGCTTTTCTGTAGGCTGTCCTGGACTCTTCATAATTCCCCTGTTCCATATTAATTACACCTATATTGTAATGTAAATCTGGGTTATCTGGAGCCATTTCTACTGCCTCTTGCATCAACTCTTTAAACTTGTCTTTATCTCCAAGCTTAAAATATAAGTTTGCTTGATTTAAAATTAAGTTTACATCGTCAGGGTAAGCTGCTCTTGCTTCATCAAAAGCTGCTTTAGCTTTTTCATCCTGACCAAGTTGTTGGTAAATAAAAGCAATGTTTTTAATAATTTCTGCTTTTTTAGACGGAGATTTTTCGTCTTTAGGATCTTTATAGCTTCCAGACTTAACCATTAAATCACGCTGTAATTTTGGCATTGCTTCACGCTCGCCGGTTTCTACATTAACAGCAGTATAAGTAGTCTCACTACCATCATATCCTAAATCTTTAAGCTCTGTGTAATACTTTAATGCAGACTCATAATCACCTCCATTTACAGCACTTGCAGCTGCATAGTATAAGTACATAGTATCTTTTTTGCTTAAAGTATAGCTTAAATAAAGTTTCTTAGCAGCAGCGTCAAACTTTTTTTGCTTGTTATCATCTACAGCAGAGTTTACTAAGTCTGCAGTCATAGCCTGAAGCGCTTCTTTAGCATCGTCTGTGTAACGCTTTTTTGTGTTGGCTTCAAACTCTATTAGCTTTTTGTATGATGAGATTGCTTGATCAAAAGCAGTTTCATCTCCACTTTTTGCTGCAATGTCTTGGTATACTTTACCGGTTAAAAAATAGTACTGTGCTTTGTACTTATCGTCTGCACTTTCTATAGAAGACGAAATGCTCTCTAATGCTGCTTTAGCTTCAGATGATTTACCAGATTTTAACGCCTTCTCTGCAACCTTTAATTCACTTTTTTGTGCAAATGTTGCTACTGAAATTAACATAGCCGTAGCTACAACTAAAACTCTTTTCATTTTCTTTTTTTCTGTTTGTTTTTGCAAATTTAATTATTTGATTCGACACTATCATTATCAAGAGCTGTGCCAGGATCGTTTACTTCTATCTCATTTATATCTTTTACATCATCTTCATTACGCATTACCTTAGCTACAGCAGCTATAGAATCATCATCTTTTAAATTGATTAACTTAACTCCTTGAGTGGCTCTACCCATTACTCGTAAATCTTCTACAGACATTCTAATGGTTAAACCAGATTTGTTAATAATCATTAAATCGTCTGAGTCTGATACGTTTTTAATTGCCACTAACTCTCCGGTTTTATCGGTTATAGAGATAGTTTTAACGCCTTTACCACCTCGGTTTGTAATTCTGTAATCATCTAATTTTGAACGTTTTCCGTATCCGTTTTCAGAAACCACTAAAATATCATCCTCAAAATTATTTACAGAAACCATGCCTATAACTTCATCGTTTTCATGCGCCAGGGTTATACCTCTAACTCCTGATGCGTTCCTGCCCATAGGTCTGGTTTTACTTTCTTCGAACCTAATGGCTTTTCCTGATTTTACAGCCAATAAAATTTGACTGTTACCGGTAGTTAGTTTAGCTTCTAAAAGCTCATCGCCATCTTTAATTGTAATGGCATTTATACCATTTTGGCGCGGACGTGAATACTGCTCTAACGGAGTTTTCTTAACAGTACCCTTTTTAGTTGCCATTATTACATAGTGGCTGTTTATGTACTCTTGGTCTTTAAGGTCTTGTGTGCAAATAAATGCCTTAACCTTATCGTCCGGTTCAATATTTATAAGGTTTTGTATGGCTCGTCCTTTAGATGTTTTGCTTCCTTCAGGGATTTCAAAAACACGCATCCAGAAACATTTTCCTTTTTGCGTGAAGAAAAGCATATATTGGTGGTTTGTTCCCACAAACAAATGCTCAAGGAAATCTTCGTTTCTGGTAGAAGAGCCTTTTTGCCCAACTCCTCCTCTATTTTGAGTTTTGTACTCTGTAAGTGGTGTTCTTTTAATGTAACCAGCATGAGAAATGGTAATTACCACCTGCTCATCCGGAATCATATCTTCAATGCTTAAATCGCCTCCGGCATACTCTATAGCAGAGCGTCTTTCATCACCATACTTATCTTTAATTTCAAGAAGCTCTTGTTTTATAATTTCCATTCTACGCTCTTTACGAGCTAAGATATCTTTTAAGTCTTCTATGGTTTTAATTAACTCTTCGTATTCTGCTCTTAATTTATCTTGCTCTAAGCCGGTTAACTGGCGTAAGCGCATTTCTACAATGGCTTTCGCCTGAATTTCTGTCAGCTCAAAGCGCGTAACTAGTTTTTGACGAGCTTCGTCTGCATTAGATGATGATCTGATTAAGGCAATTACTTCGTCTATATTATCTGAAGCAATTATTAATCCTTCTAAAATATGGGCTCTTTCTTCGGCCTTTCTTAACTCATACTTTGTACGTCTAACAACCACATCATGACGGTGGTCTACAAAGTGATGAATCATGTCTTTAAGGTTAAGAAGCTGAGGCCTACCATTAACAAGCGCAATATTATTTACGCTAAATGAAGATTGTAAAGCAGTATATTTATATAAAGTATTAAGTACAATGTTTGGTATAGCATCGCGCTTAAGCACATATACAATGCGCATTCCGTTACGATCTGATTCATCTCTGATGGTAGCAATTCCGTCAATTTTCTTATCGTTAATTAAGTCGGCAGTCTTTTTAATCATGTCTGCCTTGTTAACTTGATACGGAATTTCTGTTACTACAATGCACTCTCTACCCTGAACTTCCTCGAAGGTAGCTTTACCTCTTATTACAATTCTTCCTCTACCGGTTTTAAATGCTTCTCTAACTCCGTCATAACCATAAATTATACCTCCGGTAGGGAAATCTGGAGCCTTAACGTGCTCCATCAATTCATCTATTTCTATATCGTGGTTATCTATATAAGCAACAATACCATCTATTACTTCAGATAGGTTGTGAGGTGGCATATTTGTTGCCATACCAACAGCAATACCAGAAGCTCCGTTAACTAATAAATTAGGTACACGGGTTGGCAGTACTGTAGGTTCTTGAAGAGAGTCGTCAAAATTTAACTGATGGTCTACCGTTTCCTTCTCAATGTCGGCCAGCATATCTTCAGATATTTTACGCATTCTGGCCTCGGTATAACGCATTGCTGCCGGGCTGTCTCCATCTACAGAGCCAAAGTTTCCTTGCCCGTCTACTAACATATAGCGAAGGCTCCATTCTTGAGCCATACGTACCATAGTATCATATACAGAAGTGTCTCCGTGCGGATGGTATTTACCCAACACCTCACCTACTATTCTTGCTGACTTTTTGTAGGGTCTGTTACTTAAAACCCCAAGTTCGTACATACCATATAAAACTCTTCTGTGAACCGGTTTTAAACCATCTCTCACATCGGGTAATGCACGTGACACAATGACCGACATTGAATAATCAATGTAGGCCGATTTCATTTCATCTTCAATGTTAATAGGAATAAGTTTTTCTCCTTCTGCCATACGAATCTTTTTTAAAAAAAGTTTTGTTTACAAATCGAGCCAATATACGCATTTTATCAGCTTTTAAAAGCTATTTTAACTCAAAAATTTAACCATTTTATCAACATATTTTATTTACTTTTTCGTTAATAAATAGAATGTTAATTTTTTTGAAAATGACGTTTTTTTTTGTCTATTAGCTACAGTTAGTCGAATTCGGGTATGGTTTTTGTCTAACTAGTTGTAGTTTTAGTATTTTTAATAGCAGAAAGGAGTATTATTTATGGATGATAATTTTTCACCAAGAGTAAAAGACGTTATAGCCTACAGTAAAGAAGAAGCTTTACGGCTGGGCCACGACTTTATTGGCACCGAACATTTAATGCTTGGCCTGCTAAGAGATGGTAATGGCAAAGCCATTAACATTTTAAATGCTCTGGATGTAGATTTAGACACTTTACGTAGAAAAGTTGAAATATTAAGCCCGGCAAACCCTAATGTTGGCGCTATTGCAAACACAAAAAAGAACCTACATTTAACCAGACAAGCAGAACGAGCCCTTAAAACAACTTTTTTAGAAGCTAAGCTTTTTCAAAGCTCTTCTATTAATACAGCGCATTTATTGCTTTGTATTTTAAGAAATGAAAACGACCCCACAACCAAATTACTTAACAAACTTAAAGTAGATTACGACGCTGTGAAGGAACAATTTAAATCTATGATAACTAACGAAGACGACTTTATAGAACCTCCAACTGCAGAATCATTCTCAGATGATCCTGATACGGGAGACGAAAGTCGTGAAAACCCCTTTGGTAGCTCTAGCAGCAAACCTGCCAGAAAATCTAAAACTCCGGTTTTAGACAATTTTGGTAGAGATTTAACTCAACTAGCCGAAGAAGGAAAGTTAGATCCCGTAGTAGGTAGAGAAAAAGAAATTGAGCGCGTTTCGCAAATATTAAGCCGTAGAAAGAAAAACAACCCGTTATTAATTGGTGAACCAGGTGTGGGTAAAAGCGCTATTGCTGAAGGTTTAGCACTTAGAATTGTAAAGAAAAAAGTTTCTAGAATTCTTTACGGTAAGCGTGTTGTAACTTTAGATTTAGCTTCTTTAGTAGCTGGCACAAAATATAGAGGTCAGTTTGAAGAGCGCATGAAAGCCGTAATGAACGAGCTCGAAAAAAATGACGATATTATTTTATTCATAGACGAGATTCATACTATTGTTGGTGCCGGTGGTGCTACCGGAAGTTTAGACGCCTCTAACATGTTTAAACCGGCCTTAGCACGTGGCGAAATACAATGTATTGGCGCAACAACATTAGATGAGTACAGACAGTATATTGAAAAAGACGGTGCTTTAGAGCGTAGATTTCAAAAAGTAATGGTAGAACCTACTACCATAGAAGAAACAATAGAGATATTACATAACATAAAAGAAAAGTACGAAGAGCACCACAATGTAGATTACACAGACCAAGCTATTGAAGCCTGTGTAAAACTAACAAACCGTTATATTACCGATAGATTTTTGCCTGATAAAGCGATAGATGCTTTAGACGAAGCAGGTTCTAGAGTGCACATTACCAATATGGAAGTGCCAAAACAAATTTTAGAACTAGAAAAACAATTAGAAGAAGTTAGAGAGCTAAAAAATTCGGTAGTTAAAAAGCAAAAGTACGAAGAGGCTGCTAAGCTAAGAGACGATGAAAAACGAATTGAAAAAGATTTAGCTACAGCACAAGAAAAATGGGAAGAAGAAAGTAAGCTCCATAGAGAAATTGTTTCTGAAGAGAATGTTGCAGAAGTAGTTTCTATGATGAGCGGTATTCCAGTTACCAAAATAGCACAAACAGAAAGTAATAAACTGGCAAATCTACCGGATTTAATTAAAGGTAAAGTTATTGGTCAGGATGAAGCGGTAGAAAAAGTTTCTAAAGCCATTCAACGTAACCGTGCCGGTTTAAAAGATCCTAATAAACCCATTGGCTCATTCATTTTCTTAGGGCAAACCGGTGTTGGAAAAACACAATTAGCCAAAGTATTAGCCAGAGAGCTGTTTGACTCAGAAGATGCTTTGGTTAGAATAGATATGAGTGAATACATGGAGAAGTTTGCTGTTTCCAGATTAATAGGAGCTCCTCCGGGCTATGTTGGTTACGAAGAAGGCGGACAGCTAACAGAAAAAGTTAGAAGAAAACCTTATGCCGTTATATTGCTCGATGAAGTAGAAAAAGCCCATCCTGATGTGTTTAACATGTTACTTCAGGTGTTAGATGATGGTTATTTAACCGATAGCCTTGGCAGAAAAATAGACTTTAGGAATACCATTATAATAATGACATCTAATATTGGTGCAAGACAACTTAAAGACTTTGGTCAAGGAGTTGGTTTTGGTACAGCTGCTAAAAAAGCACAAGCAGCAGATCACCAAAAAAGCGTTATAGAAAATGCACTTAAAAAAGCTTTTGCTCCAGAGTTTTTAAACCGTATTGATGATGTGATTGTGTTTAATCCTTTAGAGCGAGAACATATTCATAAAATTATTGACATTGAGTTAGAAAAGTTATTTGCTCGCATTAAAGACATAGGCTATAACTTAACACTTAGTGATAAAGCTAAAGATTACATAGCCGAAAAAGGATTTGATAAACAATATGGTGCTCGTCCGCTTAAAAGAGCAATCCAAAAATACATTGAAGATGCATTAGCCGAAGAAATTGTAAATGCAAAACTTGAAGAAGGCGATAGTATTTTTATGGATTTAGATGAAAAAGCCGATGAGCTTACAATAGATATCCAAAAAGCCGGTAAAAAAACCGAATCGTAAATACTAACATTTAGTTTAAAAAGGGCGATTTAAAATCGCCCTTTTTTATTTAGTAAAATTTAAACTTTAAAAAACTTGCTAATTTTTTTATTCTAAATTAACATACAAACCTAATTGTTTTCTACTTTCGTGGTGCAATTAAGAATTTTATAGTTTCATGCTTCAAAACAAAATAATTGTTGGAAGTGAAGAATGGGTTTCGTTACCCGAATTACACATTCCTGCCATAAAAGTTCGAGTAGATAGCGGTGCTAAAACCTCTGCGCTACATGCTGTAAACATTCAGCCTTTTCAGAAAAACAATGAAACTTGGGTTAGTTTTGATGTGTACCCAATTCAGAATAACGGGAAAAAAGCAATCAGATGCGAAGCCCCCGTTATAGATAAACGAATTATAAAAAGCTCTACCGGAAACAAGGAAAACAGATACATAATAAAAACTACTCTTAAACTAAATGAGCTTACCACAGATATAGAAATCTCATTAACCAATAGAGATTCTATGGGGTACAGAATGCTTTTGGGTAGAGAGGCAATGGTAGGAAAAATGCTGGTAGACCCCGAAAGTAGTTTTTTACAAGGTAGTTTTTCTGACGAAGAAATAGACAGTAAATACAAATTAAAACCTACCAAAAAACAAGGGTTAAAAATTGGTGTTTTAGCCAGTAATCCGGAATTATATAGTAATAAAAGAATTATAGAAGCCGGAGAACGTTTAGGACACGATATGCACTTTTTTAATATAAAACAGTGCTACATGAAGTTAGATGCCGTAACTCCAGAAATACATTACAGAGGCGGCAAAATTCTTAACGATTTAGATGCCGTAATACCCAGAATTAGACCAAGCATGACGTTTTATGGCTGTGCCCTTACACGTTTGTTTGAATCGTTAAATGTATACTGTTTAAATAATGCGCAAGCCATCGGGCAATCTAGAGACAAGCTTTTTTCATTACAGTTGCTTTTAAATCACGGTATTAAAATACCAACAACCGGTTTTGCCAATTCTCCATTAGACACCAATGATTTAATAAAAATGGTTGGTGGCTCTCCTTTAATAGTAAAATTATTAGAAGGAACACAAGGTAAAGGTGTTGTTTTAGCAGAAACCAAAAAAGCAGCAGAGAGTGTTATAAATGCTTTTAAAAGTTTAAATGCCAACATTTTGGTTCAAGAATTTATTAAAGAAGCCAACGGTAAAGACATTAGGTGTTTTGTGATAAACGGTAAAGTAGTAGCTGCAATGCAACGACAAGCGCCTCCGGGAGAGTTTAGAGCAAATATACATTTAGGTGGTACAGCATCTGTAATTAAAATAACCAAAGAAGAGCGAAAAGTTGCCGTTATGGCAGCCAAAGCTATGGGATTGCAAGTTGCTGGTGTAGATATTATCAGATCAGATAAAGGTCCGCTTTTACTCGAAGTAAACTCCTCTCCGGGGTTAGAAGGAATTGAACGTGCTACACAAAAAGATATTGCAGAGCTTATGATTAAAGCCATTGAGAAAAAATTAAATTGGTCTTAATTATTGTTAAAAAAGGTATTGCAAACTATAAAACTGCCGTTAATCTAATTTTTTTCAGCAAGGTAGCTTTTAGTAGTATTTTTAATTTACGTTAATGAACACTATTAAAATGATGCAAGTTGCTGCTTCACATGGTAATGGAGTAGTAAAAACCTATACGCTTGATATTGGCAAAGTAACTGTTTATGATAACTACATGGTTGCCATTTTAAACGAAGGTATTACGCTAACTCTAGAACGTGCTTTTGAGCTCGTAGGCATATCTGAAATCCACTTTAGATATAGACCATTTGTGTACATTACTATTAGAAAAAATTCGTACGCTGTAGATCCCACTTTATACACTCAAATATTTTTATTAGAAAATTTAAAAGGCATTGCCATTGTCTCAGATAAAGAAGTAGATGCCCACAATATCATTATTGAAAAACACTTTTTTAAAAAGCCAATGACACTTCATAAAACTTTACATGAAGCAGTGTCTTGGGCACAAAGCCTCTTAAACTAACCTACATTCTTTTTACATTCACAACACTTTATTGCTTGTTCACATCATTTATTTTTTAACCAACATACTAAATTGTATTTTGTGTTTAGTTAAACAAAAACACTATAATACCCTTTTAAACTATGGTAGCAAAATATGAATTTGATTTCGGTACAATGTTTATTTTTGAACACTTTGCCATGGGTATTATGAATGAAGGCGTAGCGCTTCGTAAAGAAGAAAATCAAAAACTATTAGAAGTTTCAAGAAAACATTTTAGCGATAGACCCTATGGTTATATTTCGTACAGAATTCATTCATATTCTGTAGATCCTCATGTTTACATAGATACAGCACAAGAAACTAATCTTGTAGCTATTGCTGTGGTTTCAGAAAATCCACTTAATAAGTTAAGTTTAGAAGTAGAAAAACTTTTTTGGGAGCGAGAGTTTGAACATTTTATTGATGTAGAAGACGCACAACTTTGGATAGAAGAAAAAGTTAAATTGCTGAGTAAAAGCGCATAACGTTTTATAGATTGCTTTAAAATTATTAAATTTGCGCCCTTAAATTAATGCCCCAAAGTATGAATGCGTTACACGAACATGAATTGCCTTTTGGAACGCTCTACTTTTTTGAGCATTTTGCAATTGGCGTAATGAACGAAGGAATTACTCTTAGCGAAGAAGAAAACAACACACTTTTAGACCTTTGCCGAGAACATTTTGCAGGAAAACCTTATGGTTACATTTCGTACAGAATTAATTCGTATTCTGTAAATCCAACAATTTATAATGCTTTCTCTGAAGAAGACAGACGAACTTTTATTGCTTTTGCTGTAGTATCTAAAAATCCTTTAAATGAGCTTACCGCAAAAACAGAAAAGCTGTTCTTTAAAAACTTTTTTAAACAATTTAATACAATAGAAGAAGCAGAAGCTTGGGTTTCAGAAAAAGTAATTACTGCTAAAAGCCAATCGGCTTAGTTTACTTTGTATTACCTTTTTGGCTCCTCTATAGGTAGCTTTTTTATAAAGCTAATGGCATTTTCTATGTCATCATGCAAAACTCTGTCTTTATCTATAAAAGG